>DASSOZ010000095.1:0-14764 GCA_035700105.1 Acidimicrobiales bacterium
GTGGGCGCCCCCGAAGAGGGTGCGGTCGGGCCCGAGCGCATCGTCGCCCGGCTGCGGCTCGGCATCGAACCGCTCGCCGCGTACGAGCCGCAACCGCCGCGTCTCGTCGTGGCCGATGGCGGCGCCGTGATCGTCGAGCACAGCGAGACGTGGACGTGGGCGACCGGCGAGACGGTGACGCTGCCATTCGTGTCCGTGCACGAGATCGCCGGCGAGACGATCACGCGCTGGTTCGACTATTGGGACCTGCAGACGCTCATGAACGCCGCGCCCGCCGCGTGGATCGAGCACATCATGGGCGGCTACTGAGCGCGAGCCAGCCGTTCGGCGACGACGTCGGGCGCCGGCATGGTCGCGATGTCCGACGCGACGACCGCGGCCGCGTCCCGGAACGCCCGATCGTCGAGCAATCGTTCGACGGCAGCGGCGACGGCCGCCGGTGACACGTCCGCCGGCATCAACGCGAGCCCCGCGCCGGACGCCGCGCAGGCAGCGGCGTTGAGGAACTGGTCGGCGGCCTGCGGCACGCACAGGTGCGGCAGTCCATGGGCGAGCGACGCGAGGAACGTGCCCGACCCGGCGTGGGACACGACGACCGCACAGTGGGGCAGCAGTGCGTCCTGCGCGATGTAGCGGGTGACGTGTACATGCGGGGGCTGCGCGCCGAGCGCGGCCGGATCACCGTGCGGACCGACCGTGACGACCGCCCGCACGCGCAGGTCGTGCAGACCCTCCACGACGGTGGCGAGCACGCCGGCGTCCGAGAACACCGTGCCCAAGGTGACGTACACGAGCGGGAGCTGGTCGTCACCCGACACGCCGGTCAGCCACGCGGGGAGCGCGTCGTCACCGGCGATCGCCGAGGTCGCCGGCCGCAGCGGCTCGGTGGCTCGCACGTGCGAGCGGTCACCGGGCGGCTGGAGGCTCGCGGGATAGATGTCGAGGTACACGTCGTCATAGCTGCCGCCGTACGGCCGGGGTTCGAGCCCGTGCGACGCCCACAGGTGCTCCAGCTCGGGGTCGACCGACGCGACGCGCGCGGCCGGGAGCAGTGCACCGAACGAGTGCGTGACGGTGCGCACGCCGAGCGCCGCCCCGACGATGGCGCCGGCGAACTCGGTGGCGTCGCGCACGATGAGGTCGGGCGCGAAGGCACGCGCAACAGGCTCGAGATCACGCAACATCGGTTCTGCCCGCACCGACCCGAACAGGCGCGAGAACATGAAGTCCGGCCGTTGCGGCGGTGCGAGCGCGCCGAACTCCGGGAACCGCCGGTCGAACTCCCGCTTGCCGTCCACCTCGTCGAGCCCGGCGGGCGTGGCCGCGAACCCGTCACGTTCCAGCCACGCGCACGACGACGCGCCCGTGGTCCACAGCACGTCGTCCCCGCGATCGACGAACGCCCGCGCCAGCGGGACCATCGCGTGCAGGTGGCCCCGGCCCGGCGTGGTCGTGAACAGGACGCGCACGGTCCCCCGGTCAGGCCGTCGTCGGCCGGCCGGACTCGCGCATCACCTCGTCGAAGCGCTCCCACTCCATGCGGAACGAGCGGCGGTGGCTGCGCGGGACCCAGTCGATCGAGCCGCGCGAGATCCGCAGCTCGCCGAACTTCTCGCCGTCGGCCTCGATCTCGATGATCAGGTCGCTGTTGACGACCTCGAGCGCCTTCGACGGGATGACGTTGATGCGGTGCTCCGGCATCAGCCCGCCGCCCCGACGACCCCGGAGAGCTGCGGCTGGTTCCACTCGGTCCACCCGACGCCCGAGCGGCCGTCCGCCGACGTGAAGCGGCACATTGCCCGCGGAAAGCGCGACACCCGGCCGTCGTCGGCGACGAGCTCGATCGGGCCGAACGCCAGCGGCGTCACCGCGAGATCACCGAGCGAGCCGACCCCGAACGTCGCCGACGTCGGGAAGCCCTCGTCGCCCAGCGCCGTCGACGTCGTGAACGTGTCGATGTCCTCGAGCGGCTGCTCGGCGGCGAGGACGAAACCCGCCTTCCACACCGTCGCGCCCTGCACGTGCGTACCGGCCGCGTGGAACGCGGCGCCGTCGTCGAGCTGACCGGCCGTCCACGTCCACGGGAACATCCACCAGTCGCGCACGCCCCACGAGTGGTCGCGCTCCCCGACGGCGTCCACGTCGATCGTCTCGTCGCCGACGAGGACCTCGCCGGTCACGCGGCACGCCTGCTCGTAGCGCGTCGTCATCCCGTACGGGTACACCGGGCCGCGCTCCTCCCACTCGAGGTCCAGCCCGACGGCGACGCGCTCGCCCCGCTCGCCGCGGTACGCATCGGCGGGGTGCTCGAGGGCGACGCCGAACGCCTCCATGCCGATCGACCAGTGCTCGTGCGGCGTCTCGCACACGAGCTCACCCCACAGGCCCTCGGTGCGGATCTCGAGACCCTGCGTCGGCAACGGCACGTCGTGGTCGCGCACGACGACGAGCGGGCGCCCCTCACCGACGAGGTACGCCCACCACCACGCGACGCCCAGGTTGGGGTACAGCCCGAGCCGCACGTAGCCACCGAACGACCCGTCCGGCTGGGCGAAGTCGAAGTACCACGACTCGCCCCACAGCGGATCGGGGTCCGGCGCGTGGGCGAGCTCGTCGGCGTTCGTGACGTTCATGACAACGGCGGGTAGTACGGCGCGGTCGGATCGGGCGGCGGCATCGTGCTCCAGTCCACGGTCGAGACGAAGTCGTACAGCGGGCCGGCCGACGCGACGGGCACCGACCAGTCCAGCTCGTCGGCGACGCCGGCGACCTCGGCGAACGGCTTGAGGAACGTGAAGTAGACGTAGGCGCCGGCGTCGATCTTCTCGTTTCGCGTCATGGCGGCGATGTTGCGGTAGTGCTGCGCCTGCGCCTTCCGGACCGTGGCAACGAGGTCGTCGAGACCGGCGCCACTGTCGACCGGAGTCAGCGTCGTGCCATCGGGCGAGCCGTCGGTCGTGAACAGTGAGAAGCCCTCGATGAACGGCGACCAGTCCGCGGGCGAGGTCGTCGTCGTCCCCCAGTCGTCGCAACGGACGTCGACGCCCGGGCCGAGGACGATGCCGGCGACGAGATGGTCGTACGGCACGTCACGGGCGACGTGTGACCACGGGAACTCGCTCTCGCCCAACCGGTAGAAGTCGCGCACGAGCAGCGTGCGGCCGCCGTCGAGCGGGTACGGGCCCGTGTCCGCGGTGCCCACGCGCGTGTCGAAGTACAGCAGGAAGAGATACGCGTAGAGCGTCGCCAGCGCGCGGCTGATGCGCGTCCGTTCCTCGTCGGTCGTCACCGGCACGGCGGCGTCGACGAGGGTGCGGACGACGTCGTCGCTGTATGGCGTGTTGCACCCGCCGGCGTCCCACGCCTGTCGCGTCCCGTCGCCGCCCCGGTAGCCGACGGCAGCGCGCTGCCAGAAGTCGAGCACGGCGAACGTCTCCGCCGGGTCGTCGACGAGGTCCGGGAGCGCGCCCATGTCGCGCAGGCCGAGCAGCACCTTGCGGCCGGTGAGGTAGATGTTCGCCTGTGACCACAGGTGCACGGCGTTGACGCGGCTGCCCGGCCGGCGACCGGCGGCACCGATGTGGTCCGCCGGCATCGCCGCGTCGATCGCGCGGACCATCGACGGGTGGCGGTAGAAGCACTCGACGGCGCTGATGACGATGTACGCGCTGACCGGGATCAGCGCCGACTCGAGGTTCGTGCGTGCCGCCGTCATCTCGCCGCTCACCTTCGAGTGGTAGGCGATGAGGTCGTTCGTCTCGTCACGCACGGACGACGCCCTCCTCGCCGTCGATGCTGCAGTCGACCTCGACCGTGTCGCCGTCCGCCGGCTCACCGTGGCCGTCGAAGGTCGCGGCCATCACGCACGGCACGTGGAACTCACGACTCACGATGCCGATGTGGCTGCTCGGCGTGCCGTTCGTGCACACCACGGCGGTGAGCTCGTGGTAGATCGGTGCGAGGAAGGTCGCGCCGGCCTCGCGCACGAGCGCAACGACGCCTTCGGCGCCGGTCTCGCCGTCCATGAGGGCGAGCACGTCGTCGGGCCCCTCCAGCGCCCGCCACGTCCCCCGCACCGGCGCGTGGCCGAAGACCTTCGTGCCCCTTCCCACGACCTGCACGGTTCTGACGCTAGGTCAGACTCGTACTTCTCGTAGGAAGTCGCCGATGCGGACAGCGAGGTCGGCGGGCCGGTCCCACAGCGCGACGTCGCCGGGGACCTCGTTGATCATGCGCGTGGTGGGAATCATCCGCCAGTACGCCGTCGCCACGTCCATCGCGTGCAGCGCGTCGCCGGCGCGGGCGATCAACAGCGTCGGTTGCGTGACCGCGGCGAGATCGCCCGGTCCGGCGAGGAGGACGTCGCCGCCCAGGCCCTCGAGCGCCGCGGCGGGATCGCGGTCGGGCGGCGGGTCGTGGGCGAACAGGCGGCGCCACGCCGACTCGACCCCGTGACGACGGACCGCGGCAGCGAGATCGACGAGCTCTGTCCGCGGCCCGTACAGGACGACCGGGTGCAACAGGACCAATGCCGCGCACCGCTCCGGCGCGCGGCGGGCGAACGCCAGCGCGCCCGCGCTCGCCAACGACCCACCGACCGCGACGATGCCGTCGCCGCCGTCGTCGGCGAGGTCGAACGCAGCGGCGAGCGCGTCGAACGTGTACGACGCGGGGTCGTCCGAGGTGAAGGGGTCGACGTAGACGGCGCGGTGACCGCCGTCGACGAGCGCTGCCGCGAGGTCGTGCGCCCGTCCGCGCAGCAGTCCCTCGCACACGACGATCGTCGCCATCGCCCCCTACGCTCTCACGGCGTGGCCCGCTTCCTGACCGCCGAGTGGCTCGAGGCGATGCAGCGGCTGGCGGAGAAGGTCGAGGTCCCCGACGATGCCGCCATCGTCGTCGCCCACGAGGTGTCCGGGACGCCCGACGGCGACGTCCGGTTCCGCTTCGCCGCCGGCGACGGGCGACTGTCGCTGACGTGGGATACGACCGAGGGCGCCGACATCACGCTGCTACAGGACTACGCCACGGCGGTCGCGGTCGCGCGCGGCGAACTGCCCGCGCAGCAGGCGGTCGCCGAGGGCCGGCTCAAGCTCCGGGGCGACGTCGGCGCGCTCGTGCGCAACGGACCGGCCATGGCCGCGCTCGGCGACCTGTTCCGCGACGTGCGCGACTCGACGACGTACTGACCGCCCGACGTACGGCCGCCGCGACGCCTACTGCGCGTCGCCGAGGATCTCGTCGAGCTTGAGCAACTGACCCGTCGACACCATGCCGACGAAGCAGCCGGTCGCGTCCACGACGGCGAGCCGGTCGACGTCGGCGGTCTCCATCGCCGCGACCGCGTCGCGGACGCGCCACGACAACGCCGCCACCGGGACGTCCGTCTGCATGACGTCGGCGACGGTCGTGGTGTCCCACTCCGCCTGTGGCACCGCCCGCAGGTCCTCGACGCGAACGACGCCGACGAAGCTCGAGCCGTCCACGATCGGCACGACCCGCTGGCGGGCGCCGAGCAGGTGGTTCCACATGATCTCGGTGAGCGTCGTGTCCGGCGGCGCGGTGAGGACGTCGGTGCGCACCAGGGTCGTGATCGGAAGGTCGAAGCGGCGCTCGAGATGCCCGGCGCGTGCCGCCTGCTGGTACGGCGACACCGACCCGCGCCCCATCATCAACTGGGCGACGACGGCGGCGAGGAGGCCGGGGACGACGAAGCCGGGGCGCCCCGTCGTCTCGGCGACGAACATGACCGCCGCGAGCGGCGTCCGGTAGCCCGCCCCGAGGAACGCGGCGATCCCGATGACCGGGAACAGCGACCCGCCCGAGGAGCCGAACAGCCCGCCGACGGCGCGGCCGACGAGTGCCCCTTCGACGACGAGTGGGATGAACAGCCCGCCGACACCACCCCCGGCGAGCGTGGCGACCGCAGCGGCGGCCCTGATGAGCAGGAGGGCGACGACGAGCAGCACACCGTGCTTCGGGTCCGTCGACCACGCCACCGTGCGGTAGCCGGCGCCGATGCCGAGACCCTCGTCGAACAGCACTTCGGAAAGCACGTACAGGCCGGCCATGACGGCGCCGGCGGCGAGAACACGGGCCACGGGCGTCACACCTGCGGCGAACGACTTCGCCCGGCGCAAGAGGTAGGCGAATGCCCGGGCACCGCCGCCGCACAGCACGCCGAGCACGACGGCGCCGCCGAGGTCGGTGAAGTTGAACGGCGGCGACCCGCGCACTGGTAGCAGCGGTTCGGTGCCGAGCAGGGCGACGAACACGAGGTAGCCGCTCGCGGCGGCGACGAGCGCAGGCAGGAGCATGCGCCGCGCCGTGTCGTCCTGGTACGGCACCTCGAGCGCGAAGACCGCGCCGGTTGCGGGCGCCTTGAAGATGGCGGCGACGCCGGCCGCGGCACCCGCGACGAGCAGGAGCTTCGAGTCTTCGCGAGAGAAGAAGCGGCTCCACCTGCGCTGCAACGACGACCCGACCACCGAGCCGAGGTACATCGACGGCCCCTCGAAGCCGAGGGCCCCGCCGAACCCGAGCGTGGCGATGCCCGCCAGCAGGCGGCCGGGCGCGGACCGCTCGTCGAGCCGGCTCTCCGCTTCGTGGAAGTTCTGGATGTAGTCGTCGGTCGTCGCCGTCGCCCGACCACCCAGGTAGCGGACGAAGACAGCGGCGAGCGCGAGCCCGGCCAGCGGACCGACGGCGCGCACCCACTTCGCCTGGTGCAGGAGGAAGTCCTCGAACAGCAGCTCGCGCGTGACCCACTCGAACAGCGCGACGCCGAGACCGGTGACGACGCCGGTGACGGCGGCGAGGACCAGCACCTGCTGGCCCCGCCGCGTCAGCGTGCGCAGCTCTTCCCTGCGCGGGAAGCGTCTCAGATGAGCTTCAGCTCCTCGACCGCCGCCCGCTCCTCGAAGAGCTCGTCCTTCGTGGCGTCCATCCGCTGCCGGGAGAAGTCGTCGACGTCGAGTCCCTGCACGATCTCGTACTCGCCGGCGCTCGTCGTGACCGGGTACGAGTAGAGGACCCCCTCGGGGATGCCGTAGGACCCGTCGGACGGCACGGCCATGCTCACCCAGTCACCGTCGGGCGTGCCGAGCATGAGGTCGCGCATCTGGCAGATCGCCGCGTTCGCCGCCGACGCCGCGCTCGACGCGCCCCGCGCCTCGATCACCTTCGCGCCGCGCTGCTGCACGGTCGGGATGAAGTCGCTCTCGACCCAGCCGCGGTCGCCGCCGATCGCCTCGAGCGCCGGCTTGCCGTGCACCTCGGCGTGGAACAGGTCGGGGTACTGCGTCGCGCTGTGGTTGCCCCAGATCGTCATGTGGGTCACATCGTTGACCGTCGCACCCGCCTTCTTCGCCAGCTGCGTCATCGCCCGGTTGTGATCGAGGCGAGTCATCGCCGAGAAGTGGTGCTTCGGGATGCGGGGCGCGTTGCTCATCGCGATGAGGCAGTTGGTGTTGGCCGGGTTGCCGACGACCAGCACACGGATGTCGTCGGCGGCCGCCTCGTTGATGGCCCTGCCCTGTGGGACGAAGATCCCGCCGTTCGCCTCGAGCAGGTCCTTGCGCTCCATGCCCTTCGTGCGCGGGCGGGCGCCGACGAGCAGTGCCACGTTGGCGTCGTCGAACGCGGTGTTGGCGTCGTCGGTCGGGACGATGCCGGCGAGCAGCGGGAACGCGCAGTCGTCCAGCTCCATGCACACGCCCTCGAGTGCGCCGAGCGCCGGCGTGATCTCGAGCAACTGCAGGATCACCGGCTGGTCGGGTCCGAGCAGCGCGCCGCTGGCGACGCGGAAGAGGAGGCTGTACCCGATCTGGCCGGCGGCGCCCGTGATGGCGACGCGCACGGGCGGCTTGTCGAAGCTCGTCATGCGCCGGAGGTTACGCGGGGGCCCGAACGCCCCACGAACTCGGCGTAGATACGTACCTATGCGGTACCGATCTACGCCGAGTTCGATGTGGGGGGCCGGCGCAGGGGCATCACGAGGGTGCGCTCGGGACCCGTCCCCTGCATCCGGGCGAAGCGGTTCAGCGTCCGGGTGAGGGCGACCGCGGGGACGTTGTCGGCCAGCACCGTGGCGGTGAACGTCTCCACCCCGTGCGCCCGCGCCTCGCGGGCGAGACGGTCGAGCAGGAACGTCGCGATGCCGGCGCGCTGCCAGTCGTCGTCGACGAGCACGGCGACCTCCGCCGCGGTCGCGTCGTCGGCGTCGCCCTCGTAGCTGGCGACGCCGACGACCTCGTCGCCGTGAACGGCGACGATCGCCTCCCGCCGGTCGTGGTCGACGATGGCAAGGCGGTGCAGCATCGTCCGGGGCAGCTTGGCGACGGGCGAGAAGAAGCGGCGATAGCGCGACGTCGGCGACAGGCGGTCGAACAGGCGGGCGAGTCGCTCCGCGTCGTCGGGGCGGATCGGCCGCTGCGTGACCGTCCGCTCCGTGTCGTGCGCCCTGGGCGACTCGAGCGCACTCATGGGGTCGCCCCCTCGGGGCGGAACACCATGCACGTGGTCGTGGCGTGCCCGTAGAGGCGGCCGGCGCCGTCGACGAGCCGCGCCTCGGCGGTGGCGATCCGGCCGCCGACGTGGACGACGTTCGCCTCGCACCGCACCGGCCCGGTGTCCTTCGTCAGCGGGCGGAGGAACTTCACGCTGAGGTCGACGGTCGTGTAGCCCGTGCCCGCGGGCAGGATGCTGTGGATCGCGCAGCCGAGCGCCGAGTCGAACAGCGTCGCCGCCAGGCCGCCGTGCACCGTCCCGATCGGGTTGTAGTGCCACTCCTGCGGCGTGATGAAGAACGTCGCCCGCCCCTCGTCCACCTCGAACCCGTCGAACCCGAGCGTCGCCGCGATCGGCGGTCGGGGCAGGTCACCGCGGCTCATCGCCTGCAGGTACTCGATCCCGGGAAGCGTCAACGCCGCCTGCGCGCCGGGCGTCGGGTCGTCCCACTCGTAGGTGCGCGTGCGCTCGCTGCGCTCGCTCATCGCAGCGTCTCCACCCACTCGGTGAGGTGGGTCGCCGTGCGCCGCATCGGACCCGGACTGTCGTAGAGGCGGCTCAGCATGATCGCGCCCTCCAGCGCGGCGACGATGACCGTCGCCGTCTGCTTGGCATCGACGTCGGGCCGCAGCTCGCCCTTCTCGATTCCCCGCTTCACGATGCGCCCGACCGTGCCGTCGACGAGCTCGGTCATCCTCGTGCGAGCGCGGTCACGAAGCAGGGGATGTGTGTCGTCGGACTCCGTCGCCGTGTTGAGCAGCGGGCAGCCGCCGGGGAACGGGGGCTTCTCGACGAACGTGCGGAACGCGGTGATGACCGCCTGCAGCCGCTCGACCGCGCCGGTCGTGCCCTCGAGGGCGGCCCGGATGCGGTCGGCGACGACATCGGTGTTGTGGTCGAACGCCTCGAGCGCGAGCGACTCCTTGCTGCCGAAGTGGTTGTAGAGGCCGCCCTTCTCGAGGCCGGTGGCCTCCATCAGGTCGCTCATCGACGCGCCCCAGTAGCCGCGCTGGTTGAACACCGGCGCCGCCCGCTCGACGATGCGGCGGCGGGTGGCGGTGCCCTTCGGTCCCACGGCGTCCTCCCTCACAAACAGACCGATCGGTCTGATTCTCGGGGAGCCGCACCGTCAGCGCAAGGTGTTTCGCGTCACAGCGTCAGAGGCGGTCGACGATCGCCTGGGCGAACTCCGACGTCTTCACCTGGGTGGCCCCGTCCATCAGCCGGGCGAAGTCGTACGTGACGACCTTGTCGGCGATCGTCGCCTCGAGGGCGCGGACGATGTCGTCGGCGACGTCCTGCCAGCCGAGGTGCTCGAACATCATCACGCCCGACAGGATCACCGAGCCGGGGTTGACCTTGTCCTGCCCCGCGTACTTCGGCGCGGTGCCGTGCGTCGCCTCGAAGATGCCGTGGCCGGTGACGTAGTTGATGTTGCCGCCGGGCGCGATGCCGATGCCGCCCACCTGCGCGGCGAGCGCGTCCGACAGGTAATCGCCGTTGAGGTTGAGCGTGGCGATGACGTCGAACTCGTCGGGCCGCGTGAGGACCTGCTGGAGGGTGATGTCGGCGATGGCGTCCTTGACGAGGATCTTGTCGCCGGGCTCGCCGTTGCAGTCGTCCCACCCGACGGCGACGTCGCTGAACTCGTCACGCGTCAGCTCGTAGCCCCAGTTCCGGAACGCCCCCTCGGTGAACTTCATGATGTTGCCCTTGTGCACGAGCGTGACGCTCTTGCGGTTGCGGGCGACGGCGTAGTTCAGCGCCGCTCGGATGAGGCGCTTGGACCCGGTCTCGCTGACGGGCTTGATGCCGATGCCACTGTCGGCGCGGATCTCGGCCCACTTGCCGCCGAACTCCTTGAGCAGCTCGAGCATCCGCTTCGCCTCGGGCGTGCCCTCCTCGACCTCGAGGCCGGCGTAGATGTCCTCGGTGTTCTCCCGGAAGATCACCATGTCGACCTTCTCGGGGTGCTTCACCGGTGACGGCACGCCCTGGAACCACCGCACCGGGCGCAGGCACACGTAGAGGTCGAGGATCTGGCGCAGCGCGACGTTGAGGCTGCGGATGCCGCCACCGACCGGCGTCGTGAGCGGGCCCTTGATGCCGATCAGGTACTCCTTGAAGACGGCGATCGTCTCGTCGGGCAGCCAGTTGCCGGTGTTGTCGAACGCCTTCTGTCCGGCGAGCACTTCCTTCCACTCGATGCGCTTGCCGTGCTTCTTGGCGGCGGCGTCGAAGACGAGCTGGGACGCGGGCCAGATGTCGACGCCGGTGCCGTCGCCTTCGATGAACGGGATGATGGGTTCGTCGGGGACCTGCAGCGAGCCGTCGGCCGACATCGAGATCTTCTCAGCCATGGCGGGCGAGCCTACCGGGCACCCCACGTTGCGCCCTCAGCGCTCAGGAGAAGGTGATGACCGCCCGGTGTACCGCCACGACGTCTGCGGGCGTGAAGCGATGGTCGCGCCGCGCGCGCAGCCCGAGGCGCCCGGGCGACGAGCCGCCGTCCAGGATCGCGTTCAACCGCTCGGCGACGGCGGCCGGCTCGACGCACAGGGTGCCCCGCATCTCGTGCGTCCGGCCGCCCTGGCGCACCTCGGCGACGCGCCCGTCGGGTGGGGCGAAGTTGACCCGCCACGGCGCGGGCGTGACGACGGTCGGTTGCGCGGCGCGGTCGTACCAGCCGACGACGACCCGGTACGGTCGCCCGCTCCGCCGGCCGTCGAACCGCACCACCGCGATCCCCGGGAGCAGGCGCCCCAGCGGCGTCGCCAGCACCGCCCGCAGCACCGGCGACAGCACGCGGACGAGCGCGAGCGGGGGTCGCGCATCGGTGACCGCGGCCGCGGGAACGGGGACGCCGCTCACCCCGTGACCGTCCGGCGGATCGCGCCGTCGACGTCGACCCCGCCCTCCTCGACGGGCTCGAGGTAGAACCGGCCCCACGCGGCGCGATCGTCACCGTCGACCCCGAAGACGACGACGCCGGCCATCGCCTGCGGCGACCCGTCGGCCCGCGTGCCGCGCAGGTCCCACTCCGACCACACCGTGTCGCCGTCGGTCGCCGACCGAACGACGGTCGCGCGCACGTCGGGGAGGCCGGCGAAGATCGCCGTCCAGTTGCGCCGCACCTGTTCGCGCCCGACGAAGCCCCGCGCCGGATGCGCGGGCGTCTCGTTCACGTAGCCGTCGGCGAAGCAGTCGACGAGTGCGTCCAGGTCGTGACGGTTCGTCGCATCGACGAGGCGATCCAGCATCCCCGCCCCCCATTCCGTTACAGTTGTATGGAACGAATATGACGGACCCGACGGAACCGGTCAAGTCCCGGCGGAGGTACGACTCGACGCGGCGGCGTGCCCGCGCCGAGGCGACGCGCCACCGCGTGCTCGACGTCGCCGAGGGCCGGTTCCTCGCCGACGGGTACGCGGCGACGACCCTCGCCGCCGTCGCCGGCGACGCCGGCGTCTCGGTCGAGTCGATCCACAAGTCGGTCGGGGGGAAGGCCGGGATCGTGCGCGCCCTGTGGGAACGGAGCCTCCGGGGCGCGGGGGCCGTGCCGGCGGAGGCGCGCAGCGACGCGTTGAGCGCGCGCGAGCCGGACGCCCGCCGGCTCATCGAGGGATGGAGCCGGTTCATCGGTGAGCTCGCACCGCGCGGATCGCCGCTGTTGCTGCTGGTGAAGGCGGCGAGCGCGACCGACGCGGAGCTCGCCGCCCTCGTCGACGAGATCGAGCGCTCGCGGCTCACCCGCATGGCGACGAACGCCCGGCGGCTGCTGGCGACGGGCCAGGTGCGCGACGGCCTCACGGTCGCGCACGTGCGCGACGTCATGTGGCTGCACACGTCGGCCGAGCAGTACGAGCTGCTCGTGCTGCGACGGAACTGGCCGATCGAGCGCTACGTGCGCTTCGTCAGCGACTCGATGATCGGCGCCCTGCTGGACCCGTCACCACAGCGGCGACCACGCCGACGTGCGCAGCAGGCGTGACTCCCACTGGTCGCGCACCTGCAGCGCGTCGTGCATGAACGTCCCCGGGCGGTTCAGCTCCGGCGGCGTCTCCGTCTCGAACAGGCGCAGCAGCGCCTGGTGGTCCTTCACCTTCTGCATGAGGATCGCCTCGGGTCGCGGGCCCGCGCCCCACGCTGTCTGGAACACCGCCTCGATCTGCAGCAGCTGCGAACGGTCGAGCAGCGGCGCGTAGACGTCCTTCCAGAAGCCCGTGTAGTCGTCGACCGGCTTGTGCGGCCACCCCGTGTCCTCCATGTACAGGCTGAGCGCGTGGCCGTCACCGGGCTCGGTCGGGACCGAGGCGAGGTCGATCTCGCCCATCGGCGACCACTCGACCTGGTGCACGAGCTTCGACGTCGCACCGTGCTGCAGCCCGTCCAGCTCGCGCGCCCACGACCGGAGATCACCATGCGCGACGCGCTCGGCGAGGCGCTCGTACGCGGCACCGTCGCGACACGCGGTCATCGTCACGAGGTGGTAGGCGCGGCCGGTGCCGTGCGCCTGGTGCAGGTACCACAGCAGGCGGGCGTCGTCGTTCTCGGCGAGCGCCGGCATCCACCGGTCGCGGTAGTGCGACTCGAACCGCTCCTCCTCCATGCCCCGCACGCGGTGCACCTCGTGGAGGATCAGCTGCACGTCTACCGCCCGACGCCGAGGCCGAGGTTGGCGAAGATCCTTCGGATCGACTCCGACCGGTTCATCGGGTACAGGTGGATGCCGGGCACGTCCGCCTCGAGCAACTGCCGGCAGATGTCGGTCGCGGCCTCGACACCGATCGACACGACGTCGTCCGGCGTGGCCGCCGCCTCCAACCGTTCGAGGAGCGGCGCGGGGATGACGCTGCCGTTCATCGCCGCCATGCGGGTGATGCCCGCGACGTTGATGACGGGGAACACGCTCGGGATCACCGGCGTGGTGCTGCCGAGCGCGGCCAGCTCGTCGCGCAACCGCAGCTGCTCGTCGGGCAGGAACGAGAACTGCGTGATGGCGAAGTCCGCGACGGCGAGCTTCGCCGCGAGATGCCGGCGGTCGGCGGCGCGGTCCGACGAGCGGGGATGCACCTCGGGGTGAGCGGCGACGCCGACGCAGAACCCGGCGGGATGGGCGCGCACCACCTCGATGAGCTCGGTCGCGTACCGGAAGTCACCACCGGGGTCGCTGCCGTCGGCCGGGGGGTCGCCGCCCAGGGCGAGGATGTTCTCGATGCCGTGCGCGGCATAGAAGTCGAGCAGCGCGTCGATGTCGCCGCGGGCGTGGCCGACGCAGGTGAGGTGCGGCATGGCCGGGAACGCCTGGTCCTCGTTGATCCGCACCACCGCGTCGCGCGTGAACTCGCGGGTGCTCCCGAGCGCCCCGTAGGTGACGGACACGAACGACGGCTTCAGCGGCGCCAGCTCGTGCACCGCCTTCTCGAGCTGGCGGCGCGCCTCGTCGGTCTTCGGCGGGAAGAACTCGAAGGAGAACGTGCGCCCACGCGCGAGAAGATCGGCGATGCGGGCCATGGACGCGAAAGGGTACTGAACGCCGCTATCGCGACGCCCGTCGCTCCGCCGCCTCGACGAGGTTGCGGAACAGCATGGCGATCGTCGTCGGCCCGACGCCACCGACACGCGGCGTGATCCACCCGGCGACCTCTTCGCACCGCTCGTCCACGTCGGGGAGCAGCGTGCGGCCCTCGTAGCGCACGCCGGCACCGACGACGACGCAACCGGGTGTGAGGTGCTCGGGCTGGATGATCCCGGGCACGCCCGCCGCGGCGACGACGATCTCGGCGCGCCGCACGTACTCGGCCCAGTCGGGGACGCCGGTGTGCACGACGGTCACCGCCGCGTTGGCCGTCGGTCGCTTCTGTGACAGCAGCAGCGCGAGCGGGCGCCCGATCGTGACGCCCCGGCCGAGGATGACGACGTTGCGGCCGGACACCGGGATGTCGTAGTGCGCGAGCAGCGCCTCGATGCCCGCCGGCGTGCACGACACCGGACCCGGGATGCCGAGCGCCATGCGTCCCATGTTCGTCGGGTGCATACCGTCGACGTCCTTGTCGGGATCGACGGCCATGAGGACGGCGTCGAAGTCGATCTGCGGCGGTGCCGGGTACTGCACGAGCATCGCGTCGACGGCGTCGTCCTCGTTGAACGCCCGGACCGCGGCGATCACGTCCTCGGTCGTCGTGTCCTGTGGCAGGTGCGCGTGCGGGCTGTTGCAGCCGAGCTCCTCGGCCTTGCGCATCTTCATGCCGACGTA
>DASSOZ010000096.1:0-10502 GCA_035700105.1 Acidimicrobiales bacterium
ACGGCGCCGGCTTCGACGGCAATGCCATGGCCGGCGCACCCCGGAACTGCGTGGACAGGTCGAGGATCGGATTCCACATCTCCGGTGGCGTCGGCTCAATCACGCCGTCGAAGATGGCGTAGCGCAGTCCGAGTTCGGGGAACTCGGCAGCCAACTGGTTGTCGACCCAGCCGGTCTCAATGCCCATAGGTCCGTCCATCGGTTTCGGTGCACCCGAGAGTACAAACGGGAACGCTCGCGGTTCTAGATGCGGCAGAGAATCTCGCCATGCAGGACGGAGAACCATGCATCGTCGTGGTCTGCCCATTCCCGCCATCCGGCGGCAATGACGGCCAACTGTTCCGAACTCGCCAGCCCGGAGTCGACGATCTGGCGAGCAATGGCCGACTCGGTCATGCGATCCGCCCAGAGCGTTCCCCACCATGCGCGCTCCTCGGCGTTCGCGAAGCACCATGTGCTCGAGGTTGCTTCGACGTCCAAGAACCCGGCCGATCGGGCCCACGCGTTGAGTCGGCGTCCGGCGTCTGGCTCACCTCCATTGGCGCGCGCCGCGTGGCGATAGAGCTGAAGCCAGTCGTCCAGCTGCGGCAGGAGGGGATACCAGGCGAACGCTGCGTAGTCGCTGTCGCGCGCGGCGACGACGCCCGTGTCGTCGCGACACACGCGCGCCATCTCGCGCAGCGCGGCGACGGGATCGGCGACGTGCTGCAGCACCTGGTGGGCGTGGACCACGTCGAACGTGCCGTCGTCGAACGGCAGCGCGTAGACGTCGGCGGCGGCTCGGTTGCGGGCACCGGTCATGACGCCGGCGACGGCGTCGACGCCGATCACGCGGCCGGGTGCGACGCGGGCGGCGAGGTCGTCGGTGATCGTGCCGGGCCCGCATCCGACGTCGAGGACGTCGAGGCCGGCGCGTAGGTGCGGGACGAGGTACGCGGCGGAGTTGTCGACGGTCCGCCACGTGTGCGAGCGCAGCACGCTCTCGTGATGTCCGTGCGTGTACGTGGCCATCGGGACAGGATCGTGGCATGGCACGGGACACGAGCGCGGCCCGCCGGCTGTGGCAGGCGATCGAGCCGGTACACGCCGTCGTCTACTTCGCACCCGAGCCCGCCGACGCGTGCGTGACGCTCGGGCTCAAGGGTTGGTGGATGGGCTACTTCGCCGGGCGCTTCGGCGTCCTCGGAGCCGTCGGGCCGGCGCCGGTGACGGCGATGGCGTTCGGGTTCGCGCCGGCCATGGTGGCGCGGGCCCTCCCGGACGCGTGGACGTACGCGTCGCCGGAGGCGGTCGTCGCCGCGCGCTTCGACGCCATCGCGGCTGCGCTGCGCCGCGTGCTGCCGTCTGACACGGATGTCGACGAGGTGTCGGCGCTGCTGTGGCGGGCCGTCGACGGATGCGACGTCGGCGGCCGCCCGCTCGCCGCCGCCTGGGCCGCCGCCGACCCGCCGGCGGACCCGTTGGCGCGTCTGTGGCTGGCGACGGCGATCCTGCGCGAGCACCGCGGCGACGGTCACGTCATCGCCGCCGTCGCCCACGGTCTCACCGGCCTCGAGAACAACGTCATGGGCGCGACCGATCGTGAGTGGATGCTCAAGGCGCGCGGCTGGACCGCGCACGAGTGGGACGCCGCCGCTGCCCGCGTCGCGACGCGCCCACCGCGCGTGCGCGAGGCGGTCGAGGCCATGACGGACGAGCTGGCGATGGGCCCGGTCGACACGCTCGGCGCCGACGGCATCGAGCGGGTCACCGAACTGGCGATCCCGCTGGCGCGCCACGTGATCGACGCCGGCGTCGTGCCGGTGCCGAACCCGATCGGGGTCGGCCGGCCGTAGCGTCAGCCGGCGGCCCAGGCGCGGCCGTCCCATCCCGCCCCGATGGCGGCGACGGCACCGAACGTCCACCCCTGCACGGTGCACGCCTCCGGTGAGGGGCGCAGCGTGCCGTCGAGGTCGACGGCGTAGAGCTCCGGGTAGCCGCCGAGCGTGCGCACCGCGTCGACGACCCCACGCCACAGCTGCGGCGCCCCGATCCAGGTGTCCCACGGCCACACCGCCCCCGAGTGGTACCCGTCCGGACGGAACGCCGGGTGCGACGGGGCCAGCGTGCGCAATCCGTGGGGCGTGACGAGTTCCGACGGCAGGGAGACCTCGGCGATCCCGGTCCAGCGCACGATGCCGAGGTCGGATGTCGGCGCGTCGGCGCGCTCGCCGCCGTCGTGGATCGCGAACCGGGGGAGCGACACGAACGCGTCACGAGCGGCATCGGCGGCCTCGACGAACGACGTGTCGACGAACACGGCTGCCTCCGACAGCGCCCGCCACGCCAGCGCGCACACGGCCGTCGATGCGACCGGGCCGTGCATTGGCGACCCGTCGTCGGCGTACATCCCGTGCCCGGTCGGTGGCGACGCGTCCACGAGGTCGGCGGCGACGTCGCGCCACCAGTGATGTCCCAGCCCACCCGACGACGCCCGGCGCACGTACGTCAACGGGGTGGGGCGGCCGGCCAGCCACGCCGCCACGCGCCCGGCGGCCGCCCGGTGGTGTCGTACGTCGCTGCCGTGACGCGCCAGCGCGCCGAAGACGATCAGCCACCAGCACGACGCGTCGACCGAGCCGTAGTACCGCAGCTCGCCCCCGCGCACCGGCCACCCGTGCGCGACGTAGGCATCGAGGTCGTTGCGGCGGAGCTCGTGCAGCACCTTGCCGGGCTCCTCCTCGCGCTCGGGGTCGTCGCGCTCGCCCAGCGCCGCACCGAGCGCGCCGAGCGTCGCGTCCGCGATCGACGGGTCGAGGGGCAGCAGCTGCAACGCGGCGATCAGCGAGTCACGTCCGAACAGGGACGCGAACCGACCGTCGTCCGACGACGCTTTCAGCCACCCGTCGGGCGACCGCAAGCCGTCCGGGACGACGAGGTGCGTCACTCGTCGCGCAGGCCCATGCCCTGGACCGTCATCCGTCGCACGCTGCGGTGGTGGATGTGTCCCAGGATGCGCGCCGTCAGCGGGAGGATCGTGCGCAGGTGCTCGGGCGCCCGCTCGTTGAACGCGAGCCGGTCGGCCTCGGGCCAGTCGACGCCGGCCTCGCCGGTGAACATGGCCGCCGCCTCCTCCCGCATCGCCGCGAAGTGCGACACGTACAGGCGCACGAGCGCGACGACGACGTTCGTCGGCATGCCGGTGTCGACGAGGCCGCGCACTGCCTCGACGGCCTGCGCGTCGCTGTCGTCGTACGGCGGCGCGTCGAGCAGGCCGGCGTCGACGAGCGTGTCGACGAGCGCGACGTCGGCACCGGCGGCGTCGGCGAGCGCGGCCGCGTCGACGTGCGACCCCTCGCCGGACGCGAAGAGTGTGTCGACGAAGCCCATGCGCTCCTCGCTGCACAGCCGGCGGATGGCGGCGAGGTTGAAGTGACGCGCCTGGAGGTCGCGGATCTGCTGCAGCCGCAGCAGGTGCTCGGGACCGAACAGCGTGACGCGGCCCGACCGCTCCGGCGGTGGCAGGAGCTCCTCGCGGAGGTAGAAGCGGATGGTGTCGACGCTCACGCCCGAGCGGCGCGCGAGGTCGTCGATGCGCCAGCGCTCGGCGGGTGACGTCACGGGCTCCGAGGTTAGGGTCGAATCGATGGAGCTACTGAGCCTGTCCGACGCCGTCGAACGTCACGTGCGCGCCGGCGACTCGGTGCACCTCGTGCTCGGCCACACGCGGTGGACGGCGGCGGCGCGCGAGCTGTGCCGGCAGTGGTGGGGTCGCGACCCGGGCTGGGAGCTGCAGATGCTGTCGCTCGGGTCGCTCGGCGGGCTGTTCTTCGCCGGCGGCCTCGTGCGTCGCGTCGTCACGACCTACAGCGGCGACCCGTTCCCGACGTACACGCCGAACCCGATCTTCCAGCGGGCGTACGAGTCCGGCGACGTCGAGGTCGAGCACTGGTCGATCCTCACGTTCGAGCAGCGACTCGAATGCGCGGCGCGCGGGCTCCCGGCGATGGTCACCGGCTCGCTCGTCGGGTCGTCGATGGCGGACAACGACGCGTTCGCCACGGTCGACTCGCCGTTCGGCGACGGATCGAAGGTCGGGCTCGTGGCGCCCATGACGCCGGACGTCGCGCTGCTGCACGCGCCCGTCGCGGACGTGCGGGGCAACGTCGCCCTCGCCGGGCCGCTGATGGAAGGACTGTGGGGCGCGTGGGCGGCGCGCCGCGGGTGTGTCGTCACCGTCGACCGCGTCGTCGACGACCTCTCGCCGTGGGGCCACCTCGTCCAGATCCCCGCGCATCGCGTCCTCGCCGTCGCCGAGGTGCCGTTCGGGGGCCATCCCGGCGGCGTGTTCGCTCGCGACCTTCCGAGCGAGTCCTACGGCGAGGACATCGCGTTCTGGTCCGCGTGTCGCGCCGCGTCCCGCACCGACTTCGCCGCATGGGCTCGCGAGTGGTGCCTCGACGTTCCGACACAGGACGAGTACCTGCGGCGACTCGGCTCCGAGCGGCTCGACTGGTTGCGCGGGCGCAGCGACCCGACGTCGTGGCGCGCCGACGTCGACGCCCACCCCGTCGACGAGTCGGCGGCGATCACCGCGTGGGAGACGGCTGCCGTGCTCGGCGCCCGTGAGGTCGCGGCCCGCATCGCGTCGACGGGTGCCGACGCCGTCCTCGCCGGCGCCGGCGTCGCCAACCTCGCCGCGTGGGTCGGCGTGGCGTGGGCGGGTGGCGACACGCGTCTCACCGCCGAGCTCGGCCTGTGGGGCTACACGCCGACGCCGGCGGACCCGTACATCTTCAACCACCGCGTCTTCCCCGGCGCCGAGATGCTCGCCGACGCGTCACGCGTGCTCGGCATGCTCATCGGCGGGCCGGGGACGACGTCGATCGGCTGCCTCGGCGCCGCCCAGCTCGACCGCCACGGCAACATCAACTCGACCACGCTCGTCCCGTCCGGCGGCCGCTTCCTCGTCGGTTCCGGTGGCGGCAACGACGTCGCGTCGCGCGCCGACGAATGCGTCGTCGTCACCCGCGCCGGCACGAACCGGCTCGTCGAGTCGTCGGCGTACGTGACGTCGCCGGGCCGCAACGTCCGCACCGTCTGCACCGACCTCGGCGTACTCCGCCGCCACGACGACGAGCTGTGGTTGGCCGCCGTCCCGCACGGCGACGACCCGCTGGACGTGCGGGTGAAGGCGATGGTCGACGCGTGCGGCTGGCCGTTACAGGTCGAGCGCGACGTCACCGAGCTCGACGCCGTGCGGATGGACGAGGTGCTCGCCCTCCGCCGGTTCGACCCCGAGCGACTGTTCCTCGACTGAGCCCCGTCCGAACTCGGCGTAATTCGTTGCGCTGTGCGCAACTTTCTACGCCGAGTTCGGACGGGGTCAGGGCGCGGTCCGCATGAAGCCGTAGTACGTCGCGAACGTCGCGTCGACGTCGTCCGGCAGGTGGTGCACGTCGCCCATGAGGCGGGCGCCCCACACGATCTGCGCCGACCGCTCGACGAGCGCGGTGATGTGCAGCGCCTTCGCCGGTGACGGCCCGACCGCGACCGTCCCGTGGTTGGCGAGGAGCGCGGCGCCGCGTCCGTCCAGCACCTTGACCGCGTTCTCGCCGACCTCGGGCGTGCCGCTCATCGCGTACTCGGCGACCTTGACGTCACCACCGCAGTAGATCGAGAACTCATCGATGGCGGCGGGGATGTCGAGCCGGGCGACGGCGAACATCGTGGCGTAGATCGGGTGGGCGTGGATCACCGACTGCACGTCGGCGAACGCCCGGTAGCACGACAGGTGGAGCAGCTTCTCGGACGACGGGCCCCGCTCGCCGCCGACCTGGTTGCCGTCCATGTCGATGACGCACAGGTCGTCGAGGGTCATCGCGCGGTAGTCGACCGACGACGGCGTGATCACGATGTTGCCGTCCGGCAGGCGCATCGACAGGTTTCCGGCGGTCCCCTCGGTCAGCCCCTTCTCGAGCATCTCCTTGGCCGCGGCCAACACGAGATCGTGCTGCTCGGTGCGGTTCGGGGCGCTCACGGCATGACCTCCGGGTTGACGAGGTGCTGCGGTCGTTCGCCGTTGAGGATGCGCTCGAGGTCGTCGGCGATCATCTGCGCCTGGTTGGCCTCGACGTCGTACGTCGCGCCGCCGATGTGTGGCGTGAGCACGACGTTGTCCATCGCGCACAGCGGATGGTCGACGGCGATGGACTCGCCGACGAAGTGGTCGAGCCCGGCGCCGCCGAGGTGGCCCGCGGCGAGCGCGTCGACCAGCGCATCGGTGTCGTGCAGTTGGGCGCGGGCGGTGTTGAGGAACACGGCGCCGTCCTTCATCAACCCGAACTCGCGCGTGCCGATCATCCCGGTCGTCGCCGGTGTCACCGGCACGTGCACCGACACGATGTCGGACTCCGCGAGCAGCTGGTCGAGCGAGTCGCGCGTGGCGTCGGCGTTGTACGGGTCGTACGAGACGACGCGCATCCCGAGCCCTTTCGCCCGCCACGCCAGCGCCCGCCCGACCCAGCCGAGCCCGACGATGCCGAGCGTCTGCCCCTTCAGCTGCCACGCGCGGTGGCGCTGGTAGGGGAGCGTGCCGTTGGCGTAGATCTCGCCGTTGCGGACCTCGCGGTCGGCGACGACGACGCGCCGGTTGATCGCGAACAGCAGCGCGAGTGCCATCTCGGCCACCGCGTCGGCGTTGCGGCCGGGCGCGTTGAGGATCGGCACCTTCGCCGCGGTCGCGGCGGCGACATCCACGTTGTTCGGGTCGCCGCGCGTCGACGCGATCGCCACGAGCGGACGCTCGAGCACCGGACCCTTCACCGAGTCCGTCTCGACGACGAGGACCGTCGCCTCCTCGGCGTCGATGCGTTCGGCCAGCTGGTCGGCGTTGTAGATGCGAAGCGGCTGTTGCTCGAGCCACGGGTCGTAGACGACGTCGACGAGCTGCTGCAGCTTGTCGAACCCGGGGCCGCGCAGCGGTGACGTGACGAGGGCGCGGTGCGGCATGAGCGCGAGATACTACGGCCGACTATGACTCGCGTGTCAGGGAACGTGTGCGTCGGCATCGACATCGGCACGACGTCGGTGAAGGCCGTCGCCGCCGACGACGACGGCAACGTCGTTGCCCGGGCGCGGGTGCCGCACCGGCTGGTGGTGCCCGCCGCCGACCGGCTCGAACACGACGCCGCGCAGGCGTGGCGGCGTGGCCCGGTGCGGGCGCTGCGCTCGCTCGGGCTGGACGCCGACCCCCTCGCCGTCGCGGTGTCGGCGATGGTCCCGTCGCTCACCGCGGTCGATCGCCGCGGACGTCCGGTCGCACCCGGGCTGCTCTACGGCGACGCGCGGGGTCGGGGCGACGCGCAGGACCGCCGCGGGAGCGACGCGGGTGAGTCGCTGGAGTTCCTGCGGTGGATGACGACGTCGTTCCCCGAGGCGCGCGGGTACTGGCCGGCGCAGGCCGTCGCCAACCACGCGCTCGGCGGCGTCGCTTCCGTGGATGGCGCGACCGCGTTCTCGATGCACCCGCTGTTCGGGCTCGAGGGATGGGACGAGGCGGTCGTGAAGTCGGCCGGCGCGCAGCTCGACCAGCTGCCCTCGGTCGGCAACAACGGGCAGCCGATCGGCTCGGTCGGCTCGGCGATCCTCGGCGCCAGCGCGATCGACGCCATGGGCGAGCAGATCGTCGCCGGTACCGACGAGCCCGGTGACGTGCTCGTGATCTGCGGCACGACGCTGATCGTGTGGGTCGTGGTCACCGAGCCGGTCACGGTCGACGGCCTCTGGACGATCCCGTCCTTCACGCCGGGGCGCTTCCTCGTCGGCGGGCCGAGCAACGCCGGGGGCTTGTTCCTCAACTGGGCGGCACGGCTGTTCGGTCGCGCTCGGGGCGCTGTGGCCCCTGCGCGCGTCCCGGTGTTCTCGCCGTACGTGCGGGGCGAGCGCGTGCCGCTGCACGACCCCGACCGCCGCGCCGCCATCGACGGGCTCGACCTGACCCACGACGCCGCGTCGATGCGGCGGGCGGCGTACGAGGCCTCGGGCTTCGCGGCCCGTCACATCATCGAACTGTCGGGCGCGCGGCATCGGCGGATCGTCGCGACGGGCGGCGGGACGCGCGACGTCGAGTGGATGCAGGCGCTCGCCGATGCGACCGGCGTGGACGTCGACGTCGTCGGCGTCGCCGAGGGCGGCGCGCTCGGCGCGGCATGGTTCGCGCGGATGGCTGCCGGGCTCGAGACGGCGATGCACGACGCCGCCCGCTGGGCGCGCACCTCGCACACGGTCTCGCCCGATCCGGCGTGGCGGTCGCCGGTCGACGACCGCTACGCCCGCTACGTCGAGCTCGCCCGACGGGCGTAGGCCCGGCCCCGCGTGCGTGCTTTCGGTCAGTTGGGTGGCCCATGGCAGGCCGTACTGACCGAAACGACCCGGTGCCGATGAGGCGGCCGTCGCTCACCGCTCGTCACGTCGCGGCACAGCGCATCGGCCTCGACCGTCCGGCGGGGCCGTTCGGCAACGCCGCCGCCGACGTACGGCTCCAGCACTCGGTGTCGCTTGGCGGGCTCGTCGGGCTCGGCGGGGCGGGCGTGCCGATGGCCGCCCGCACGGCGTTCTTCGACCGCGTCGTGGCGAGCGCGATCGACGGCGGCGTGACCCAGGTCGTCGTGCTCGGGGCGGGGTACGACGGGCGTGCGCTGCGCTTCGCCCACCCCGGCGTGACGTTCTTCGAGGTCGACCGCGCCGCGACGCAGGCGGACAAGCGACGACGCCTACGTGCTGTCGCCGCGGCTACGACCGGCATCACCTTCGTCACCGCCGACTTCACGCGCGACGACCTCGGCGCCGCGCTGCGGGACCGCGGGTTCGACGGCGCTCGACCGGCGGTCTTCACGTGCGAGGGCCTGCTGCCGTACCTCGCGCCGGCCGACGGCGAGCGACTGCTGCGGGCGGCCCGGACCGCCGCCGGCGAGGGGTCGACGCTGGCGTGCAACTTCCACGTCCGCCCTCCGACCCACGCGCTCGATGCGCGCCTCGCGCGCGGCAGCGTCGACCTCCTGCTGCGGGTGATCGGCGAGCGCCGGCGCACGACGTTCCGCCCCGGCGATCCCGAGTCGCTGCTCGAGCGGGCCGGATGGCACGTCGAGACCGTGGAGACCGCCGACCGCGAGCGCGGCGGCCACGCGCAGTTCGTCGTCGCCGGCGTCACCGCCCCGCCCGCGTAAGGTCGGCGGCCGTGGGCATCGACATCACGATCGACCGTGACACGTGCATGGGCTCGGGAAACTGCTCGTTCTGGGCGCCCGGCGTGTTCGACCTCGACGACGAGGGCATCGCGATCGTGCTCGACCCGACCGCGGCGCCGATCGACAAGATCCGCCTCGCCGAGCAGGGGTGCCCGACCCGGGCGATCACGTTGACCGAAACCTGACACGGCCGTCAGGCTGGGCGAATGCGGGCTCAACCGAACTCTGCGCCGGGAATTCGAGCGCATCACGACGGGACACCGACGGCTCGAGGGCATGCGGCGCTCGAATCCCCGACGCCGAGTCGACGGTAGGGCCCGCAAATGCCCATCGGCATCACCGACGAACACGAGGCGCTGCGGCAGTCGGCGCGCCGCTTCCTCGAGTCCCGCTGCCCGCCGTCGGTGCCGCGGGCGCTCCTCGACGCCGACGAGGCCGACCCGAGCGAACTGCCGCCGTTCTGGGACGAGCTCGTCGAGCTCGGGTGGACGACGCTCGCCACCGACGGCGGGTTCGGCGCGCTGGCCGTCGTCGTCGAGGAGCTCGGACGGGCGTGCGCGCCCGGCCCGTTCGTCACGACCGCGCTCGCCGCCGCGCTCCTCGGCGGGCTCGACGAACCCGCCGAACCGTGGACGGTCGCGCTCGACGTGCGACCGGGCGCCCCGCTGCTGAGCGGCGCGGTCGCCCGGAAGGCGCTCGTCGCGCTCGGCGGCGACCGTTGGGCGATCGCGGACCTGACGGGTGCGACGCGGCACGCGGTGCCGAGCGTCGACGCCACCCGCCCGATGGCCCGCGTCGACATCGACCCCGCCCGCGCCACCCCGGTCGACGGACTCACGACCCGGCGCGTGCGTGACGTCGCCGCCGTCCTGTTCGCGGCCGAGGCCGCGGGCATCGCCGGGTGGTGCCTCGAGACGGCGTCGTCGTACGCGAAGGTGCGAGAGCAGTTCGGCCGCCCGATCGGTCAGTTCCAGGCGGTCAAGCACCGCTGCGCCGACATGCTCATCGCCGTCGAACGCGCCGTCGGCACGGCGTGGGACGCCGCCAACGCCGCCGACAGCGACGAGGCCGGGTCGCAGCTCCCGCTCGCGGCCGCGATCGCGGCGACGACGGCGACCGAGGCGGCGACGACGTGTGCGAAGGACTGCGTCCAGCTCCTCGGCGGCATCGGCTTCACGTGGGAGCACGACGCCCACGTGTACCTCAAGCGCGCGCTCGCGCTCCGACAGCTGCTCACGCCCGACCACCGCACGGCGGCGCGCCTCGCGCTCGCGG
>DASSOZ010000097.1:0-7145 GCA_035700105.1 Acidimicrobiales bacterium
TCGCCCAGCCGCACAAGCGGCCCCGCTCGTCGTATGTGCGCTTCCAGGCTGAACAGCCGAACGAGACCTGGCAGGCGGACTTCACGCACTACCGGCTGATCGACGGCGCCGACGTCGAGATCCTCTGCTGGCTCGATGATCACGCCCGCTACGCGCTCCGGTTGAGCGCGCACGAGCGGGTCACCGGCCCGATCGTGCTCAACGAGTTCCGCGCCGCGATCGCCGAGCACGGCGTGCCCGCATCCACCCTCACCGACAACGGGATGGTCTTCACCACCCGACTCTCCGGCGGCAAAGGCGGCCGCAACGGCTTCGAAGCCGAACTGGTTCGCCTCGGCGTGCAACAGAAGAACTCGCGGCCGAACCACCCAACCACCTGCGGCAAGGTCGAACGCTTCCACCAAACCCTCAAGCGTTGGCTCAACGCCCAACCCGACCAGCCCGCGACCGTCGCCGAGCTGCAGTCACGCCTCGACGCCTTCATCGACCACTACAACCACGAACGGCCGCACCGATCGCTACCGCAACGAAGCACACCGGCCGACGCGTATCAGCGGCGACCCAAAGCCAGCGCCGGCCAACGCCACGACGTCCACGACCGAGTTCGCCACGACGTCATCGACACCGCCGGACGCATCACCCTGCGCGTCAACGGCCGCATGCACCACATCGGCCTCGGCACCAGCCACCGCGGCACCCGCGTCCTCGTACTCGTCCACGGCCTCGACGCCCGCGTCGTGCACGCCACCACCGGCGAGCTCATCCGCAAGCTCACCATCGACCCCACCAAGGACTACCAACCCCTCGGCCTGCCGCCGGGGCCGAAGCCCCGACGACCGAGATAAGGGTTCAACGTGTTTCCGATGTCTCGCGACATCACAGGGTGGAGCTAACGGGATTCGAACCCGTGACCTCTTGCATGCCATGCAAGCGCTCTACCAACTGAGCTATAGCCCCGTTGCGGAAGGGTCACGATAGCAGAGGGGGTGTCTGAGCGACCCCCGTAGACTCGCCGCATGGCCGAGGCGTACGACCACCGGGCGATCGAACGGAAGTGGCAGGCGCGCTGGGCCGACGAGCGGACCTACGAGGTCGACAACGACGACCCCCGACCGAAGTACTACGTGCTGAGCATGTACCCGTATCCGAGTGGGGCGGCGCACATGGGCCACGTGCGCAACTACACGTTCGGCGACCTGCTCGTGCGCTACCGCACGATGAACGGCTACGGCGTCCTCAGCCCGATCGGGTTCGACAGCTTCGGCCTCCCCGCCGAGAACGCCGCCATCAAGACCGGCCAGCATCCGAGGCCGTTCACCGACGCACGCATCGAGGAGCTCAAGAGCAGCATCAAGGCCATCGGCGCCGTGTACGACTGGCGGCGCGAGGTCCGCAGCCACGACCCCGAGTACATCAGGTGGAACCAGGTCATCTTCCTGCGCTACCTGCAGGAGGGACTGGCGTACCGGAAGAACGCGCCCGTCAACTGGTGCCCGGGGTGCCAGACGGTGCTCGCCAACGAGCAGGTCCTGCCCGACGGGACGTGTGAGCGCAGCGGCGACGTCGTCGAGAAGCGGAACCTCGAGCAGTGGTTCTTCAAGATCACGGACTACGCCGACGAGCTGCTCGACGACCTCGACAGCTTGGAATGGCCCGACCGCGTGAAGACGATGCAGCGCAACTGGATCGGCCGCTCCGAGGGTGCCGAGTTCACACTGCAGGTCGCCGACCGGCCCGACCTCGGCGACGGCATCACCGTCTTCACGACCCGACCCGATACGAGCTTCGGCATGACGTTCGTCGTGCTCGCCCCCGAGCATCCGCTCGTCGAGGTGATCACGACCGACGACCGGAAGAAGGACGTCACGGCGTTCGTCGACCGGGTCACGAAGGAGAGTGAGATCGACCGCCTCTCGACCGAGCGCGGTCTCGAGAAGCGCGGCATCTTCACGGGCGCGTACGCCGTCAACCCGTTCACCGACCGGCCGGTGCCGATCTACCTCGCCGACTACGTCCTCATGACGTACGGCACCGGGGCGATCATGGCCGTCCCCGCCGAGGACCAGCGCGACTGGGACTTCGCCACCGCGTACGACCTGCCGATCGTCCGCACCGTCGAGCCGCCCGACGACTTCGACGGCGAGGCGTACACCGGCGACGGACCGCGCATCAACAGCGAGTGGCTGAACGGCATCACCGACACGCAAGAAGCCAAGGCCAAGGCGATCGACTGGCTCGAGCAACGGGGCATCGGCCAGCGCACGGTCAACTACCGCCTGCGCGACTGGCTCGTGAGCCGGCAGCGGTTCTGGGGCTGCCCGATCCCGGTCGTGTACTGCCCCGACCACGGCATCGTCCCCGTCCCGGAGGACCAACTGCCGGTCCTCGCACCGGACGACGTCGAGTTCCTGCCCACCGGCGAGTCGCCGCTCAAGCACCACCCGGGCTTCCGAAACACGACGTGCCCCGTCTGCGGCGGACCGGCCGAGCGCGAGACCGACACGATGGACACGTTCGTCGACTCGTCGTGGTACTTCCTGCGCTTCTGCGACCCGTGGACGCCCACCGAGCCGTTCACGAAGCGCGCCGTCGAGAAGTGGATGCCCGTCGACCAGTACATCGGCGGCGTCGAGCACGCCATCCTCCACCTGATGTACGCGCGCTTCTACACGAAGGCGCTCGCCGACCTCGGCTTCGCGCCCAAGGAGCTGCGCGAGCCGTTCAGCCGGCTCTTCACACAGGGGATGATCCGGCTCGGCGGCGCCAAGATGTCGAAGTCGAAGGGCAACCTGGTCGCGCCCGAGGACCTCGTCGACGAGTACGGCGCCGACGCCCTCCGGCTCGCGCACCTCTTCGTCGGCCCGCCGGCGGACGACGTCGACTGGGAGACCGTCGGCATCGAGGGCACGTCGCGCTTCGTCAAGCGCGTGTGGCGCGTCGCGCAGCACGACAGCGAGGTCGCGACGATCACGGAGGCCGACGCCGACGCGCATCTGCGCATCACGAAGGCGACGCACCGACTCGTCCAGCGTCTGAACGACGACTTCGAACGGTGGTCGTACAACACCGCGGTCGCGGCGCTGATGGAGTTCACGAACCTCCTCTACAAGGAGGGTCGCACCGACCACGCCGTCGACACGCTGCTGCTGCTCCTCGCGCCGATGGCGCCCCATGTCACCGCCGAGCTGTGGGAGCACCGCCACCCCGGCGAGCACATCCACACGCAGCGCTGGCCCGTGGCCGACCCCGAGCTGGCCAGGGCCGACAGCGTCACGCTCGTCGTGCAGGTGAACGGCAAGGTGCGTGACCGCCTCGAGGTCGACGCCGGCATCGACGCGGTGACGGCCGAGCGGCTCGCGCTGCAGTCACAAAAGGTGCAGGACCACCTGAACGGCGCGGCGCCGAAGAAGGTCATCGCCAAACCACCGCGCCTGGTCAACCTCGTCGTCTAGCAACGCCGCGCGTTGCGTACGATCGGACGCAGTGGGCGAACCGGGCGTCTCCGACGCGTTCGGGGTGGGGGCGACGGGCGACGCGTCGCGCTTCGTGTTCGACGCCGTACCCGTCGGCGTCGTCGTCCAACGGCCCGACGGCATCGCGCTCGACGCCAACCGCGCCGCCGAGCGCCTGCTCGGCCTCACGCTCGCCCAGATGCAGGACATCGCGACGCGTGCCCCCGCGTGGCGCGCCTACCGCCGCGACGGCACGGTGATCAAGTGGAGCGAGCACGCGTCGATGCTCGCCCTCACCACGGAACAGCCGACGAGCGGCTTCGAGATGGGGGTCGACACGCCCGACGGGCGCAGGCGCTGGTTGCAGGTCGAGGCGGTCCCGTTCCACGACGACACCGGGGCGCTCGCCGGCGCGGTGACGAGCTTCGTCGACATCACCGACCGCGTGGAGAGCGACGACCGCCTCCGCCTCACACTCGAGGCGACCGAGACCGGCACGTGGGACTGGGCGATCGACGCCGATCGCATCGTGTGGTCGACGAGCACCGACCGCGTGCACGGCCGCACCACCGGCGAGGCCGGCATCACGTTCGCCGAGTACGTCGAGACGATCCATCCCGACGACCGCGACCTCGTTGTCGACGCGATCATCCGCGCCGTCGAGAAGGGCGAGCCGTACGAGCTCGACTTCCGCATCGTGCGCCCCGACGGGACGCCGCGTTGGGTGGCGGCGAACGGACGAGTCCTGCGCGACGCCGTCGGTACGCCGGTACGCATGGTCGGCACGACGCAGGACATCACGCGGCGCAAGACGTCCGAGCTCGAGCGCGAAGCCGGCCAGCGGCGACTGGCGTTCCTCGCCCAGGCGACGTCCGTCCTCGCGCAGTCGCTCGACTACGAGACGACACTCAGCCGTCTCGCCCACCTCGCGGTGCCGTTCCTCGCGGACTGGTGCGGTGTCGACGTCGTCGAGCCCGACCACACGATCCGGCGCGTCGCCGTCGCGTACGCCGACCCCGACCAGGTCGACGCCGCCCGCCGCCTCAGCACGCCGCCCGACCCGAGCTGGGAGATCGGGATCCCGCACGTGATCCGTACGGGCGCGCCGCAGGTGTTCGCCCACCTCGACGACGCCACGCTCGACGCGCTCGCCGACGGCGTCCCCCGTCTCGATCTGTTCCGCGAGATCGGACTGCACTCGCTGATCGTCATGCCGCTCATCGCACGCGGCCGCACGCTCGGCGCGATCTGGTTCGCGATGGCGGAGACGCCGCACACGTACGGTCCGGTCGACGTCGACCTGGCGCAGGAGCTGGCGCGCCGTGCCGCCCTCGCGGTCGACAACGCCCGGCTGTTCCGCGAGCGCAAGCACGTCGCCGACGTCCTCCAGCGCACGCTGCTCCCGCCGGAGCTGCCGTCGATCCCCGGCATGGAGGTCTCGGCGCGCTACCGCGCCGCGATCGGCGAGGGCACCGACATCGGCGGTGACTTCTACGACGTGTACGCAACCGGACGCGACGCGTGGCACGTCGTCATCGGCGACGTGTGCGGCAAGGGACCCGAGGCCGCTTCGCTCACGGGGCTCGCCCGCCACACGCTGCGCGCGGCGGCGATGCAGGAGACGACGCCGAGCGCGGTCCTGTCGGTGCTCAACGAGGCGATCCTGCGGGCCGATCCCGGTGAGCGGTTCTGCACCGCCGCGTACGCGAGCGTCGCCCGTCGGACCGACGACGGCGGTGTCGTCCGGATGACGCTGGCGTGCGGCGGGCACCCGCTCCCGCTCGTGCTCCGCGCCGATGGCACCGTCGAGACGATCGGACGCCCGGGCACGCTCATCGGCTCGCTGCCCGACCCCGAGCTCGTCGACGTCGACGTCGACCTCGCACCGGGCGACGCCGTCGTGTTCTGCACCGACGGCGTCACGGAGGCCACCGGCAAGCGCGGGTTCTTCGGGGCCAACCGCCTGCGCGATCTCGTCGCCGTGTGCGCCGGCCTCGACGCCGACGGCATCGCCGAGCGCCTCGTGGACGAGGTCCTCGCGTTCCAGGACAACGAGCCGCGCGACGACGTCGCGATCGTGGTCCTGCGGTCGAACCCGGGCGTGTAACCAGCCCGGCGAGCGGCTGGTCGGACCGCCGTGCGCACACTTGTTGCCCGGATCGAGCGCGCCCTCGAACGGGGTGGATCGGTCACGTTCGTCAACGGCGATGCCAGCGAGCGCGTCGAGTGGGCTCGGCTCTACGACGAGGCGACGACGGTCGCGGCCGCGCTGCAGGCACGCGGAGTCGGCCCCGGCAGCCACGTCGCGCTGCTCGGTCCGACCACTCGGTCGTTGGTGACGACCATCGAGGCGGTGTGGCTCGCCGGCGGCACGCTCGTCGTGCTCCCGCTACCGATGCGGCTCGGGTCGCTCGACGAGTTCGTCGCCCAGACGCGTGCGCGCGTGCGCAATGCCGACGCGTCGCTGCTCGTCGTCGATCCCGACCTCGCCGCGTTCGTCGAGCCGCAGCCGGGCGACCCGCCGATGGTGCTGCTGTCCGACCTCGTCGGCGGCGCGCACGGGTGGTCGTACGAGCGGCCGAAGGACGACCCGTCCGCGCTGGCCGTGCTGCAGTTCACGTCGGGGTCGACGGCGGATCCCAAGGGCGTGATGCTCCCGCACGCGACCATCTGCGCGAACCTCGACGCCGCGTCCTCGGCGGCCGCGCTCGTGCCGGGCGAGGACGTGCTCGTGTCGTGGCTCCCGCTGTACCACGACATGGGCCTCATCGGTCTGCTCACGCTGCCGATGCTCACCGGCGCCGACCTCGTGCTCGCCGCGCCGCAGGACTTCATGGCGTCGCCGGCGCGCTGGATGGAGTGGATGTCGGCGTTCGGTGGGACGGCGACGGCCGGACCGAACTTCTCGTACGCGCTCGCCGCCCGCGCGCTCGGTCGTCTATCCGGCCTGGACCTGTCGCGTTGGCGGGTCGCGCTGAACGGCGCCGAGCCCGTCGACCCGGCGACGGTCTCCGCGTTCGTCGCCGCGGGCGCGCCGCACGGTCTGTCGGCCGGCGCCGTGTTCCCGGCGTTCGGGATGGCCGAGCTCGCCATCGCCGGTTCGTTCCCGCCACCCGGTCGCGGACTGGCGCTCGACGTCGTCGACCGGCGGCTGCTCGAGGAGGAGCGCCTGGCTGTCCCGGCGTCGGGCGATGGCGCCTCTGCCGCCACGCGCTCGCTCGCGCTGCTCGGCCGGCCGGTGCCGGGGTTGGAGTTCCGCATCTGCGACCCGGGGTCGGGCGCGTCGATGCGGGCGCGCGAGGTCGGCGAGCTCGAGATCCGGGGGACGTCGGTGACGCCGGGTTACTACCGCCACCCAGAGGCGACGGAGGCGGCGTTCCACGACGGATGGCTCCGCACCGGCGACCTCGCCTATCTCGTCGACGGCGAGCTCGTCATCTGCGGACGCATCAAGGACGTGATCATCGTCGGTGGCCGCAACGTGTTCCCCGAAGACGTCGAGCGCGCCGTCGCGGCGGTCGACGGCGTGCGGCCCGGCAACGTGATCGCGTTCGGGGTGACCGGCCGGAAGGGTCGCGAGGCGCTGGTCGTCGTGGCCGAGGCCCGTGACGGCTCTGCCGTCACCCCAGTGCGCGACGAGGTGGCGCGACGGGTCCTGTCGGCGGTGGGGCTGCCGTGCGAGGAGGTCGTGCT
>DASSOZ010000098.1:0-44649 GCA_035700105.1 Acidimicrobiales bacterium
TGACGTTGTCGGCCTTGAGCTCGACGCCTAATCCACCGATCGATTGACCTTCGGGTTGTGCACCCGAAGGCATCGAGCTTCATCCGCAACACGACGACACGGCTGCAGACGAGAGCGCACGACAGCAGGCTCGACGCGGACCGTTCCTTGTCAGCGGATCGCTCGGTGCGCTGACAAGCCGCTGACAGCAAGAGGCCCTCTCCGGAGTCGGACAGGGCCTCTGACCTGCTGCTTTGTAGTGGCGGGGGTGGGATTTGAACCCACGACCTTCGGGTTATGAGCCCGACGAGCTACCAGACTGCTCCACCCCGCGGCGTGGGGTCACACGGTACCACCGTCCACCACCTCGACAAAACGGCACGGTACGGTCGGCGGCCGATGCGGTGGAGAAGGCGTCGGGCGGCGGACGAGGCGACCGCAGCGGCGCCGCAGCTGAGCGTCGTGCCGGTGCCGAAGGTCGAGCGGGCGCTCGTCGCGCTCGCCGTGCACGCGCAGCAGCTCGACGACCGGCTCGACCGGTTGGAGCGTCGGCTCGACAGCACGATCGACGCCGCCGTCGACGCGCCGACGCACGATGACGTGCTCGAGGTGCGGGTGCACAGCGCGAAGGTGGCGGCCGAGCTCGCACGGGTGACGGTCGAGCTGCGCGCCGAGATGGAGGCCCGCATCACGAAGCTCCAGCCGAAGCCGCAACCGCCGACGGCGCGAGAGCGTCGCATCCAGACGACGGCCGAGACGATCCTCGACCTGAGTGACCGTCTCGACACGATGCCGTCGGACCACTACCGGGACGCAGCGACCGCCTGATCCGCAACGGAAGTGGGGGCTCTGGCCCCCATTTCCGTTTCATGAAACGGAAATGGGGGGTGGGCGCCGCTACGCCGACGCCGGCGCGGTCGTGGTCGTCGTGGTGGTCGACGACGACGAGCCGGACGACGAGCTCGCCAGGCGGCGGCGAGCCTCGGCGACGAGGTCGTTCATCTCGGTGATCTTCTTCTGGTACCCCGCGAGGTCGCCCGACCGCAGGGCGGTCTGCGCGTCGGTGTAGGCCTGGATCGCCTGGTCGAGCAGTGACTGGACCGTCGCGTCGACGCCCGGCGACGTCGGTGGTGGAGGTGTCACCTGGCCGCCACCGCCGCCGCCACCCTGGGCGGGCTGCTCGAGGGTCTCGGGCGCGGAACCGAACAGCTTCGTCAACGCGCCGCGCAGGGTCGTGTCGAACTCGACGTTGCCGTTGTAGACGGCGACGACGTACTTGAGCTGCGGCACCGGTGTGCCCTGCGCCTCGACGTACAGCGGGCGGATGTACAGCAGCGACTGGTTGACCGGGATCAGCAACAGGTTGCCGTTGAGCACCTTCGACCCCGACTGGTTCAGCAGCGAGATCTCCTGCGACAGCGACGGTTCCTGGTTGATCTTCCCGTCGATGATGCGGGGCCCGTCGACCGACAGGTCGCGCGGCATCACGAACGCCTCGAGCTTGCCGTACTCCCCCGGATCGCTCTTGGCCACCATGAAGGCGGACAGCAGGTCCTTCGACGCCGGTGTGAACGGCTGCAGGATGAGGAACGACTCGTCGCGCTCGTCCGGCAATCGCATCAGCAGGTAGTACGGGTCCATCCGGTCGTCACCGGACGTCGACCCGATGGAGCCGGCGATCGTCGGTGACGGCGCGCCCGACGCCGTGGTCGGCGCCGGCGCCGACGCGGTCTCGGCGTTGGCGACGCGACCCGAACCGGGGTCGCGGGCGATGTCCCACGCGTCACCGCGGTCGTAGAAGTCCGACGGATCGGTGATGTGGTACGTGCCGTAGGCATCGGTCTGCACGCGGAACAGGTCCTCCGGGTACCGGAGGTGCTGCTGGAGTTCGGACGGCACGGGCGCCGTCGTGAACAGCTTCGGGAACGCCTTCTGGTACGCCTTCGCGATCGGGTCGGTCTTGTCGACCACGTAGAACGTCATCTTCCCGTCGTACGCGTTCGTGACGACCTTCACCGAGTTGCGCACGTAGTTGAAGCGCTCGCGCAGGCCGCTGTCGCCGGGCAGGCGGTCGACCGGCGCGCGCTCGGCGTACGGGTAGCGCGACGTGATCGTGTACGCGTCCTGGACCCAGAACATCTTCCCGTCGAGCACGACGGGATAGGGATCGGCGTCGAAGCGCAGGAACGGCGCGATCTTCGTGACGCGCTCACGGATGTCGCGCAGGTAGATCGCGCGGCTGTCGCGCGTGATGTACGACGAGATGAGGGGGTTGATCTCGCCGAAGCGGAGCGCGAGCGCGGCCCGCCGCAGCCACGACGAGACCGGCACGCCGCCCGAGCCCTTGTACGTGGTGCGCTTGGTCGACCCGTCGGCCCGCTGGTAGTCGATCTCCTGGCGCTTGGTGTTGACGATCGCGTAGCCGCCGAGGTCCTCGCCGAAGTACACCGCCGGCTGATCGAGCGCCGGCTTGCCGACCGGTGGCAGGTCCTTCAGCAGCAGGTCGGGGAGGCCGTCCGTTGTCACCGCGTTCGCCGGTGACAGCACCGCGCCGTAGCCGTGCGTGAAGTTGAGGTGCGTGTTCTCCCACGTCTTCGACAGGAGCCCGCCGGGGTCGAGCTCGCGCGCCGAGAGCATCACCTGCGTGAGCTCGCCGTCGACCTGGTAGCGGTCGATGTCGACGTCGTTGAACCGGTAGAACTGACGGATCTCCTGCAGGCGCCGGTACGTCTGGCGCAGCACGGTCGGATCCCACAGCCGGACGTTGCGTATCGTCGCGCTGTTGTCGTCGAGGGCGCCCGAGTCGAGGTCGGTGTCGTAGGCGAAGTTCTTGACCGTGACGTGCGTGTCGTCGATGTTGAGCGCCTTGCGGGTCGCCGCGATGTTGCGGGCGATGTACGGGCGCTCCTTCTGCGACTGGTTCGGCTCGACGCGGAACTTCTGGATGAACGCCGGATAGGCGACGCCGACGACGATCGACGTGAAGCCCCAGAGCGCAACGGCGATGACCGGCAGCGTCCACCCTCGCAGGCGGATGTTGACGAGGAACAGCAGCGCGGCGAGGACGGAGATGATGACGAGCAGCTGCAGCGCCGGCAGCTGCGCCTTCGCGTCGGTGTAGCCGGCGCCGTCGATGTAGCCGCGAGTCGAGGTCGTCAGCTCGAACCGCTGCAGCCAGTACCCCGCGGCCTTCAGCAGCGCGATCACACCGAGCAGCACGGAGAGGTGCGCCTTCACCTGCGGGGTGACGTGCTGGATCGCCGGCGTCTGCACCCGGATTCCGCCGAACAGGTAGTGCCACCCCGCGGTCAGCAACAGGACGACGACGAGCGTGGCAAAGGCCCAGCCGACGACGAACGACAGGAACGGCAGCTGGAAGACGTAGAAGCCGATGTCGCGATGGAAGAGCGCGTCCTTCGCGTTGAACGAGACGTGGTTGGTGAACAGGATCCAGTCGTTCCACCGACCCGACGCACCGGCGCCGGCCATGAGCCCGAACAGCACCGCGAACCCGAGACGCACGAGCGCCGTCCGGCCGCCGACCACCTCGTGGAACCGCTCGGCGACCTCCTCCTCGGGACCCGGCGGGCGGAACGCGGGCGACACCTTCTCGGCGATCCAGAGGTTGAGCCACAGCGCGACCGCGGCGACGACGGTGAAGATGACGGCCAGCGCGAGCTTGGCGCCGAGGATGCCGCGCCAGACGCTCGCGAGCCGCAGGTCGTCGAACCAGAGGAAGTCCGTGTAGAAGCCGGCGATCCCTCGCAGCGAGACGATCAGGAAGAAGAGGATCGCAGCGAGCACGACCAGCCAGATGCGGCCCCGCTGGGCGCGCGGACGTCGAACGGGGAAGTCCGCGGGCGTTCGCACGGGCGGAGACTATCGACGGATCACGAGGAGCCGGCTTCGCCCTCGGCGGCAAGGACGCAGCGACAGCCCGGATGGGCCGGCGGGTGCAGCTGGCCCGTGGGGAACGCGTCGCCCTTGCGGGTCGGACCGGCGAGGGCGTCGTCGTCGCAGTCGGGGCACGGACCGCCGTCGTCGTCGACGATCCACCGCAACATCGTCCCGTCGGGCGTAGCCGCGAACGCGTTGCGGGCGAACACCGTGGCGACCGCGTGCCGTGCCGCCGGCTCGACACGCTGGAGCTTCCATTCGCGATACGTCGTGCCGACGCGCTCGATCACGCCGTTGACGTCGTCACCGGCGGCGGCGCCGTCCTCGAGGTTGCGCGTCAGCCGTTCCCGCAGCGCCACGACGAGGTCGAGCGCGAGGTCGTCGGCCTGATCGCTGATGCCGGCGACCGACGACGGGTTGCCGGCAAACGACGCCCCCGCCTTCGCGGCGTCGCCGAGGACCGGTGCGGCGACGTCGCGAAAGCGCGACGCGTGCGCGCCCTCGTCGGGCAGCACGTCGGCGGCGACGATCGCGCCCCGCGTCGTGCGCACGCGGTCGAGCGTCTCGTTCTGGTCGTCCTGCAGCGCCCGCTTCAACTTGCGGACGAGCGCGGCGTCGACCTTCTGCAGCAGCTCGTCGCGCTGCTGCAGCCGCGCCTCGTCGACATCGGGGACGGCGGCTTCGATCTCGTCCTCGGACTCCGCCACCGGTTCGCCGGCATCGTCCTCGGAGGCCGCGACCGCCTCCGGCGGTTCGTCCTCGAGCACGGCGCGCGCCTCCGCGACCGCGGCGGCACGGTCGGCGCGGATGCGGGCGAACAGCGCGTCGACGCCCTCGCCGGCTTCCTCGGCGCCCGGTTCGGCGGGGATGACGCGCACGCCCTCGTCATCACCGGTCGGCTCCACGACGGGGAGCTCGACGGCGGCCTCCTCGGACGCGGCGGTGCCGTTGCCGCCGTTCTTCGACCGGCGCAGTATCCGCAGCGTCGACGAACGGCGCTCCTCGAGCTGGACGACGGGCGCCCCGCTCTCGGGCGCGGCGCCGATCGGCGCATCCGGATCGGCGGGCGCCTGCGCCGCGTCTGCCCGCTGCGCCGGTTCCGTCGCTTCGGCCGGTTCGGCGACGGCGGACGAGTCCTCGACCGGTCCCTCGCCTTCGCCGCCGCCTTCGCCGGCGCCGCCGTCGTCGTCACCGTCACCGCCGGACGGCAGGTCGACGGCACGACCGGCGGCGAGCTCGGCCTCGAGGTCGTCGATGGTCACGTCGGGCTCGGCCGCGACCTTGCGTCCCGCCGACTCGGCCGCCAGTCGCGCCTCGGCTTCCGCGGCGGACAGCTCGGCAGTGACCTCGTCGAGCGTGCGCCGCACGACGCGGTACGCGTCGAGCAGCCGCTCGCGTCCCGCCCGCAGCTGTTCGACCTGCGCCAGCGCGACCTTGCGCCGCCGCGAGAGGTCGCCGAGCACCTTCTCGCGCAGCGCCTGCGCCTCGGTGAGCAGCTCGCGCCCCTGGACCTTGGCGGCCTCGATCTCCGCCTGCGCCGCGGCGCGCGCCTTCGACCGCGCCGCTTCGGCGTCGGCTTCCGCGGCGCGCCGGATCCCGGCGGCGACCTCCTCGGCCTCGTCGACGCGCCGCCCGAGAACGGTGTCCGCCTCCGCGCGCAGGCGGCCGGCTTCCTCCTCGGCTTCCTTCACCAGGCGGGCGACCTTCTGCTCGGCCTTCGCCTGGATGTCGACCGCCGCCTCGCGTGCGCTCTTCAGCACCCGCGCCGTCTCCGCGCCGAGCGCGGCGGTGAGCGCATCCTCGTCGAGCTCGACGGGTTCCTTCTCGCGCCGCTGCAGCTCGTCGATGCGGCGCCGAAGGTTGGCGATGTCCTCCTGCAGACCGGCGTAGGCCTCGGCGACCCGCTTGAGGAACGAGCGCACTTCGGGCGCGTCGAAACCCCGGAAGGCGGTCGCGAACGTGCGGCGCGCGATCTCCTCGGAGGAGATCGTGGCCTCGGACGAGATCACGATGCGCGGTTCGTCCGCCATAGCAGCGCGAGCGTACGACCTTGCCCGCCACCGGCGGCGGACCTGCACAGAACGTCCGGCGCTAGGACGTTTCGCGCAGCTCGCGCAGCAGCCGCAGCTGCTCGAGCACCCGCTGACGACGCTGCTGGTCGTCGACCGGATCGCGCGGGACCATCGCGCGGCGCGCCCACTCCGCCAGCGACAGCGGGTTGAACGGCTTGGAGACGTACTCGAGGATTCCCTCCTGCCACCCCCGCATCTGGTCCTCCTCGCCGCTCTTCGCGGTGAGCAAGATCACGGGGATCGACGCCAGGTCGTCGTCGGTCTTCAGCGCGTGCAGTACGTCCCAGCCGTCGACGCCCGGCATCATCAGGTCGAGGAAGACGAGGTCCGGGCGGACGCGGCGGGCCAGTTCGATCGCCTCGCTGCCGTTCTTCGCCTCGACGACGTCGAACCCCTCGAACTCGAGGTTGACACGGCAGAGCTCGCGGATCTCCGCCTCGTCATCGACGACCAGTACGCGGCCCCCCACGCCGCTCACGCTACCGAAACGATCACGGCGACGGCGGCTGCAACCCGCCGAGCAACCCACCCACGGTGTCGACGAGCGTGTCGGTGAGCTGGCCGATCGTGTCACCCGACGCCGGCGGCTGCGTCGTCGGCGGTGCCGACGGCTGGCTCCGATCGCCCGACCGCGGCGGGATCGTCGGCAGCGGCAGCAACGGCACGAGCGGCTGAGTCGTCGGCGGGCTCGACGGGGACGTGGTCGGCGGGGTCGACGGCGGCACCGTCCCACCACCGCTACCCGACGGATCCGTCGACGGCGACGTCGAACCGCCGCGGGACCTGTCGCCTGACGGCGAACCGGTCGGCGTGACGTTCGCGGCAGCAGCGACATCGGGACGGGTGACGACGCGCGACAGCGCGGCATCCATCTGCGTGACGAGCGCCGGACGGTCGCGCACGCGCTGGTCGAGGGCGACGAGTCCCCAGGCCGCGCCCTCGGCACGGAACGCGAACGCCGAGGTCCACCGTCCCGCGAACGAGCCATGCCGTGTGCTGGCGAGCGCGATGACGGCGCCGACGAGGCGTTCACCCGGGGAGATCGACTGCTGGGCGTCCACGAGCGTCTGCGTGAAGTCCGGCTGCGCATCGAGCTCCGGCAGCAGCAATCGGTAGAAGCCGGCCGTGCGGCCCTGGTCGGGGCCGATCTGCCCGCTCAGGCCGTTGCTCCGGGCCTCGAGGTCGTCGCCCAGTGCGATCCAGTCGCCGAGGAACTCCCGGTCCCACCGGTCGCTCGCCCGGTACGCCAACGGCGGTGCGTGCGTCCCCGCATCGGGCAGCAGCCCGACACCGGGAACCGACACCTGCCGGAGCGCGGCGACGCGGAACGACCGGCTGCCCGAGCGGAGGTCGACGGCGCCGTCGTACACCGCGGTGTCCAGCGCGAGACCGCGTGACAGCCGGGCGTCGCCGCCGGCCGTCACGGACGCGAGCGCCGATGTCGCGTCGACGGCGACAGCGTCTCGGCCGGCCCGGACGAGCAGGTCGCCGGTGACGAGGTGCAGCGGGCGGCCGACGATCAGCTGGGAGCCGGTGCGCAGTTCGGCGCGTGCGTCGGATGCGAGCGCGAGCACCGCGCTGCCCCCGTCGCGCACGCGGACGCGCTCGCCGCGCCGCAACGTGCCCTCGTGGGCGTCGCGCCACGACCGCCCGTCGGTGCTCACCTGCACGCCGCCGGCGTGCGAGACGAGGCGCGCCTCGCCCGGCGCCGGATCGGAGGGCCCTCGCGAGCACCCGGCGAGCACGCCGGCCGCGAGCGCGACCGCGGCGACGACCGTGACCGGGGAACGAAAGCGACTCATGACTCCGCGCGTTCCATCGGCAGGACGATGGTGAATGTGGAGCCCTTCCCGGGAACGGATCGGCACGTCAGCGTCCCGTCGTGCGCCCGCACGATGCGGTTGACGTACGCGAGGCCGAGCCCGAGCCCGCCGAACTCGCGGGTCGCCGAGCCGTCGAGCTGGCGGAAGTCGTCGAACACCGCGTCGAGGTGGTCCGCCGGGATCCCGACGCCGCGGTCGGCCACCGAGAACTCGACGGCGGGGCCATGGCCGTTGTCGCTCAGCGTCGCCGTCAGCGTCACGCGGCCGCCGGCCGGCGAGTACTTGATGGCGTTGTCGATCAGCTCGTCGAGCGAGCGGTCGAGCAGGCGACGGTCGGCGCTGATCGTCGTCAGACCCCGGGCAACCTTGCGGGCGAGCGGGTGCGAGTCCCCGGCCCGGCGCGACCAGCGGCCCAGTGCGCGGTCGAGGACGTCGCGCACGTTCAGCGGTTCGGCGTGAACGGTGAGGCGCCCTGCCTCCATCGCCGCGTAGCTCACGAGCAGGTCGATCACGCGCTCGAGCCGGTCGGTCGCCTCGAGGATCCCGTCGAGGAACAAGCCGACCTTCTCCGGAGGAACCGGCCGTGCCTTGAGCATCTCGGCGTAGCCCTTGATCGGCGTCAGTGGCGTGCGCAGCTCGTGGCTGATGTTCGAGAGGAACTCCGTCTTCATCCGCTCGACCTCGCGCTCGCGGCGCGTGTCGCGCACGACCAGCACGGCGCCGGCGAGCTCACCACCGATCCCGCGGATCGCTCCTGCCGAGACGGCGACCGGAACGCGTTCGCCGTCGTCGACGCGCACGAGCTCGGCGGTCCCCGTCCACGCGGCGCCGCCGGGGCGCACCAGCCGGGCACTGAGGTCGTCGCCGTCGACGCTCTCGAGCCGCAGCGTGCTCTGCACCGGCCGGCCGACGGCGTCGGCAGCCGCGATGCCCGCGAGTGCCTCGGCGGACTGGTTGAACGCCGTGACGACACCGTCGTTGTCGACGGCGACGATCCCCTCGCCGATGCCGGCGACGATCGCTTCGAGGCGACCGCGCAGGCGAGCCTCGTCGTCGGCGGCTTCGCGCAGATCCGCCGCCATGGACTCGATGGATGTGGCCATCGTGTCGAACGCCTCGCCGAGCACACCCACCTCGTCGTCGCTCTCGACGTTGGCGCGGACGCGAAGGTCGCCGCGACGCAACGCTTCGGCAGCGTTCGTGAGCGAGCGCACGCCCGATCCGATGCGCTCACCCACGATCGCCGACGCGATCAACGCGAGGAGCGCGGCGCCGAGTGCCACGAGGAACAGCGTGCGGAACAGGTCCTCGCGCACCTGGGCGACGGCGGATGCCGGCGTGAACGTGACGACGGCGAGCTCGGGCGTCCCATCGGCGAGGATCACCGGGCTCGCGGACGCGAGTACGGAACCGTCCGAGCGCGTCGCGCCCTGCCCGGCGAGCAGCGACGCCTTCGCGGCGTCGACGACCGTGCCCGTCGCGTTCCGTCCGACGGCTGAGACGACCCGGCCCCGGGCGACGAGCGCCCCGTCCTCGACCGCCGTCTTCGCCTCCCACCACGTGGCGTCGATGCGCGTCGTGGCGACCGCGACGCCGACGAGCGACGACTGGCCGAACGCGTCGGGCTCGAAGACCGGTGCCGCGCCGACGCTCAGCACCTCGTCGCCGATGACCTGCACGGACCCCACCGGGCGGAGCTCGGAGCCGCCCGCGAGCGCGTCGGTCACGACGCGGCTTCCGGCGAGCGCCAGGGCGCGGTCCGCGTCGATGTCGACGCGCGCGGCGACGTGACCGGGCGCATCACCGCGTGCCGTGACGTAGAGCAACGGGCCGCTCGCGTAGAACGCCTGGCTCAGGCTCTCGAGCGCGGCGCGGATCTGCGTGCTCTCCTGCTGCGACGCGGCGAGCGGTGCGAGCGTCGGCCCGATCACCGGGCTGCCCTTGAGCGTCGCCGCGAGCAGGCGCGACGACTTCACCGCGTTGTCCTGCTCCTTGCGGATGAGGTCCGCTGTCGTGCGCGAGAGTGCCTCGTTGCGGCGCACCGCCTCGTCCTCCACGTTCCCGGCGACGACGGCCGAGAGCGCAACCGAGAGCGCGAGTACGACGAGCAGGACCGTGCCGGCCGCGCTGGCCGCCACTCGCGCGACGATCGAGCGTCGGCTCGCGGTGAAGACGCCGAAGCCGACGGCGGCGGCCGACGCGACCATCGCCCAGTCACCGATCGTTCGCAGGGTGTCGCGGTCGTTCGTCTCGCCGACGGCGACCAGCACGGTCGCGGCCGCGAGGAGCACGAGTCCCGCGGCGAGCGCGCGGCGGGGCGTCCCGCGGTCCCACTCGACGCAGGAGAGCGCAAGGAGGCCGATGCCGGCGGTGCGGACGGCGAGCAACGCCGGGTCGGCGGCGTCGTCGACGAGAAGCGAGCCGTGGAGGAACGCGGCGAGCGCGACGGCCGTGAAGCCGACGCCGGCGAGCATCCGCGGGCGGACGCCTGCGGCCAGCAGCGCGGGTCGCAGGATAGCGAGCGAGAGGCCGGCTCCCGCCGCCAGGAACGTCGCGAACTCGGCGGCGAAGCGCAGCTGGGCAGCGGCAGTCGTCACGGGCAACGTCGAGTTTGCGCCAAGATGGGCCGGTTTTACATGACCCGTATGGGCCATTCTCGTCTAGTCAGATGAGGCCACGTCCGTCACTGCGGCCGCGCGCCGGGCGCGCCGAGCGCGAGCGCGTTGCTCCCTCGCAAGGTGGCGAGCACCTTCAGCGCCTGGTCGAGCGAGTCGACCTTCTCGACCCGTAGTCCCTTGCCGGCGCGTGCCTTGGCCTGCGCGTACTCCTCGCTCGGGACGAGGAAGACCGTCGCGCCCGCCCGCTTCACTGCGACGGTCTTCTGGGCGACGCCGCCGACCGGACCGACCTTGCCGTCGGGATCGATCGTGCCGGTGGCGGCGATGCGCTGGCCACCGGTCAGCTCACCCGGCGTGAGGACGTCGAGCACCGCGAGCGTGAACGCGAGGCCCGCCGACGGGCCGCCGATCTGACCGGAGTCGATGTCGACGGCGAACGGGAAGTGGAACTCCTGCTTCCACGTCTGCTGCGTGATGCCGAGGAGCGGGCTGCCGTCGTCGCGCTTCGACAGCTTCACGTCGACCTCGCGCGGCGCGGCCTTGTCGTCGTCGGCCTTCTTGACCGTGAGATGGAGGTTGTCGCCGACCGCCTTCGTCTTGATCATCGCGACGAGCTGTTCGGCCTGGGTGATCGGCTGGCCCTCGGCGGCGACGATGACCTCACCCGGCGTCAGCGCCGACGCCGCGCCCGTGCCGGGCACGACCCCGACGACGAGCGCGCCCTCTCCGGTGACGGACACGTCGTAGCCGAGGTGGCGGAAGGCGACGTACTCGGCGAGCTGCTTCGAATCGGTCATCGCCTGGAGGTTCGCCTCGTTGTACTGCTGGCGGCTCTCGGCCGGACCGAGGATGTCCTTCTCGGGCAGGACGTCGACGGCCGGATCGAGCCAGCCGCCGAGGGCGTCGTACACGTTGCGGACGGGGCCGAGCGACACGGTCGTGAGCAGGACGTCGCCCTTCGGCGGATATGCCTTGCCCGGACCGTCGACCCTGATGAGGTCGTCGACCTGGCGGGCCGAGCCCGGCGAGATCGCGTAGTAAGGGACGCGCACGAACGCCGCGCCGACGGCGAGCATGAGGACGAGGCCGAGCGCGACCGCGACCCAGACCCAGCCCGAGCGCTTCCGCTGCGGGGGAAGCGGGGGAGCCCAGTAGAGCGGCCCGGTCGGTGGTCGCGGTGGTGTCGGGGCGCCGGGTACGTTCGGGTCCGGCGTGTCCTCGTTCGTCGTGAGCATCGTCGTGGTCGTGGCCGTGATCGCCGGGTGTACGTGGCTGGCGCCCGTCCCGGGCGGCACGGGAGGTCACCAGCGTGCCACGCGGCGACACGAACGCGTCATCGCCGGCGGGTCGCTGATGGGGCTGGTGCTGCTCGTCGGCGTGCTCGTCGCCGTGGCGGTCGGCGTGTCGCTCGTCGCGATCGACGCGCTGCTGCGGCGCGCCGCCGGGACCTGACGGCTCGGCGGTTACGCCCGGGAGAACAGCCCGAAGCGACCGGGGTTGCCGGCGCCGTTGCCGGCCAGCTCGTCGTCGACGGGCGCGTCGGCGGCGGCCTCGGTCATGGCGTCGGCCGGGTGGGGTGCCACGGGCTCGGCCGCCTCCACGGGCGCCTCTCCAGCGACCGCCACGCGGTAGTACACCTTGAACTCGATCGCGACCTCGTCCATGCGGAACACGCGGGCGTCGCTCACGCCGTCGTCGTTTCGCAGGCGCTCGACGAACCCGACCGCTTCCTCGAGCGTCTCGGCCTGGTGGTAGCCGGGCTTCCCGTCGGGACTGCGGAAGATCACCATGTGCGTCACGTGGAGAGGGATCGGCCGGTTCGCGCCCCGGGTTGAGTCAGCCCGCCGCGGGCACGAGCTCGAGCCGAACCACGTAGCGGTAGCGGGCGGAGCCGGGCGGGTGGCAGCCGAACAGCGTGGCGGTGGCGTCGGGCGTCTGGGCGACGATCCACGTGTCCTTCGGCGTGACGACCTGGTGGCCACTCACCCGGTACGTCCAGCGCACGCCGGCGACGGTGAAGTAGACGAGGTCGCCCGGCTGCAGCTGGTCGATGTGGCGGAACGGGTGGGTGTGCGTGACGCGGTGCCCGGCGAACACGGCGTTTCCCCGCTGCCCCGGCATCGCCGTCCCGGGCCAGTGGCTCGGGCCGTGGTCGATCTGGGTGAGCGTGTTGCCCTCGAAGATGGGATGGACGAGGCCGATCTTCGGGATCTCGATCGTGCCGATCTGCACGACCGGGCCGTTGTCGCGCACCCGGCCGTCGGTGGGCGGCGCCTTCACCGCCGTCTCCGCGGGCAGCGTCGGCGGCGTCGGTGCCGTCGTCGTCGTGGTGGGCGCGACCGTCGTGGAGGTCACCGTCGTCGCGGGAGCGACCGCGGCCGTGGTCGTCTCCGTCCGTGCCGGCGTGGCGCGGGCGATCCACAGGACCGACGCCGCCGCCAGCAGGCACACGGCGACGATCGCGAGCGCGAAGCGGCGCTGCTCGTCGGCGCGGGTCACCACGCCCGGCGCCACCACCGGTTGAACGCCAGCAGCACACCGCCGAGGAGTACGGCCGCCATCCCCACCGGAACGCCGCGCGGTGCCCCGTCGTGACGCGATACCGGTGCCGCCGACTCGCCCAGCGGCACGAGCTCGGGCGCCGGGAGGGGTGCCGGCGGGACGTACGGGATCGTCGACGCGGCGTCGCCGGGCGGCATCGTCGGCGCCGACCCGTCGAACAGCGGACCGGCGACGCCGGGCGGCAGGTCGACCGACGGCGACGGCAGCGACACCGACGCCGGTGCAGGAGTGGACCGGCGCGGCGCCGCCGTCGACGGCGGAGCAGACGCGGGCGCGGGTGCCGGCGCGGGTGCCGCGGCGGCCTTCGCCGGTGCACCGACGGCGGCGGCGGCGTCGATCAGTCCCGCGCCGTCGGACGCCCGCGGGCCGAGCGGGTGCGCCGTCGACAGGATGCGCTGCACGACCTGCGAGTTCGAGAGTCCTTGCGACAGGAGCAGCGCGGCGACGCCGGACACATGCGGTGTCGACATCGACGTGCCCGACTCGGCCGCGTACCCGCCGCCGGTGACCGTCGAGACGATCGCGTCACCGGGTGCGGCGACACCCCAGTCGGTGTCGGCGCGGTTGGCCCACGTCGGGTGACCGCGATTGCGGTCGGTCGCGGTGACGACGAGCGCCTTCACGCCCTTCGAGTACCCGGACGGCTGACTCGCGCCCGCGGCCTGGAGGTTGCCGGCCGCGGCGACGACGACGGCGCCCTTCGACCACGCGTACGAGATCGCCGGCTCGAGCGAGTTCGTGCCGAACAGCGCGTCGAGCAGCGTCACCTGTCCCGAGAGCGAGAGGTTGACGACCCCGGCCCCGTGGTCGACGGCCCACCGGATGCCGTCGCTCACCGTCTTCGTGTCGCCGGTGCCATCGGTGCCGAGCACACGCACCGGCATGATGCGCGCCTCGGGCGCGACGCCGGCGATGCCGACCCCGTTGTTCGTCGCCGCGGCAGCGATGCCGGCGACGTGGGTGCCGTGGCCGCACGCGGGATGGTCGTCCGACACGGGGCAGTCCTGCGGCGTGCCGTCACCGTCGACCATGTCGATGCCGGGGACGAGCTTCCCGGCGAGGTCGGGATGCTGCAGGTCGACGCCGGTGTCGACGACGGCGACGACCACGCCCCGCCCCGCCGACGTCGCCCACGCCGCGGGTGCGTTGATCTGCTGCGGGCCGTACTGCTGCGCGAAGAGCGGATCACCCCCGGCCGCACCCGCGGGTGCAGCCGCGACGAACGGCGCGACGAGCACGCCGGCGGCCAGCGCGGCGAAAGCGGCGACGAGACGGCGGCGCGCGCGCACGTCACTGTGTTCGCCGTGCCGCGGCGTCCGTCCTGTCTCTGCGGAGCCTGCTAGGCCGGGTCGACGTACATCGCGTGGTACCAGAGGTCCGACAGCGTCCCGACCACGGTGTCGAGGTCGTCGATCACGCCGGGACCGTGCAGGTTGAAGTTCGTGAACGCGTACCACTCGCACATCGAGCACAGCGCCAGCGCGGCGCGCTCGTAGTCGACGTCCTCGCGCGCGCGGCCGGCCTCGCGCGCGCGAGACATCGCCCGCACGATGCGGTCGGCGAACGGCACCCGCAGCTCCAGCCACATGCGCTCGATCGACGGGTGCTGGAGCATCCCCTCCAGCAGGCAGCGCCACAGGCCGCGGTGGGCGATGAACACCTCGAGGTACCCGCGCACCGAGGCACGCACGGTGTCGGCCGGTTCGGCGGCGTGCTCCGCCGGCGTCGTGCGGAGGTACATCTCCTCCATCACCGAGGCCATCACCCGGGCGAAGGCGTCCTCCTTGTTCTTGAAGTGCAGGTAGAACGTCCCGTGCGCGGTGTTCGCGGCCTTGGTGATGGCGCCGATGCTCGTGTGCGCGTAGCCGCGCGTCTCGAACGTCTCGCGCGCCGCCGCCAGCAACTGCTCGCCGGTGGCCGCGGCGCGCACCTGGCGCTTGGTCAGGGGCTGCTTCCCGCTCATGGTTCCCAGCCGAGCGGTGCGACGATGGTGTCGATGGCGCGCAACGTAGCCGACGTCACCGCGCGTCGACGCCGAGTTGCCCTCGCCGGGCACACGGGGGACGAGCGCACCGCCCGGCTGGCCCTCACCGACGACGCCCCCGCCGTCCGCGCCACCGCGCTCGGCGCGCTCGCCCGCCTCGGCGCGCTCACCGTGGACGACGTCACCGCCGCCCTCGGGGACGGCGATCCCGTCGTCCGGCGGCGGGCGTGCGAGGAGGCCGGACGGCAACGGCTCGCCGGCACGCGCGACGGACTCGTCGCCACGCTCACCGACGACGCGGACGCGCACGTCGTCGAGAGCGCGGCGTGGGCGCTCGGCGAGCTCGAGGACCCTGCCGCGGTCGACGCGCTCGCCCGGGTCACCACCGAACACGACGAGCCGCTGTGTCGCGAATCGGCGGTCGCGGCGCTCGGGGCCATCGGCGACGAGCGTGGCCTCGCCGCCATCCTGCACGCGACGACGGACAAGCCGGCCGTGCGCCGGCGTGCTGTCCTGGCGCTCGCACCGTTCGACGGCCCCGATGTCGACGCCGCGCTCCGGCGCGCGCTCACCGACCGGGACTGGCAGGTGCGCCAGGCCGCCGAGGACCTCCTCGCCGACTGACGCCCAGACGCCGAACTCGGCGTAGATCACCCACCTCTACGGTCGGGATCTACGCCGAGTTCGGTGTGTGCAGCTCGGTTCAGGCGTCTGCTACTGGAACTTGTAGCCCTCGGCGATGTCGGATTCGTAGCCCTGCTTCACGATCGCCAGGCCGCCGGGCCTCGCCGGGTCGACCTTGTAGATCGTCGTCGTCCGCGGCGGCTCACGGTCGGCCGGCTCGCCGTACTTGTAGTCGCCGGTGAGCCCGCCGAAGGTCAGCTTGTCGATCGAGTTCATCGCCTTGATGATCCCGTCACGGCTGAGGTCGCCCATCGCGACGGCCTTCTCGAGGACCTGGCCGACGGCCTCGGCGGCGAAGTACCCGAACGGGAAGTAGATGTCGCCGACGGGGATGTCCTTGGCGAACTGGTCGTGGACCTTGACCATCTCGACCATGCCGGGGACGGAGGTGTCGTCCCACGTCGTGCCCTCGGCCGCCAGCCAGAAGTTCTTGGCGAGGTAGTCCTTCAGCGGTGTCTGGGCGAACACGCCGAGCCACGACGGCGACTGCCCGATCCACTGCGTCTGGAGGTTGTTCTGGATCGCCGCGGTGATGATGCCGCTGAGGTTGGCGGCCGTGCCGACGAGGAACACCGCGTCGCACTTCGCGCTCTTCAGCTGGTTGATCTGCGACGTGAAGTCCTGGTCGCTGACCTTGAACTTCGGCGTGGCCGCGATCTTGAAGCCGAGCTTGTCGGCGGCGTAGTTCACGCCGTCGAGACCGGCGGTGCCGTAGGCGTCGTCCTGCGCCATCGCGCACACGGTCTTGCCCTTGCCGCCGCCCTCGTTCCACCAGTACGCGAGGCCGTTGATCGCCTGGATCTGGTACGGGCCGGCGACCGGCAACAGGTTCTGCTCGTGCACCCAGTCGGCGTCGAGCGTGGCCGGCTGGGCGACGATCTTGTCGCTCTTGAGCTGCGGCAGCACCGCCTTGATGGGCTGCGTGCCGAGGATCTGAGCGAACATGACCACGTTGTTCTTCATGCCGTTGTAGAGCTGCACCGTCGTCGGCGGGTCGTACTTGGTGTCCTGGATGTCCAGCTCGACCTTGTACTTGCCGGCGATGCCGCCCTTGGCGTTGATCGAGTCGAAGTACGCCTTGTTGCCTGCCGTCAGCGGCTTGCCGATGATGGCGACGGTCCCGGTGAGCGGCGTGAGGACACCGAGCTTGATGGTGGTGCCGTCGAAGCCTGGACCCGGCTTCAGCTCCTTCGCCGCGCCGCCCGACGACGCGGTCGTCTCCGTCGTGCCGCCGCTCGAACTCGTGCTGTCGTCGTCGTCGCCGCACGCGGCGGCAACCATCGAAAGCACCAGCAGCAGACACAGCAGCTGGAGCAACCTCTTGGGCTTCACGGGACTCCCCCTTGATAGGTCAATACGAGAACGGCCACGTCTTGAAGTAGGCCTTGACGCGCAGCCAGACCGCGGCGAGTCCTCGTGACTCGAACACGAGGAACGCGACGATCAGCAGCCCGTAGATGATGTTGTTGAGCGATGCCGCCGAGATGATGCCATCGTTTCCCCCGCCGGCGGCGGTCACGAAGGGAATCTTGTCGCTGTAGCGGTTGATGAGCTTCGGCATCGCCTGAAGGACGATGGCGCCGATGATCCCGCCGAAGATCGTCCCGAGGCCGCCGAGGATGATGATCGCGACGAACTGGATCGACAGGAACAGCCCGGCGGCGCCGCTCAGCTCACTGGGGCTCACGTACTGCTGCAGCGATCCGTACATGGCGCCGGCAACGGCCGCGAACGCACTCGAGATGGCGAACGCCCCGACCTTGTAGCGGAAGAGGCTGACGCCGATCACCTCGGCGGCGAGGTCGCGGTCACGCACCGCCTGCATGGCGCGCCCGGGGCGCGACCGTACGAGGTTCTTGGCGAGCAACGCGGCGAGCAACACGATGGCCCAGAACAACCAGAAGATGCCCGCGTCGCGCGTGAACAGCTTCCCGAACACGGTGAGCGACGCGAAGTCGAAGTGCCAGATCTTCAGCGGCGCCGCCGTGGACGTGCCGCCGTTGCCGCCGGTCACCGACTCCCACTGGTCGAAGATGTACTCGCCGAGGAAGACGAGTCCCAGCGTGACGATCACGAGGTAGTCGCCGCGTAGGCGCAGCGCGAACGGCCCGACGACCGCACCGACGAGCGCACCGACGACGGCCGCCGTCGGCAGGTACAGCAGCAGCGGCCAGGTGTTCTTCACGCCGAACTGCACGGCGACGTACGCGCCGACGCCCATGAACACCGAGTGCCCGAGCGAGACCTGACCGGTGTAGCCGGTGAGCAGGTTGAGCCCGATGGCGCCGACCGCGAAGACGGCGGCGTAGTTCAAGACGTTGAGCCAGAAGTCGCTCAGCACGTACGGCCCGGCGAAGAACGCCACGGCGACCAGCGCGATGCCGAACTTGGCGAGCGGCGACGGGAACAGGCGCAGCTCGTCCTGGTACCGGACGTTCATGAGCGGCGCCCGTCGACGCGACGGCAGCGAGAGCACACCCATCAGCGCCCCCGGCGGGGCTGCGCCCCGCACCCGTCGACCCCCGGCGAGCTGGCGCTCGCTCGGTGGTCCTGCTGCCTCGCTGCGCTCGCCATCAGACCCGCCGCACCTCCTTGGTCCCGAACAGGCCGTAGGGGCGCACGAGCAGGATGAGCACCATCACGACGTACGGCACGACGTCCTTGAACCCGGCGCCGAGGGAATCGAGGCCCAGGTCCGACTGGTAGCCGGCCGTCAGGACCTGCGTCAGCCCGATGACGAGGCCGCCGATCACCGCGCCACCCGGGGAGTCGAGCCCGCCGAGGATCATCGCCGGGAACGCGGCGAGCGCGATCAGCCCGATGTTCGGGTTGAGGTTGCCGGGACCCGACGCGAGCGTGACGCCGGCCAGCGCGGCGACCAGGCCGGAGATCGCCCACGACAGCGCGAACACGCGACGGACGCTGATGCCCTGCGCGAGCGCAGCCTCCTGGTCGACGGCGGTGGCCCGCATGGCGACACCCATGCGCGAGTAGCGGAAGAAGAGGAAGAAGCCGAGGAGCACGGCGGCGGCGAGGCCGATCGTCCACAGGTCCTTGACGAGGACGGTGACGTCGAGCGCGTTCTTCGTCTTGATGCCCCACGGGTCGTTGAGCGCCAGTGTGTCGGTACCCCACACGGTCGTCACGAGCTCGTTGATCACGAACAGCAACCCGATCGTGATCATGATGACGGTGAACGTCGGCTGCCCGACCATCCGTCGCAGCACGAGCCTCTCGATCAGCGCGCCGATGAGCGCCGTGCCGAGCATGCCGAACAGCACCGCGAGCCAGAACGGCGCGTCCCACGTGTGGTAGGCGTTGTACGTGAGATAGGCGCCGGCGACGACGAGGCCGCCCTGCGCGAAGTTGATCGCCTGTGTCGCCCGGAAGATCACGACGAAGCCGAGGGCGACGAGCGCGTAGCGGGCGCCGAGCGCGATCCCCTGGAACGACAGTTGCAGCAGCTTGTGGCTGACGATCGCTCCGAGGACGACGTTGACGCCGGTCGACCCGATCATGCGTAGAGGCTCTCGATGAGGTCGCCGTACTCGCGGGCGATGGCGGCGCGCTTGACCTTCTGCGTCGCGGTGAGCTCGCCTTCCTCCTGGTCGAGCTCCTTCGGGATCAGCGCGAACGACTTCAGCGTCTCGACCTGGGCGAGCTCGTGGTTGACCGCGTCGACGACCTCTCGGATGAGCTCGTGCACCTCGGGGCGCTCGGTGAGGTCGCGGTAGGTCGTGAACGTGACGCGCCGGCGGGTCGCCCAGTCGCCGACGGTGTCCGGCTCGATGCCGATCAGCGCGACCAGGTACTTGCGCTTGTCGCCGACGACGATCGCCTCGCGCACGTAGGGCGAGACCTTGAGCTTGTTCTCGATCTCCGACGGCGAGATGTTCTTGCCGCCGGCGGTGATGATGATGTCCTTCTTGCGGTCGGTGATCGCGAGGTGGCCGTCCTCGTCGAGGTGCCCGACGTCGCCCGTGTGCAGCCAGCCGTCGGCGTCGACCGTGTCCGCGGTGGCCTCGTCGTTCTTGAAGTAGCCGGCGAACACGCCGGGCGAGCGCGTGAGGATCTCGCCGTCGTCGGCGATCTTCACCTCGACCCCGGGCAGGGGCGTGCCGACGGTCCCGAGGCGGACGTCGCCGACCGGCGTGAGCGTCGCCATCGCGGTGTTCTCCGTCTGCCCGTAGCCCTCGCGCACGGGCACGCCGATCGACCAGAAGAACTCGAGCACCTGCGGTGCAATCGGTGCCGCGCCCGACAGCGCGACCTTCACGCGGCTCATGCCGAGCTTCTCGCGCACGCTGCGGTACAGGAACAGCCAGCCGAGCGCGGCGACGACGCGGTCGACCGGTGACAGCCCGCCGCGCATCCGCTTCGCCGCGAGACGACGCCCACGCTCGAGCCAGAACCGGGCGTTCGCCCGCTTCAGGCGGCTGGCGTCGGAGAGACGGATCTGCACGCCGGCGAGCATCTTCTCCCACACGCGCGGCACCCCGAGGAACACCGTCGGCTGCACCTCGCGCAGGTCGTTGACGAACGACTCGCCGCCCTCGCCGAAGTTCACGACCCACCCGACCGTCAGCGCGTCGATGATCGAGAACAGCCGCTCGGCGATGTGGCAGAGCGGGAGGTACGACAGCACCTCGTCCCTGTCACTCACCTCGCCGAACGTGTCCCCGAGCGACTGTCCGACGGCGAGCAGGTTCGACTGGCGCAACATCGCGCCTTTGGGCGGTCCGGTGGTGCCCGATGTGTAGACGATGACGCCGATCTCGTCGGCGTTGCGCTCCGCGGCCCGCGCGAACCACCCGTCGGGGTCGCGGCGCGACCCCAGCTCCTCGAGCTCGGCGAACGTCATGATCATCGGATCGTCGAGCTGCTTCACGCCGCGCGGGTCGATCACGACGATCGTCCGCAGGTTCGGCAACTTGTGACGGACCTCGAGCGCCTTGTCGAGCTGCTCCTCGTCCTCGGCGAACAGCACGACCGACTCGCTGTGCGCCAGCAGGTACTCGACCTCGGCCGCCGGCGACGTCGGGTAGATCCCGACGGTGACGGCGCCGATGCCCTGGAGGCCGAGGTCGGCGAACAGCCACGCCGGTCGGTTCTCGGCCTGGATGGCGACCTTGTCGCCGGCGTCGACACCGAGCTCGAGCAGCCCGCAGCCGACGCGCACGGCGCGGTCGAGGTAGTCGCCCCACGAGTACTGCTTCCAGACACCGAGGTGCTTCTTGCGCAGCGCGACCGCGTCGGGCTTCTCGAGCGCGTTCCGAACGAGCAGGCCGGGCAGTGTCGTCGGCTCGATCGTGCGCGTCGTCGTGCGTCGCGACGCCGTTGTCGTCGATGCGTCGGGCGGCGCGGTCGTCGTCAACTCGCCTGCCCCAGGTACGCCTCGATGACACGCTGGTCGTGCTGCACGTCGGCGGGCGCACCGGTCGCGATCACCTGGCCGAAGTCGAGCACCATCACGCGGTCGGCGATGTCCATCACCATGTGCATGTCGTGCTCCACAAGGATCATCGCGAGACCGAGCTGCTCCTGGATCTCGAGGATGTAGCGGGCCATGTCCTCGGTCTCCTCGACGTTCATGCCGGCGACGGGCTCGTCGAGGAGGAGGAGCTTCGGCTCCATGGCGAGCGCGCGCCCGAGCTCGATGCGCTTCTGGATGCCGTAGGGCAGCGAGCCGACGTGCGCGTGGCGGTGCCGCTGCAGCTCGAGCAGCTCGACGATCTCCTCACACCGGCGGCGCTGCTCGATCTCCTCGCGCTTGGCGCGACCCCACCACGCCATCCCGGCGAGGAACCCGGTGCGCATGTGCAGGTGGCGGCCGAGCATGAGGTTGGCGATGACGTCGAGGTTGGCGAACAGGCCGAGGTTCTGGAACGTGCGCCCGATGCCCCAGCGGGCCGTCTGCCCGGGGCGAGCACCGACGAGCTCGTGGCCGTCGAAGCGGATGCGGCCCTGCTGCGGCCGGTACACGGCGTTGAGGCAGTTGAAGATCGACGTCTTGCCCGCCCCGTTCGGTCCGATGACGGCGAACAGCTCGCGGGGGCGGACCTCGAACGACACATCGGTGAGGGCCCGGACGCCCCCGAACCGCAGCGTCACGCCGTCGGCGGTCAGAAGGGGCTCGGTCGTCACCGCGGGCGCGTCGCTCATGCGCTCCACCGCTTCTTCCGCCGGTAGGTCTTGATCTCGCGGAACGACTTGCGGCCCGCCTCGCCGACGCCCAGGTAGAACTCCTGGATGTCCTTGTCGGCGAGGAGTTCCCGTCCGGGGCCGTCCTTGACGATGCGGCCCGTCTCCATCACGTAGCCGTGATCGGCGATCGACAGCGCCATCGTCGCGTTCTGCTCGACGAGCAGGACGCTCGTCCCCTGCTTGTTCACCTCGACGACGATCTCACGGATCTGCTCGACGATGAGCGGTGCGAGCCCGAGCGACGGCTCGTCGAGCAGCAGCAGCCGCGGTGACGCCATGAGCGCGCGGCCGATCGCCAGCATCTGCTGCTCGCCCCCCGAGAGGTACCCGGCGACCTGCTTGCGACGCTCGGCCAGCTTCGGGAACAGCTCCATCACCCGCTCGTAGCTGGTCTTCAGCTCGCCCTTGTCGCTGCGCGTGAACCCGCCGGTCTTCAGGTTCTCGTCGACGGTGAGCGGCGGGAAGATGCGCCGTCCCTCCATCACCTGCGCGACACCGCGGCGCACCGTCTCGGACGCGTCCGCGTGCGTGACCTCGTGGCCGTCGACGCTGATCTGGCCCTTCGTCACCTTCCCGCGATGGACGGTGAGGAGGCCGGTGATCGCTCGCAACAGGGTCGTCTTGCCCGCCCCGTTCGCGCCGAGGAGCGCCACGACATCGCCCGTGCCGACGCGGAGACTGACGCCGCGCAGCACGAGGATGACGTCCGAGTAGACGACCTCGAGGTTGCGGACCTCGAGGATCGGTGCTGCCGCGCGATCGACGACCGCTGCTCGCTCGCTCAGCTCGGTCACAGCGGCGTCATTGTGGCATCTGCGCCGCGGCGCCGGGTGACGACGCGGGACGAAGGGGACTTTCGACGCGCTCCTACCGCTCGGCGCCCATGAACATCACCTTCAGCGACTCGAACGACTCGAGGCACTTCCCGGCGCCGAGCACGACGCACTCGAGCGGCGCGTCCACGAGGTAGACGGGCAGGTGCGTCTCCTCGGCGATGCGGCGGTCGAGACCGCGCAGCATGCCGCCGCCGCCGACGAGGTGGATGCCCTGGAGGATGAGGTCCTGCGCGAGCTCGGGCGGCGCCTGGCCGAGGCAGGCGACGACGGAGTCGACGATGGCGTTGACCTGCTCGCTGATCGCGTCGCGCACCTCCTCGGGCGACAGGATCACCGTCTTCGGGAGGCCGGACATGAGGTCGCGGCCGCGGACCTCGGCCTTCACCTCGTCCTCGGTCGGGTACGCCGAACCGATCGCGACCTTGATCTCCTCCGCCGTGCGCTCGCCGATGGCGATGCCGTACTCCCGGCGCACGTACGTCTGCACGGCGGCGTCGATGTCGAACGAGCCGACACGGATGGCCTGGAGCGCGACGATGCCGCCGAGGCTGATGACCGCCGTCTCCGTCGTGCCGCCGCCGACGTCGACGACCATGTTGCCGAGGGGCTCGTGGATCGGGAGGCCCGCGCCGATCGCGGCGGCCATCGGCTGCTCGATCAGATACGCGCCAGCCGCGCCCGCGCGCCGCGCCGCTTCCTCGACGGCGCGGCGCTCGACCTCGGTGATCGCGCTCGGCACGCAGATCAGCACGCGGGGACGGTTGAACCGGCTGACGCCGGCGCGCTGGAGCAGCAGGCGGATCATCCGCTGCGTGATGTCGAAGTCGGTGATCGCGCCCTGGCGCAGCGGGCGGACGGCGACGATGTAGCCGGGCGTCCGCCCGATCATCTGCCACGCCTCGTGGCCCATGGCGAGCACGTCCTGCGTGTGGCTGTTGAGCGCGATGACGGTCGGCTCGTTCAGGACGATGCCGCGACCCTTCGTGTACACGAGGGTGTTGGCGGTGCCCAGGTCGATGGCGAGGTCCCTAGCCAGACCGGCGCTCCCTCGGCTGGTCGCGATCGGGCGCGAGCGCTTCGAGTCCCTTCGAGAACTGCCGGATGCCGTGGTCCATCGACCGCGGCTGGCGGTTGCGGTACCAGAGGATCAGCGAGCCGAGCACGCTCAAGACCACCGCGATCACGAGATAGATCAGGTTGCTCATCGGACCCGCTCGACGTCGTGGGCGCAGGTGCCCCAGTCGACGCCGCCCTCCCACGTCTCGCGCTTCCAGATCGGCACGGTCGCCTTGAGCGTGTCGATGCCGTGGCGGGCGGCCTCGAACGCCTCGGGCCGGTGCGGGCTCGACGCCACGACGACGACCGACACGTCGCCGACGCGCAGGGGGCCGACGCGGTGCAGCAGCGCGACGCGGCCCGTCATCGGCCAGCGACGCCGGAGGTCGGCGGCGATGTCCGCCAGCTTCGGGACGACCTGCTCCTCGTACGCCTCGTACTCGAGCTCGGACACGCCGGGCCGGCCCTCGGCGTGGTCGCGCACGGTGCCGCTGAAGACGACGACGGCGCCGCAGTCGGGACGAACCGCCCAGTCGTGCGCGGTCGCGACGGGCAGCGGCTCGCGCGTGAGCGCGAGCCAGTCGTTGCCCTCGGCGTCGGCAGGAGGACGCACGGTTCTCAATGGTACGGGGCGCGGCTTGCGTTGGAGGGCCCGCCGGTACGCTCGCCCGTCATGCCGTTCGACGACGGGCTCGACGACGAGGACGAGCTCGCCTACCGGCCGCCGCTGCCCCCCGACGACCGGTTGTGGCGCCACCCGTCGGAGCTGGCGCACGACGACGCGCCCGCGGTGGTGGCGACGGAGGAACCCGGTGCCCGTGGGGGACGGCCGTGGGCGATCGCGCTCGCCTCCGGCCTGACGGGTGCGCTGCTGGCGACCGGCCTCGCCGCCGTCGCCGGCGGCTTCGACCGCGAGCGCACGGTCCAGGTGGTCGAGCGGCAGGCGACGCCGGTGTCGCCGGTGCGGGGCGAGCTGGCGCCGTCGAGCGTCACCGAGGTCGCCGAGCGGGTGCGGCCGGCGATCGTGCAGATCCTCGTGGAGACGTCGAAGGGCAGCGGCGCCGGATCGGGCGTGCTCTTCCGCGACGACGGGCACATCCTCACGAACAACCACGTGACCGAGGGCGCGCAGCGCCTGACGGTCGTGCTCGCCGACGGGCGTCACCTCGACGGCAAGGTCGTCGGCCACGACACCGACACCGACATCGCCGTCGTGAAGGTCGACGGCGCCAAGTTCCCGACGGCGGTGCTCGGTACCGCGACGATGCTGCGCACGGGCGACGGCTGCATCGCCATCGGATCGCCGCTCGGGCTCGCCGGCGGGCCGTCGGTGTCCGTCGGCGTCGTGAGCGCGCTGGGCCGCTCGGTCGAGGCCGACGACGAGCACCTCTACGACATGATCCAGACCGACGCAGCGATCTCCCCGGGATCGTCCGGCGGCGCGCTGCTCGACCGGTCGGGGACGGTCATCGGCGTCACGACCGCGATCGGCGTGAGCGACGCCGGCGCAGAGGGGATCGGGTTCGCCACGCCGATCGACATCGCCCGGTCGATCGCGTCCGAGCTCATCGCCACGGGCAAGGCGACACACGTGTGGCTCGGCGTGGAGGGCTCCGACGTCGACCAGGCGACCGCCGACCGGCTCGAGGTCGTCGGCGGCGCCGTCGTGAAGCGCGTCGTCGACGGGTCACCCGCCGCGTCCGCCGGGTTCAAGTCCGGCGACGTGATCGTCGCCGTCGACGGCAACGCCGTGCGCACGATGGCGTCGCTCGTCGTCGCGCTGCGGTCGCACAAGGTCGGCGACCGCGTGAAGGTCTCGTTCATGCGCGACGGCGACCGTCACGACCTCACCGTCGCCCTGCAGGAACGCAAGTCCTGATCGTTCTGGTACCTGGGGCGGGGTGGAAATGGCCCCGCTCCAGGTACCAGAACGGTTCTGGGGGCGGAGTCAGCGGCGGCGGGCGCGCCGGACCAGGGCGACGACACCGGCGGTGACACCGGCGAGGCCGGTGGCGGCGGCGCCGAGGGCGACCTCCTGGCGGTGGCGACCGACGATGCGGCGCCAGCGCGGAAGCTCGGCGCTGGCGACGTACGCCTCCTCGTTCGAGTACGACGGAGCCCAGCCGGCGGCCTTCAGGCGGTCGTTGGCGACGACCCACGGCTGCGCCGCGTACGCGAGCGCGCCGGGCGCGATGTCGGTCATGCCTGTCGACCACCCGATGCGGGCGCCGAGCTCGACGACGCGCTCCGGAAGTGACAGGCGAAACCCCGTGGCGAGCGCGGCGGCGTCGTCGCCGGGTACCCAGCCGTCGGGCGCGACGTTGAAGACCCCGTCGAGCGACGCGCGGGCGGCGAGCGCGGCGGCGGACGCGAGGTCGTCCTCGTGGACGTACTGCACCGGGGGCGCCGCGGCGCGGACGCGCACGGGCAGCCCACGCCACAGGCGCGTGAGCCAGCAGTCGCTGTTGGCGCCGGGCGCGGCGGCGGGGCGCAGGATCGTCGCGGTGACGCCGGGGTGGTCGGCCTTCCAGTCGGCGACGAGGCGTTCGGCCTCGGCCTTGTGCGCCGCGTACGCGACGCCCGGGTTGGGCCGCACGAGCGCGTCCTCGGTGAGCGGCAGCGGGTTGTCGGGCCAGGCGCCGTAGACCATCGCGCTGCTGAACAGCACGAGGTGGCGCACCCCGGTCGAGCCGGCGGCGTCGAGCAGGCGGCGGGTCGCCTCGACGTTGACGCGGGCGAGCAGGTCCACGTCGTGGGCGGGTGTCGCCGACCACGCGAGGTGGACGACGACGTCCGCGTCCTCGAGCAGCGGCTTGAGGTCGGCGGAGGCGACGTCGACGCGGTGGAACGCGAGCTTGTGCGGCCGGAAGCGCGGGTCGCGGGCGTCGATGCCGATGACACGGGCGACGTCGTGGTCGGCGTCGAGCAGTCGCAGCAGCCGCTGCCCGACGTGTCCGGAAACGCCCGTCACCGCGATCGTCACGCCCGACGCCATGAAGCAAGGGTACGGGAGATCGGTACGGTGTGGTCATGGCCGACGAGCCGAGCCCGAACCCCTTCGAGGGCATGTTCGGCGACCTGGCCAAGCTCCTCGGAAGCCTCGGCGGCGGCGGGCCGGTGAACTGGGAGGTGGCCCGGCAGTTCGCGACGTTCGTCGCCAGCGACGGCGCGCCGGAGTCGAACGTCGACCCGATCGAGCGCATCAAGCTCGAGGAGCTGCTGCGCATCGCCGACCTGCACGTGTCGCAGGCGACCGGACTCGACACGACGATCGACGGTCGGGCCCGCACGATGACGCCGGTGACGCGCGGCGAGTGGGCGCGCCGTGCGCTCGACGCGCTGCGCCCGCCGCTCGAGGCGCTGGCGACGTCGCTCGCCTCGGCCGGCAGCGACGATGTCGGCGGCGCGTCCGACGACCCGTCGCTCGATCCGGCCGATCCGATGGCGGGGCTCCTCGGGACGCTCCCGCAGATCCTCGGGCCGTTCATGATGGCGGCGATGGCGGGGTCGATGGTCGGCCACCTCGCGCAGCGGACGTTCGGCCAGTACGACCTGCCGCTGCCGCGAACGCCGAGCCCGGAACTCGTCGTCGTGCCCCAGAACATGGCGGCGTTCGCGTCCGAGTGGGAGCTGCCGGAGGACGACCTGAGGCTGTGGGTGTGCCTGCACGAGCTCACGCACGCGGCAGTGCTCCGCGTCCCGCACGTGCACGAGACGCTGTCGCGGCTGTTGCTCGAGTACGCGGGTGCGTTCTCGCCCGACGCCGGCGCGCTCGAGGAGAAGCTCGGCGACATCGACCCGGCCGACCCGTCGTCGTTCCAGCGCGTCCTCGGCGATCCCGAGGCGATGCTCGGCATGGTGCAGTCGGACACGCAGCGAGCGCTGCTGCCCCGCATCGCCGCGCTCACGTCGGTGATCGAGGGCTACGTCGACCACGTCATGGACTCGGTGGGCCGCGGGTTGATCGGCTCGTACGGCCAACTGTCCGAAGCGCAGCGCCGCCGTCGCGTGGAAGAGGCCGCAGGGACGCGCTACGCCGCGCGCCTGTTCGGGCTCGACACGTCGCGCGAGGCGTACGAGCGGGGCGCGGCGTTCGTGCGCGGGGTCGTCGAGCGCGATCCCGACGGGCTCGCGAAGCTGTGGGCGTCGGCGCGCAGCGTGCCGACGCCGGCAGAGGTCGACGCGCCCGGCCTGTGGTTGGCGCGCATCGAGATCGACGACGAAGGCGAGTAGCAGTCAGTCGAGCTCGACGATGCGGCGCCGGCGGATGCGGCCGTCGCCGAGGTCGAGCACCCCGAGCGTTCGGTGCGGCTGCGCACGGCGGTCGACGGCGGAGCCGGGGTTGAACAGCACCTGGCCGTCGATGCCGGTGTCGTTCCAGGGGATGTGGCTGTGGCCGAACACCACGACGGCCGCGTCGGGGAACCGCTTCTTCATGCGGCGCTCACGGCCTGCTCGCGGGCCCGAGTCGTGGATCATCGCGACGCGCACCCCGTCCACGTCGAACGCGTCGGCCTCGGGCACGACCCCGGTCAGTCCGATGTCGTTGTTCCCGAGGACGGCGCGCACCGGCGCGAAGCCGCCCAGCTCGTCGAGCAGGTCGCGTGTGACGACGTCGCCGGCGTGGAGGATGAGGTCCGCTCGCGCCAGCTCGTCGTACGCCGCGTCCGGGAGCCGCTTGTCTCGGCCGGGACGGAGGTGCGTGTCGGCGAGCACCACCACCCTCATGTTCGACGCGTCGCCCGCTGGCCGAGCACGTAGCTGACGGCGGCGAACCCGGCAGTGGCGGCGATCACGAGGAACCCGACCCGTCCGGGGATCGGGATCACCACCGGCAGGAACGCGCCCGCGACCCACAGGAGCTGGAAGCGCGTCTCGAAGCGGGCGAAGCTACGCCCGCGCGCGGCGTCGGGCGCGTCGCGCTGCACGATCGAGTCGAAGGCGAGCTTGCCCGTGCTCGCGGCCAGCCCCACGGCACCGGCGAGGATCGCCGACCAGAACCGGACGCTGTTGCCGCGCGTGGCCACGAGCCCGACGAGGGCGACGACGGCGAGCGACGCCACGAGCATCCGCTCCTCCCTCACCGACTGCCGCAGCCGCGGCGCGCTGACGGCACCGACGAACGTCGCCGCCGCCGACACGGCGAGTACGACGCCGAACCACCACGACGGCGCGTGCCCGCGACGGAACGAGAACGCGACCTGGAAGGTGAGGAAGCCGACGATCGCCCGCAGGAGCCCCATCGCCGACGCGGCGAGGATGATGCCGGCGGCGCGCAGCTCGTGGCGCTCCTCCGGTCCGGGCGGGGCGGCGACCGCCGGCGCCGGCGCGATGCGCAGTGCCGCGACCGCGCCGAGCACGAACACGACGCTGGCGAGGCGCAGCGTCCACTCGCCGCCCACCGTCTTGAGCAGCAGCGCGCCGGGCAGCGCGGCGACGAAGCCGATGGCCACGCCGATGAGCTGCAGCTTCGAGTTGGCCTCGACGAGCTCGTCCTCGTCGATGACCGCAGCCGGGACGAGCGCGCTCTTCGTGATCGAGTACGCCTTGCTGAGGACGAGGAACGCGAATGCCTCGGGGAACAGCAGGAGACCCTTGAGGTCGCTGGCCATCATGAAGCAGGCGACGGCGCGACCGGCGTTGGTCCCTGCCATGACGAGGCGCCGCCCGCCGCGGCTGCGGTCGAGCAACGGGCCGATGAGGGGGCCGACGACGGCGAACGGTGCGACCGTGAGCGCGAGGTAGAGCGCGACCTTGCCCTTCGCCGCCGTCGGCGAGATCGAGAAGAACAGCGACCCGGCGAGGGCGATCGTCAGCAGCGTGTCGCCGCCGACGCTGAACGCGTGGGCGATGGCGAGGCGGCTGAACGGCGACGCCGCCATCGCCGCGTTCGTGGAGCGGGGACCCGACAGCGGACGCCAGCCGTGTGCGTCGGTTCCCGTCCCCATCGGCTCAGTGCCCGCGGCCGGTCGCCGCAGCGGCGGCGCGAGCGAAGCGCCAGCGACGAGCGCCAGTCGAGCGAAGGCCAGGCCGGAGCGAGACCATCGACGCAGTGTATGGGTGGTCTAAAGGGCCTTCTCCGGCACGCCGATCCTTCCGGTATGGCCGATCTGTCGAACCTCCTCGGTGACGTCTACGGGGATCCCGCGCCCGAGCCGGCGCCCGCCCCCGAGCCGCCGGCGTGGGCCGACGACAGCCGGCTGGACGAGGCGTTCGCCGACTGGACGCCCGAGCCCCTCGAGGCCGTCGTCGCCAAGGCGCCCTCGTCACCGTCGGCACAGCCGCCGTCCGCGTCGGCTCCGCTCGATGACGACCTCGCCGCCGCCCTCTCGGCCGCGCTCGCCGATGCACCACGTGCGCCCGCCGCCGCGCCGGTGGAGCAGTTCTCGCACGTCGACGCCGACGCCGCGACGCTGCCTCCCGTCGTCGACGGCGCCACGCTCGAGCGGGTGCCCGGTGCCGACTCGATCGTCGACGCGCTCGACGCCATCGTGGTCGCGCCGCCCACGCCGGTGACCGACACGCCGAAGAAGCGCGGCCTGTCGCTGTCGCTGTCGCTCACGCGCTCGCGCAAGACGGCCCCGGACCCGGTCGCTGCGGTGCCGGCCGAGCCGGTGCCTGCCGTCGCCGTGGAGCCGCATGCGGAACCGCCGGCCGTCGTCGGCGCCGGCCGTCCGTGGCAACCGAGCGACGACGACATCCTCCCCGCCCGCACCGGCGGCGGGCGGAAGTCGGTCAGCTTCCGGCTGCGCTGACGCCGGGACCGACCCGTGACTTCTTCGCGCTGACCGCCCTCAGGGGGCGGATCCCGCGAAAGAGTCGGAAGGGGGGCCGGCTCCGGGCGACGGGAACTCGCCCGTCACCATGAAGCGGATCCGCTCGGCGACGGTCGCAGCATGGTCGCCGATGCGCTCGAAGTAGCGGCCGACGAGCGCGACCTGTACCGCCCGCTGGAGCGAGGCGTCGTCAGGTGCGTGCAGGGCAAAGATCGCCTGGAACAGCTCCTTCTGGAGCTCGTCCATGACGTCGTCCATGTCGTCGAGCGCGCTCGCCCGCGCCACGTCGCGCGTGGCGAACGCGTCGACGGCGAGGTCGAGCTGCGCCCGCGCCTGCGCCCGCATGCGGTCGATGAGGCCCCGCACGCGCGGCGGCAGCTCGACGGGATAGAGGCGGCGCGCCGCCTTCGCCACCTTCACCATCAGGTCGCCGACGCGCTCGATCTCGTGCACGACCCGCAGGACGGTGACGAGCATGCGCAGGTCGACGGCCATCGGCTGCTGCAGCCCGAGCAGCTCGAACGTGCGCTGCTCGACCGAGTGCATCACCTCGTCGAGCACGCGGTCACCGGCCACGACCTTCTCCACCAGGGCCAGGTCTGCCCCGAGCAGCGCGGCGGTGCCGGCTTCGATCGCCTCGGACGCCAGCGCGCCGAGGCGCACGACGTCGTCGTCGATGGCGGCGAGCTCGTCGTGGAACTGCTTGCGGGTCTCGGTCACTTCGCCGCCTCGTACCGGTAGCCGAGGCCGCGGATCGTCGTGATGCGGGTGGGCTGCGAGGGGTCCTCCTCGATCTTCTTGCGCAGACGCTTCACGTGGACGTCGAGCGTCTTCGTGTCACCGACGTAATGCGACCCCCACACGCGGTCGATGAGCGTGTCGCGGGTGAGGACGCGACCGGCGTTCTCCAGCAGCAGCTCGAGCAGCTCGAACTCCTTCAGTGGCAACGCCACTTCGGCGCCGCGGACGGTCACCTCGTGCCGCACGGGGTCGAGTCGGACGTCGCCGACCTCGAGTGCGCCCGCGTCGTCGACCACGTCCCCCCCGCCGTCGCTCTCGGCCGCCGACGCGGCCGCGGCGGCGCGCCGGAGCACGGCGCGCATGCGGGCGACGAGCTCGCGCAACCGGTACGGCTTCGACACGTAGTCGTCGGCGCCGACCTCGAGGCCGACGACCGTGTCGATCTCGGACGAGCGCGCCGTCACCATGATGATCGGCACGCGCGACTTCGTCCGGATCTCGCGGCACACGTCGATGCCCGACAGCTTCGGCAACATGACGTCGAGCAGCACGAGGTCGGCGCCGGAACCGTCGAACAGCGCGAGCGCCTCCGCGCCGTCTCGCGCGACGGTCACGCGAAAGCCCTCACGCGTCAACCCGACGGTGAGCGCGTCGACGAACGACTCCTCGTCCTCGACGACGAGGACGCTCGGATGCTCGACGACCACGCCTACGACGCCTCCACGGTGACGCCGACCCGACCCGGGCCGGACGGCAGCCGGAGCGTGAACGTCGAGCCCTTGCCCTCGCGTGACGTCACCTTCACCTCACCACCGTGGTTGGCGGCCACGTGGCGCACGATCGACAGCCCGAGGCCCGTGCCGCCGGTGTCGCGGCTGCGGGCACGGTCGACCCGGTAGAAGCGCTCGAAGACGCGTTCGAGGTCCCGCGCGGGGATGCCGACCCCGGTGTCGACGACGGCGACGAGCACCAGCGCGCCCTCGGTCGTGACCGACACCGACACCGTCGACCCCGACTCGCTGTACTTCACCGCGTTCTCCAACAGGTTGAACACGGCGGAAACGAGCTGTCGGCGGTCGCCGAGGATCGTGAGGCCTTCGGGCGGCTCGGGGGCGTCGAGCGTGATGCCCCGCCCCTCCGCGAGTGCCCGCACCCGCTCCACCGCCTCGGCGACGACAAGCTGCACCGCGACCGGCTCACGCGACGGCGTCTCCTCTGCCTCGATGCGCGAGAGGTCGAGCAGGTCCTCGATGATGCGGCCGACGCGCAGCGCCTCGGCGTGCATGCGCGTCGCCAGTCGCTGCGTCACGTGGACGTCGTCCTCGGCCACGAGCGTCTCCGCCAACAACGCGAGCGCGCCGACCGGCGTCTTCAGCTCGTGGCTGATGTTGGCGACGAAGTCACGACGCATCTTGTCGACGCGGCGTCGCTCGGACACGTCCTCGATCACGACCGCGGCACCGATGGGATGGCCACCGTCGTCGAGGGGACGGCCGCTCAGCACGAGCACGCGTCGCGGTGGTCCGTAGAGCTCGAGCGTCCGGCGTTCTCGCGAGCCCTGGAGCGCGAGGTCGAGCACCGCCTCGACCTCCTGCTCGGCGGCGGCGCCGTCGTCACCGGTCCCGGCCAGACGCGCCGCCAGCCGGTTGCGGTACACGACCCGGCCGTCCTCGTCGCACACGACGACGCCCTGGGGCACGCCGTCCATCGCCTGCTCGAGGCGGGCGGCGTCGGCGGCGAGTCGCCCTGCGACAGAACGCTTCGAGAACGGACCCCGCACGCGGTCCATGCTACGGACGGGCGGGTTCAACCGAACCTGCCGGTGATGTAGTCCTCGGTGCGCGAGTCGTCGGGCTTCGTGAAGATCTTCGACGTCGCCCCGACCTCCACCAGCCGGCCGGGTTCGCCGGCGGCGGCGATGTTGAAGAACGCGGTCGTGTCGCTCACGCGAGCCGCCTGCTGCATGTTGTGGGTGACGATCACGATCGTGTAGTCGTCCTTGAGCTCGGTGACGAGGTCCTCGATCTTCAGCGTCGAGACCGGGTCGAGCGCGGAGCACGGCTCGTCCATGAGCAGGACGTCGGGCTCGACGCTGATCGCGCGGGCGATGCACAGCCGCTGCTGCTGGCCACCCGAGAGGCCGGCGCCGGGCTTGTCGAGCCGGTCCTTCACCTCGTTCCACAGCCCGGCGCGCTCGAGTGCGCGCTCGACGATCACGTCGGCCTCGGCGTTGCGACGGCGGGCGCGACGACCGCCGCCGCTGCCGCCGAGCCGCAGCCCGGCGAGGACGTTTTCGCGCACCGACATCGTGGGGAACGGGTTCGGCCGCTGGAAGACCATGCCGATCGAGCGACGCACGGCGACCGGATCGACATCGTCGCCGTACACGTCCTCGCCGTCGAGCAGCACCTGGCCGGACGTGCGCGCGCCGGTGACGACTTCGTGCATGCGGTTGAGCGTGCGGAGGAACGTCGACTTGCCGCAGCCCGACGGCCCGATGAGCGCGGTGACCGTCTTCGGTTCGATCGTGAGGTCGACGCCGTCGATGGCGCGGAAGTCGCCGTACCAGGCGGAGACGTCGATGGCATCGATGCGGGTGGACACGGTTCTCCGGTTACGAGCGGACCAGCCGGTTGCGGCGGGTCGCGAGGCGGGCGGCGGCGTAGAGCGCGAGGACGATGACGATGAGCGTGAGCGCCGCGGCCCACGCCCGGGCAGCGGCGGCGTCGGACGGCCGCTGCGCCTGGTCGAACACGTACAGCGGGATGGCGGACTGCGGCCCGTGGAACGGATCGTTCTTGATCGCGTCGAAGCCGAAGGTCGTCAGGAGCAGCGGTGCCGTCTCGCCGGTCACGCGGGCGACGGCGAGCATCACCCCGGTCGTGATCCCGGATGACGCCGCCGGCAGCACCACCGACACGATCGTCCGCCACCGCGGCACGCCGAGGGCGTAGCTCGCCTCGCGCAGCGAGTCGGGCACGAGCTTCAGCATCTCCTCGCACGAGCGCACCACGACCGGGAGCATGAGGATCGACAGCGACAGCGCGGCGGCGAGCCCGGAGAACCCCTTCCGCAGGGCGAGGACCCAGAACGCGAACACGAACAGGCCGGCGACGATCGACGGGATCCCGGTCATGACGTCGACCACGAACCGCACGACGGTGGCGAGCCGCCGGCCCCGCCCGTACTCGACGAGGTGGATCGCCGTCAGCACGCCGAGCGGGATGGCGATCGCGGCGGCGATCGCGACCTGCTGCAGGGTCCCGACGATCGCGTGGTACACGCCGCCGTTCGTATCGAGGGGTCCGACGCCTTTCATGGAGTGCGTCAGGAAGTCGAGCGAGATCGCCGACGCGCCCTTGGCGACCGTGAACGCGAGGACGGCGACGAGCGGGAGCAGCGCGACGCCGACCGCCGACGCAAGCAACGTCGTGGCGAGGCGATCCACGGCATGACGGTGACCTTCGACGACGACGGACGCCCACGTCTGGGCGACGACGAACATCCCGAACGCTGTGACGACGAAGCCGGCGCGCCCGGCGAACGGCGTGAGAGCGAAGAGTGCGAGCGTCGCGGCGACCGACGCGGCGGCGATCGCCGCGAGATGCATTCGCGTCAGCCCCGGACGGCGCAGCGGCGCGCGCGCCACGAGTGCCGTCACGCGCCCGCCCGTCGCCGAGACGACCGGGCAACAACGCCGCGCGCCGCCACGTTCACCACGAGCGTGATCGCGAACAGCACCAAGCCCGACGCGATGAGCGCCTCGCGCCCCAGTGCGCCCGACTCGCCGAACTTCAGCGCGATGTTCGCGGCGATCGTGTTGCCGCCCGGCTTCAGGACGTTCAGTGTCACGTCGTACGACGCCGCCAGCACGAGCGCGATGGCGATCGTCTCGCCGAGCGCGCGGCCGAGGCCGAGCATGACCGCGCCGACGACACCGCTGCGGCTGAACGGGAGCACGGCCATGCGGATCGACTCCCAGCGCGTCGCGCCGAGCGCGAGCGCGGCTTCGCGGTCCGCGGTCGGCACCTGCTGGAAGACCTCGCGCAGGATGGCGGCGGTGATCGGCAGGATCATGATCGCGAGCACGACCGATGCGGCGAAGATCGACCGCCCGTACAAGGCGTCCGGATTGTGGAACAGCGGCACGACGTCGAGGTGCGTGCCGAGCCACCGCTGCATCGGGATCATGCGGGGAACGAGGAAGTACACGCCCCACAGGCCGTAGACCACGCTCGGTACCGCGGCGAGCAGGTCGAGCGCGTACCCGAGCCATGTACCGACGCGCCGCGGCGCGAGCTCGGTGACGAACAGCGCGGAGCCGATGGCGACGGGCACGGCGATCGCGAGTGCGAGGACGCTCGACATAACCGTGCCCCACACCAGCGCGGCGACGCCGAAGGCCGGCGTCGACGCGTCGGGGAACCACGACCGCTCCATGAAGAAGCCGACTCCGGCGGTGCGAAACGCGGGCAACGCCTTCGCGACGAGAAACACAGCGATCGCAACGACGAGCGCGAGCACGAGCACGGCCGTCCCCCCGCTCACGTTGCGGAACACGGCGTCGGGCCGGCGCCGCCGTCCGCGCCGCTGTAGTGCGACCGTCGCCATTACGAGGCGATCGACTCCACGGCTGCCTTCGCCTTGTCCGCGATCGCCGAGGGCAGCGGCGCGTAGAACAGCTTCTCGGCGTCGCGCTGACCCGTCGTCAACGCGTACGTGAGGAAGGCCTTCAGGAGCCTCGCCTTCGCCGCGTCCGCCGGCTTCGCGAACACGACCACCCATGTCGGCGTCGAGATCGGGTAGGCGGCGGGGTCGGCGGCGGCGTAGTTCGGCTTGATCTTCAGATCGGCCGGCACGTCGGCACCGGCGAGCGCGGCCGCCACGGCCTCGGCGGTCGGGCCGACGAACGTGCCGGCGGCGTTCTTCACCTTCGCGACGCCGAGGCCGTTCTGCTCGGCGAACGACACCTCGGCGTAACCGATCGAGCCGGGCGTCTGCTTCACGAGTGCCGTCACACCGTCGGACCCCTTGGCGCCCTGGCCTGCCGCCCACGGCACGTCCTTGCCCGAGCCCGCCGTCCAGACGTCGGGCGCGACCGCGGTGAGGTACGCCGTCAGCGCAGCCGTCGTGCCCGATCCGTCGGAACGGTGCACGACCTGGATGCCGGTCGAGGGAAGCGCGGCGCCGGGATTGTCCGCCTTCAGCGCGGCGTCGTCCCACTTCGTGATCTTTCCGGCGAAGATGCCGGCGAGCGCGGCGGGCGACAGGCGCAGCCCGTCGACACCGTCGAGGTTGTACTCGACGGCGATGCCACCTGCGGACCACGGGATGTGCAGCACGTCACCGCCCTTGGCCGACGCCGCCTGCTCCTCCTCCGGCTTCATCACCGCGTCCGTGGCGCCGAAGTCGACGGTCCCGGCGGTGAACTGCTGGATACCGGCGCCCGAGCCGACGCCCTGGTACGAGACGGTGGCGTCGGCGCACGCCGCCTGGAAGTCCTTCGCCCACTGCTGCTCGATGTTCTGGACGAACGTCGAGCCGGCGCCGGTGAGCGTGCCGGCCGCGCAGCCGGCGGGCGTCGTGGTGTCCGCCGACTGCGCGGCGGCGCCGGTCGAGTTGTCGTCGGTCCCGCACGCACCGGCGACGAGTGCGAGGACGAGGAGCAGGCCGGCGACGATCGCCGTTCTCGAACGCTTCGTGGTCACGGGGCGCACCGTACGGAGGGCGATCGACGCCGCGCTGGCCCGCAGATGAACGCCGGGTGAACGTTGGTCGAAGCTTCAGGCCCGCACGATCACGACGGCGGCGGCTCGACATACCGCGCCGATACGAACGGCCGGCCGGGGCCGTCGAGCACCCACGCGGATCCCTTGGCGAACGGGAAGTCGTGCGCCAGTGCGAGTCCGTCGGCGCGCGCGAGCTCGTCGAGGACGGCCGGGATCATGTCGCCGTGGCTGCAGAGGACACCGTTGGCGCGCGCTGCCTCGGCGACGAGCGCGATCGCGTCGTCGACGTCGGCGCCCTCCGCCAGCGCGTCGTGTGACTCGACGATCAGCCCGAGCCGGTCGGCGAGCGGCTGCACGGTCTCGACGCAGCGCACGTACGGGCTCGAGAGCACGCGGCCGATCCCGCGGCCAGCGAGCACTGCGACCAGCCCGTCGGCCTGACGGTGGCCGGCGTCGCTGATCGGGCGCAGCCGGTCCGGCCCGTCCCACTCGTCGCGGCGTCCCGCCTTCGCGTGGCGCACCAGGTACGCCGTCATCGGGTCATTGCTCGAGCAGGGAGACGAGCGCGTCGAGGAGGGGCAGGTCGCGGTCGTACGACAGGCGCGCACGCGCCTCGTCGACCGAGAGCCACGCGACTCCGTCGACCTCGTTGTCCGCGGCGGCGTGCCCGTTCGCCTGCGTGTGGTCCATCGCCCACCACCGCACCATCTTCGACCGGCCGCGCGAGTCGACGTAGTGCGTCGACGGCAGCTCCGCACCGAGCGTGCAGCGCAGCCCCGCCTCCTCCTCCACCTCGCGCACCGCCGCGTCCTCGAACGTCTCGCCGGGGTCGAGCTTGCCCTTCGGGAACGTCCAGTCGTCGTACTTCGGGCGGTGCACGAGCAGCACCTCGAGGACGCCGTCGGGTTCGCCGCTGCGCACGCGGTGCACGAGGCCGCCGGCGGCCCGGACCTCGACGTCGCCGTCACCCATGGCGACGGCGCGTCCGCTCGACGGCCAGCTCCTGCAGCCGCACATGGCTGTTGCACCCCGCATCAGCGCCGCCCGGCACCGGCTGCCACACGTCGTCCGAGCCGAGCGACCACGCGAGCTGGTCGTCGGCGAGGTTCACATCGAGGGCCTCTTGCAGACGCTCCTGCAGGTCGGGCGCCTCGACGGGCACGACCGCCTCGACCCGCAGGTCGAGGTTGCGCGTCATCAGATCGGCCGAGCCGATGAAGTACCGGCGCCGGTCGCGCCGCCCGAACGCGAAGATCCGGCTGTGCTCGAGGTAGCGGCCGACGATCGAACGCACCCGGATCGTCTCCGAGAGACCGGCGATGCCCGGGCGCAGGCAGCAGATCCCGCGCACGATGAGGTCGATCGACACACCCGCCTGTGACGCGGCGTACAGCTCGTCGATCATGCGGTGGTCGGCGAGCGCGTTCATCTTCAGGACGATCCGCCCGTCGGAACCGGCCGCGGCTTCGCGCCGGATCAGCCCGACGATCGCCTCGCGCAACCCCACGGGGGCGACGAGCAGCTTGCGGTACGCGCCCTGCCGGCTGTAGCCGGTGAGGTAGTTGAACAGCTCCGTGAGGTCGGCGCCGAGGTCGGCGTTCGCGGTCAGGAGCCCGAGGTCCTCGTACAGGCGGGCCGTGCGCGGGTTGTAGTTGCCGGTGCCGATGTGGCAGTAGCGGGTCACGCCGTTGCCCTCTTCGCGCACGACGAGCGCCGTCTTCGTGTGCGTCTTGAGGCCGACCAGCCCGTACACGACGTGGACACCGGCGCGCTCGAGCGCTCGCGCCCACGCGATGTTCGCCTGCTCGTCGAAGCGCGCCGTCAGTTCGACGAGGACGGCGACCTGTTTGCCGCGCTCGGCGGCGCGGATCAACGCGTTCACGATCGGACTGTCGCCGGAGGTCCGGTAGAGCGTCTGCTTGATGGCGAGGACGTCGGGGTCGAGCGCGGCCTGCTCGATGAATGCTTCGACCGACGTCGCGAACGAGTCGTACGGGTGGTGGACGAGCACGTCGTGCTCGCGGATCGCCGCGAACATGTCGACGGGTTCGTCCGGCGCGGGTGCGGTCGTCGGCGGCGCGAGCCGCGGTTGCGTGACCGGCGCCCACGGTTCGTCCTTGAGCGTCGGGCGGTCGAGCGCGTGCACCGCCCAGAGCCCGCCGAGGTCGAGCGGTCCGTCGACGACGTACACGTCGTCGTTGCCGAGGTCGAGCTCGCGCACGAGCAGCTCGCGGACGTCGTCCTCCATCGTCGTGTCGACCTCGAGGCGCACCGCGCGACCGAACCGCCGCCGGCGCAGCTCCATCTCGACGGCGGCGAGGAGGTCGTCGGCTTCGTCGTCCTCGAGGCTCAAGTCGGCGTTGCGGGTGACGCGGAACGGCGAATGCGACTCGACCTCCATGCCGGGGAAAAGCGCGTCGAGGTGGGCGGCGATCACCTGCTCGAGCGGCACGAACCGCTCGCCGTCGGGCATGACGACGAAGCGGCTCAGCAGCGGCGGGACCTTCACGCGCGCGAAGCGGCGATCGCCGGCGACTGGGTCACGCACGGTGACCGCAAGGTTCAGCGAGAGGTTCGAGATGTACGGGAAGGGGTGGCCGGGGTCGACCGCGAGCGGCGTGAGCACCGGGAAGATCCGCTGCTCGAACTCGGCCACGAGCGCGCTGCGGTCGTCCTCGTCGAGGTCCTCCCAGTTCGACAGGATGATGCCGCTTCCGGCGAGGGCCGGAACGATGTCGTCCGTGAAGGCGCGCATCTGCCGGTCGAGCAACGCGTCGACCTTCGCCCGGATGGCGCGCAGCTGCTCGGGCGGCGGCGTGCGGTCGGACGACACCGCGGTGACCCCGGCCGCGACCTGGTCCTTCAGGCCGCCGACGCGCACCTGGAAGAACTCGTCGAGGTTCTCGCTGAAGATGGCGAGGAACTTCGCCCGCTCGAGGAGTGGCGTGGCCGCGTCCTCGGCGAGGGCGAGGACGCGGGAGTTGAAGTCGAGCCACGACAGCTCGCGGTTGATGTAGCGGTGCTGCGCGGGCTCGTCGTCGCCCGGCGGTACTGCGGCGAGCGGTGTCGCCATCCCGGCCACGATATTTACGCCGGGGCCTCGACGAGGAGCGCGGCGCCGACCGCGCCGGCGGCGTCGCCGAGCCCACCCGGCACGACGCGGGGCGGGGCGATCGCCGGGAAGAGGCGCCGGGCGGCGGCGTCGGCGATGCGGCCGGTGAACGCGGCGCCGAGCTTCTCGGCCAGCCCGCCGCCGATCACGACGAGGTCGACGTCGAGCAGCGTCACCGCGCTGGCCACCGCGCACCCGAGGGCCTCGACACAGTCGGCGAGGAGGCGGGTCGCGACGCGGTCGTCGTGCTCGATGGCGCGAGCCCAGACGCCCGAGGTCATGCGGGCGTCACCGGCCAGCTCGACCAGCGCGGTGTGGACGCCGCCCGCGTGACGGGCGCGCGCCTCGCGCTCCATCGATCCGCGCCCGGCGTACGCCTCGAGATGGCCACGCCGGCCGCAGCCGCACAGCCGGTCGCCGTCGAGGTCGACGACGGTGTGGCCGATCTCGCCGGCGAGCCCGTGCGCGCCGGTGCGCACGACGCCGTCGAGGACGACGCCGCCGCCGACACCGGTGCCGACCCAGATCCCGATGAAGTCGCGTTCGTCACGCCCCGCCCCGAGCGCGAGCTCGCCCGCCACCGCGACGCTCACGTCGTTGCCGATGCGGACGTCGACGGCGTCGCCGACGCGTGCGCGAACCATCGCCGCGAGCGGTACGGCGTCGCGCCCGGCGAGGGGTCCCACGTTCGCCGCACCCCGGACGACGCCGGTCGCCGGGTCGACGGCACCGGGACATCCGATGCCGACACCGGACACGTCGGTCAGCCCGCCGAGATCGTCCACGACACCGGCGAGGACGTCGACGACGTCGTCGGGCGTGCCCGTGGGCGGCGTCTTGCGCTTGGCCTCGGCGACGACCTTCCCGGCGTCGAGGCGGACGCCGTAGACCTTCGTCCCCCCGAGGTCGAGGCCGATGCGCAGCGGCTGCGCCTACTCGGCTTCCTCGGGGATCCCGAGGTCCCAGTCGAGGATGAGGTTCTCGCGCTCGGCGTCGCGGATGACTCGCTCGCGGTTGCGGCGGAACTGCGGGTCGTGCGGCGGCAGCAGCAGCAGCCGTGCGAGGACCCGCTGGCGGAACTCCTCGATGACGTTGCGCTCGCCGAACTCCGACTGCACGTCCCAGTGCGGCGCCACCGGGCCGAGGTACACGACGCGCACGTGGCCGCGTGGCGGCTGTGGTTCGGCTTCCTCGGGGGCGACGTCGGTCATGACGGACCAGCCTACGCGGTCGTCCCGCCTAGCCCGTCAGGACCGGGCGGGAACCGAGCTCGACCTTGACCGTGCGGGTCTGGCCCTGCCGGTCGACGGTGACCTCCACGGCATCGCCCGGCTTGTGGCCCCGCACCGCGGCGACGAGGTCGTCGGACGTGGCGATGTCCTTGCCGTCGAGCTTGGTCACGACGTCGCCGGGCCGGATGCCGGCGTTCTCGGCGGGCGAACCGGGCGTCACGTCGCGCACGAGCGCGCCCTTCTCGACGTCGAGGCCGAGCTGCTGCGCGACCTGCTGGTCGACGGTGAGCGAGCTCACACCGAGGAACGCCTGCGAGGTGTCGCCGCCCGCCTTGAGCCGGTCGATGATCGGCTTGATGGTGTTGATCGCGATGGCGAACCCGATGTTCTGCGCCTGTCCGGCGATCGCGGTGTTCACACCGACGACCTCGCCGTCGCTGTTCACGAGCGGACCGCCGGAGTTGCCCGGGTTGATGGCGGCGTCGGTCTGGATGACCCCCTCGAGCCGCCCGTTGTCCGTGTCGATGCTGCGACCGAGCGCGGACACGATGCCGAGCGTCACCGTGGGGTCGCCGCCGAGGCCGAGCGCGTTGCCCACGGCAAGGACATCGTCGCCGACGACGAGATCCGACGAGTTCCCGAGCGTCGCCGTCTGCAGGTTCGACGCGTCGTTCATCTTCACGAGCGCGATGTCGGCGGTCGTCACCGCACCCAGCACGCGCGCGTCGCGCACCTTGCCGTCGATCGTGCGCACCTTGATGCTCGTCGCACCCGAGATCACGTGTGCGTTGGTGAGGACGAGCCCGTCGGCGCTGATGACGATGCCGGTGCCCGCGCCCTGCTGCGGCGTGACGCCGAACAGGTCGCTCTCGCTGAAGCCGCGGGTGTTGATCGACACGACCGCCGGCTCGATCTTGCGGAGGATGCCCTGGATGTCGGAGGGGCGGGCGACGCTGCTCGTGTTGTTGCGCGACCGCGGCGCGGCGGCGACCCCGCCCGCCGCGCTCGTCGTCGACCCGTTCCCGTTGTCGTCGGCGATGGCGACGACCGACGCGGCGACGATCGCGCCGACGAGGGCGCCGATCAACGCCGCGATCAGCCAGCCGGCGTTCCACCGGCGCTCGCGCTTGTCGCGTTCGCCCGGTTCGGGGTCGACGACCGGCGGGAGGTCGTCGTCGAACGGCGGCGACGACAGCGGCTCGGTCGGGGGGACGTCGGTGATCGACGGCGGCGGCGTGTACTCGTCCACGTTGTCAACACTTCCCGGATCGGAGGGAACCAACAAGGCGCTCGCTTCGTAGAACAGGCATGGACACCGACTGGATGGCCGCCGGCAACTGCCGCTCCGTCGCCCCCGAGGTCTTCTTCCCGAGCGACGGCGTCGGTGTCGAGGCCGCCCGGCGGATCTGCGAGGGGTGCCCGGTCCAGTCGCCCTGCCTCGAGTACGCCCTGGTCCACCGGGTCGAGCACGGCGTGTGGGGCGGGGCCTCCGAGCGGGAGCGCCGCCGGATCGCCCGCCGCCGGCGGCTCCCCGTCACGCCGGACTGAACAGGTCGAGGAGGCTGCCGCACATCCGGCGGAGCTTCTCGACCAGGGACGGCTGACCGGCGGACGGCATCGTCGTGGCTGCGGCGAGGACGTCGTCGATCGGCGCCTCGCCCACGGCGGTGAACACCGCGCCGCCGGCCTGCCAGACCACGACCTCGCCTCCCGGCCACGACACCTGCCACGCATCACGGCTGGCGAGCGTGACGTGGCGGCGGCCGGCGGGAAGGTCCTCGCGGTCGAGCCGGCCGCGCTGCTCGAACACCGACAGGTCGTAGATCCCGTCGCTGTAGAGGAGGTGGACGGTGCCGGACTGGCGGTACGCGCCGATGAGCTCGTAGCCGGACCCCAACGCCGCCGGCGCGCGGTAGGGCGCCGACGGCGACATGCCCGGCACGGTGTCCGGCGACCGGTCGGCGGCGCGCGCCGGTAGCGACACCGGTGTGGTCGTGTTCGTGTCGAGCGTCTCGAACGTGACGGTGCGGCGCAGCTCGCCGGTGGAGTCGTACTGCTCGCGCCGCAGCACGAGCCCCGTCGTCGCGTCGGTGTACACGAGCTCGCAGCGCACCGACCCGCGCCGCACGTCGACGAGGTTCGTCGAGCGACCCGCCACCATCGGACCGGGCCCCATCGCGACGACGCGGTACTTCGCCTCGGGCGAGGGCCGGTCGTCGGATGCGAGCTCAGCGGGCCACACCATCGCCCAGCCGAGACCGCGGTGGTACACGAAGCGGGCCCGGTCGGACGCGGCGAGGTCGGTACCGCCCTCGACGGCCATCGTCCCGTTCCACGAGCGGACCTTCACGCGCTCGACGTGGCGACGTCCGCCGTCGACCCACTCGACGCGCACGACACCCTCGAAACGCAGCGTGCGCGTCGCCTGCCGGGACGCGTCGATCGGGCTGTCGTCGGCGACCGCGGGCGCGGCGACAGCCACCGCGGCGACGACCGCCATCAGAAGCGCGATGCGCGAAACCACTGTCGTCACGGCGTGAACCGCACCGGCACCCCCACGGGCGCGAACTCGGTCACCGGGTCGCCGCCGGCCGACGCGGTGGCGGCGTGCCGCTCCACGAGATCGCCGACCGGCGGACCGACGCGATCGGCCGGCGGCGTCACCAGCACAACCAGCACGGCGGCGGCCGCCGCCCCGCCGGCGACGGCGGCCACGCCGCGACGCCACATCGAGCGGCGCCGGCGCGTCAGGCGCTCGTAGAACCCGAACGGCGGCTCGACCGCCGGCAGGGCTCGGACGAGCGACCGGGTCGACGCGGTCGCGTCCAGCTCGGCGCGGCACTGCTCGCACTCGGCGAGGTGCGCGTCGGCGTCGCGCACCTCGTCGCCCGCGAGCTCACCGTCGAGCAGCGCGCTCAACCGGTCGCCCAGATGATCGCCCTTCGGTGCCGTCACGGCGTGAGCACCTCCCTCAACAGCGCACGGCCGCGGTGGATGCGGCTGCGCACGGTACCGACGGGCACGTCGAGTGCGTCGGCGATCTCCTGGTACGACAGCCCGACGACGTCGCACAGCACGACGGCGGCGCGGTACTCACCGGGGAGATCGGCCAGCGCCGCCTGTACGTCGTCGGGCAGGACCGCGGCAGCGAGCGCCTCGTCCGCCGCCTGTTCACGCGGCAGTACGCGGTCGGCGTCCTCCGGCAGCGCGTCGGCCGGCCGGCGCCGCTTGCGTCGCACGTCGTCGAGAAACGCGTTCGTGGCGATCCTGCTCAACCATCCCTCCAGGGACCCCGGCCGGTACGTGGCGAGCCCCCGCTGCACGCGGAGGAGCACCTCCTGCAC
>DASSOZ010000099.1:0-8915 GCA_035700105.1 Acidimicrobiales bacterium
GGGGGCGGTTGGTTCCGGGTCTGCTGGCGGACGTGATCGCCGTGCCCGGCGACCCGCTGGCGGACATCACGGTGACCGAGCGGGTCTCGTTCGTGATGAAGGGCGGGATCGTCTACCGCTCGTGAGCAGGCGGTACACCCGCAGACCATGTTCGTGTTCTCGAAACGTTCGGGTCAGCGGGGCCGGGTCCGCTTCTACTGGTGGCCGCTCGTCCTGTCGATCGTGCTCTCCGTGCTGATCACGCTCGCCATCAACCGCTGAGTCGCCGTGCGCACTGCCGCAGTCGTCCTATACGAGACCGGGGAGTGAGAGTGGCACGCAAGAAGCGTTGGTCGGAGCTGAGCCCGTCCACGCGCAAGCTCATCGTCGCGGGCGCGGCGTTCGACGCGACCCTGAAGATCGCGGCACTGGTGGATCTGGTGCGGCGACCCGCCGCAGAAGTGCGCGGGTCGAAGATGAAATGGGCGGGCGCGATCGTCGTCGTCAACTCCGGCGGCGTGCTCCCGATCGTCTACTTCGTCCGAGGACGCCAGGTCGACCGCCGTCAGCGCCTCGGCTCGAAGTAGACCTCGATCTCGTAGCCGTCGGGGTCCCGGCACCTGAAGCCGACGTACGACGGCGATTCTTCCAGCCCTTCGACCGTCACGCCGGCATCGCCCATCGCCGTCGCCATCTCGGTGACGGTGCTCGCCGACGCCGCCAGGAAGCCGAAGTGCCAGCCCTCGTGTGTCTCCCGTGCGGGCGCGCGTTCGGCTTCGTGGAGCGCGAGCTCGAAGCCCGACGCGTCCGTGACGAAGGTCGTGCCGTCGTCGTACTCGGCGAGCACCCGATCGAAGCCGAACCAACGGCGGTAGAACGCCGCCGCACGGGCTCGATCGGTGACGGCGAGGTTCAGATGCCCGAGACGGAGCACGTCAGATCATCGCCGGTCGGTGTGCCGCCGAACGTCGTGTCGAACGAAGACCCCGGGTCCGTGTCAGCCGGCGGCGAGCGCGGCGCGGATCGCGTTCGTCACGACGGGCGCGGAGTTGAGGAAGCTCAGGTCGTTGGGATGAGCCGGGAAGCTCGGCGGCACGAGCACCATCCCGTTGACCCACGCCAGCACCGGCGGCTTGCACGCGTCGTGGCCGATGCTCGGCGTGTAGATGTCGACGTAGGTCGCGTCGCCATCCGCGGCGGCCGCAGCGAGCATCGCGTTCATCTCCTTGAACTTCGCCACCAGGTACGTCATGTCGGCCTGCTCGATCGGCACGTACGGCCAGCACGCCACCCCGTCGTCGGGGAGCGCGGTCGGGTAGCTCACCACGAGCACCTTCGCGTGCGGGGCGAGCGTGTGGATCCGACCGAGGGCGGTGACGAGCTCGACGTGGACCTGGTCGAGCTTGTCCGAGAAGTCGTCGTGCGCGTTCGGGTCCTTGCCCGCCGAGCACGGCGTGTCCGTCGGGTCGACGCGGATGCAGTCCATCGCCAGCCCCACGAACCCAACGTCGTTGCCACCGATCCCGACCGTCACGACGTCGACCGACGGATCGAGTGCGTCGAACTGCGGGGCATTCGTGTTGCCCAACGGCAAGCCGGTCTGCGGCTCGGTGAAGTCGTCGATCGTCGCGCTCCCGCAGCTCACGTCCCGGAACACCGTCGGCCGAAGTGCGAGCGCGACCAGGTGCGGATAGTTGCGGCTCGACTGGCCGCAGTCCTGAGGCACGTTGGCGGTGTCGTGGGGCAGGACCAGCGGACCCGACGTGTACGAGTCACCGAGCGCGACGTAGGTCAGGGCGCGGGGACTGGCCTCGGCGGCCGGGAGCGTCAGACCGAGCGCCGCGGTCGCCAGAGCCACCACCAGGATCAACGAGCGCCGCATGTCGCCCCGTTCGACGCCCGCTGCCGCTCGACCTGCTCGTGCGGACGGCCTCGGCGGCACGCGCCTCGGCGTGGAGCTTCCTCGCACTTCGGCGTTTCAGCGAGTGCACGCCTCGTCACGCATCCGCTGCACGACGACGCGGGCGTTCGCCTACGGCCTCGCCCGGCGAAGCTGAGGGCCCGCGGCGATCCCCCGCAACAACAGCGACCAGAGCTCCTCGCCCGGATCGACGTCATCGGCGCCACCGGACGGCGTGCCGCTGATCGTCGAGGCGAAGGCGTTGAACATGATCGCCTGGAGCACGATCCCGGTGAGGCGGTCGAGGTCGACATCGGCGCGGATCGCATCCGAGGAGGCGGCATCGGCAAGGAGCGAGCGGAACAGCGACGTCATCGGCGCGTAGGCCCGAGCCGCCTCCGCGGGGTGCGACGTGAGGAGCTGCTGCGCGAACTCCATCATCACCGCGGGGACGGGCGCCTTCTTCGAGCGGCCGCGGCCGCCGGCGCCTCGGCCCGGGCGGCACATGCGGTGGTACTCGACGACGAACGTGTGCAGGCGGTCGATCGGCGTGCGCGACTCGGTCTCGACGATCTCCGACAGCTGGGCCGCCGACTTGCGGACGAGCTCCTCGAACAGCGCCAGCAGCAGCTCGTGCTTGCCGCCGAAGTACTGGTAGAAGCTGCGCAGTGACTGACCGGAACGCTCGACGACCTCCTGCACGGTGAAGTCGCGGCGATCGCCACTGCTCTCGTTCATCAACGACAGCGCGGCATCCAGGAACCGCTGCACCCGCGTCTCGGCCCGCGCCCGCGCCGGGTCGAGCGAGCGGGCGACCGCGGCCTCGCGCCAGCTCGCGGCGGACACGCCGCTCACACCGTGGGCTCGACGACGGCGTACATCGCCGCCGCGCCGCTGTCGGGCACCCGGGGCTGGCGCCACACCTCGACCGGGAACGCCACCGTGACCAACGACGAGAACAGCCACAGCAGGTGCGTGTCCTCGTCGGAGATCCCGTCGAGCGCCACGCCCTTCAGGTACTCGACGCCGTCGGTCAACCGCGGGAACGCCGCGTCGTAGAACGCCTGCAGCTCGTCCATCGTGCTGGCGAGGCGCTTGTCGTAGCGCGCGCCCTCGCCGGGCAGCGCCCAGTCGGCGAAGGGCTCGAGGTCCGAGAACGCAGCCGGTAGGACGGCCATCACGAGACCGCCGAGATCCGTGACGGCGACGACGCGCCGCCCGAGGACCGGTAGTCGGCGACCCACTGCCGCGCCGTCGCGTGGAGGTGCCGCAGCGCGATCTCCTGGTCGTTGAGCGGGAACGTCGTCACCGCCCGCGACTCGAGCATCGACTGCGTCGCCTCCAGCGTGTTGCCGTCCTGCAGGGCGTACTCCTTGAACGTCACCGCCGCGAGCTCCTGTTGCAACCGCTCGTACGCGTTCTTCGGCGGCACGAAGTACAGCGTTCCCTCGAAGATGTGCGTGTTGTAGGACGTCGGCCAGTAGTGGTACGTGAGGTACCAGTTCGGCTTCCACACGAGGATCATGAAGTTGGGGAAGAAGAGGAACGAGTCCTCGCCCCACGCCGGGTGCCGCGCCGGGTTCAGGCCGGGCGGCAGCTCCGACAACCCGATGTCGGGCGCGTCCCACACCCCGAACAGGCCGCTGCGCAGCACCCGCTCGATCGGCTTCACCATGTTGAGGTCCTTGGGCGGCGCCATGCCGCCCCACGACGACACCATCGAGTGCGGACCGTCGATGCCGTACGCGAGCGCCTCGTACCCGATCGCCTGCAGCTTCCGCGACTCGTCGTCGACGGACTGCTTCGCGTGCAGAACAGGTGCGTGGTAGAACTCCATGAACGCGTCGATGAAGAGCTTCCAATTGCTCCCGACCTCGGCGCGGAACTTGTGCACCTGCGTCATGAGGTGGAACGGGTAGCCCTCGATCCCCCACGCGAGCTCGCCGAGGTACTCGCGCAGCGGCGTCGTGTTCGCCCGATCGAGGTTCACGAACACGAACCCCTCCCACACATCGCACTGCACCGGCGCGAGGCCGAACTCCGACTTGTCGAGGTCGAAGAACTCGGACTCCTGCTGCACGAACGTCAGCTCACCGTCGAGGCCGTAGCGCCATCCGTGGTACTTGCACTGGAACTGGCGGCACATGCCGCTCGTCTCCTCGCCGGGATAGTCGTTCCACACGAGCTTGTTGCCGCGGTGGCGGCACATGTTGTGGAACGCCCGCAGCTTCTCGTCGCGGTCGCGCACCACGACGACCGACGTGCGCGCCGCGTCGAGCTCACGCGTGAAGTAGCTGCCGACCTTGGGTAGCTGCTCGACGCGCCCGACGTTCAGCCACGCCCGCCGGAAGATGGCGTCGCGCTCGAGCTCGTAGTGCTCGGGGGTGATCGAGTCCTCGTAGGAAACGGGGTCGGTGCCGATGCCGAAGTGCTCGGTCCAGCTGCCCTCCGCCGGCTTCGTGAAGTGCGCCATCCGCGGGTTCCTCCGATCAGGACGTGAGGGAGACGGTAGCACCGGTCTCCGGAAACGAGAAGGTCATTTCCGCCGCAACCGCACGAGGTCGTCGTCGAGCGGAACGCCGAAGGTGCGGAACGCCATGGCGAGCAGGTCGTAGGCGCCGACGGTGAACACGACGTCCATGAGCTGCCGGTCGTCGAGCTCGGACGCCAACGTCGTCCACGTCTGGTCCGACACGAGGGCGTCGGCGACGAGCTCGTCGACGGCACGCAGCAGCGCCGCCTCGAGCGGCGACCACGCGTCGTCGACGCCGATGGCACCGGCGTGGATCCGGGCGACCTCGTCGTCTGTGATGCCGGCGTCGCCGGCGAGCACGGCGTGCTGCGCCCACTCGTAGTCGGCCGCGCGCACGGCGGCGACGCGGAGAACGACCAGCTCGCGCTGGCGCGGCGTCAGCGTCGTCGCGAACAGGACGTGACCGTTGAACGTGTGGAAGGCGCGCGTCAGCTCGGGATGGCGCGCGAGCGTCCCGAGGACGTTGAGCCCCTTGGGGCGGTCGTCACGGCGCTCGGGGAAGGGATGGCGCGGGTTCGGCGGGCGCAGCGCGGCGAGGGCGTCGCGCATCGACGCCGGCCACTCCGGCGGCGGCAGCGGCGCCAGCCGCGGCCGGTCAGGTGTTGCGGCCACCGTTGACCCCGATCACCTGACCCGTGACGTAGCCGGCGTCGTCGCGGACGAGGAACGCGCACGCCGCGGCGATGTCCTCCGGTCGGCCCGCTCGGCGCACCGGCGTGAGCGACGCGTGGTGCTCGACGGTGTTGCCGAGGCGACCCTTCGCCTCGGCGGCGCGCAGCATCGGCGTGTCGATGAAGCCGGGTGGGATCGTGTTGACGGTGACACCGCTCGGGCCGAACTCGAGCGCGAGCGACTTCGTCAGGCCGATCATCCCGGCCTTCGACGAGACGTAGTGCGCCATGTAGGGCTGCCCGCCCTGCGCGCTCGACGACGAGATGTTGACGATGCGGCCCCACCCCGCCTCCACCATGCCGGGCAGCACGGCCTGGCAGCAGCGGAACGCGCCGGTGAGGTTGACGTCGAGGATCCGCCTCCACGCGTCGTCGGTGATCTTCAGGAACGGCGCGAACCCGTCGAGGCCGGCGTTGTTGACGAGGATCAGCGGCACGCCGAGGCGCTCGGTGACCTCGGCGACGCCGGCGTCGATCTGCGCGCGGTCGGTCACGTCGACGGTGACGCCGACCGTCGAGCCACCGATCGTCGCGGCCGCCTCGACCGCGGCGTCGCCGTTGCGGTCGAAGATCGCGACCGCGTGGCCGTCGGCCGTGAGGCGCTCGGCGATGGCGAGCCCGATGCCCGACGCGCCCCCCGTGACGATCGCCGTGCGGGCCGCCGTCATGCCTGCCAACGTCGTTGTCGCTGCACGAGAACTACGTTATCGTCTGGCGGGATGACGCACGGCTATCACGCGGTGACGATCGCCCGCGTCATCCCCGAGGCCGCCGACGCGGCCACCTTCGTCGTCGACGCCCCGTTCACGTACGACGCCGGGCAGTTCCTGACATTCCGGGTCCATGTCGCCGGCGCGCCGCACGTCCGCTGCTACTCGATGTCGTCGTCGCCGGCCGTCGACGACGAACTGCGGGTGACGGTGAAGCGCGTGCCCGGCGGCATCGTGTCCAACTGGATGATCGACACACTGCGCGCCGGCGACGAGGTCGAGGCGCAGGCACCCGCCGGGTTCTTCCGCCTCACGGGTACCGAGAACGACCTGGTCCTGTTCGCCGCCGGCAGCGGCATCACGCCGGTGTTCTCGCTGCTGAAGACGGCGCTGGCGACGACCGACCGCCGCGTCCGGCTGCTGTACGCCAACCGCGACCGCGACAGTGTGATCTTCGCCGGCGAGCTCGACGCGCTCGTCGACAAGTACGGCGACCGCATCGACGTCGTGCACCGCCTCGACGTCGAGCACGGCTATGTCGACGCCGGCGCGGTCGCGCCGTTCGCAGATGACACCGGCGGCGAGTTCTACGTCTGCGGCCCGACGCCGTTCATGGACGTCGTCCAGCACGCGCTGCTCGCCCGCGGCGTGGGCGCCGGCCGGATCCACATCGAGCGGTTCACCCCCGCCGACGACCTCGTCGACGCGTCACCCGATCCGACGGCGACGGCCCCGGCGACCGTCACGATCGAGCTGGCCGGCAAGCGCGGCACGACCGAGCATCGAGCCGGGACGACCATCCTGCAGACGGCGCGGGAGCTGGGCATGTCGCCGCCGTTCTCGTGCGAGTCCGGCAGCTGCGCGACGTGCATGGCCCGCCTCGTCGACGGCGACGTGTCGATGCGCGTCAACAACGCGCTGCTGCCCGACGAGGTCGACGACGGCTGGATCCTCACGTGCCAGGCGGTGCCGGCGTCGCCGTCGGTGCACGTCGTCTACGAGTGACGCCCCGCATCGCGCATCCTCCCACATACTCCCGTTTTCTTGTCCGGTTCGGGCGAAAAAATGCGACGGTGTGGGAGGACGCGCGTTCACGCCTGCGCGTGCGCGCGTAGCCAGTCGTCGCGCAGCGTGCGGCGCAGCACCTTGCCCGACGGCAGGCGCGGTACGACGTCGACGACGACGATGTCCCGCAGCTGCTTGTACGTCGCCAGTGAGTCGGCGACGACCCGGCGCAGCTCGTCGACGTCGACCGGTCGCGCCGGGTCGAGCCGCACCGCGGCGACGGGGACCTCGCCGGCGCGTTCGTCGGGGACGCCGAACACCGCGCAGTCGAGCACCGACGGGTGGGCGTGCAGCACGCCCTCGATCTCGGCCGGCGCGACCTGGAACCCGCTGACCTTGATCATCTCCTTCGACCGGTCGGTGAGGTGCACCCAGCCGTCCGGTTCCAGCCACCCGACGTCCCCCGTGCGGTACCAGCCGTCGGCGAACGCGTCCGCCGTCGCCGACTCGGGCAGGTAACCGGCCATCACCGACGGGCTGCGGGCCTGGATCTCGCCGACCTCGCCGGGCGGCAGTTCGGCACCGGTGTCGAGGTCGACGACGCGCAGCTCGACGCCGTCGGGCGGCAGACCGGCCGAGTCGAGCCGCCAGCGATCCGGGGACCGGGCCGGGTTGCACGCGAGGACCGGCAGTTCGCTGGCGCCGTACGCCGGGAGCCAGCGCACGCCGGTGCGGGCGGTGACGGCCTCGGCGACCGCGGGCGTCACCGGCGTCGCGCCCCACATGATGTAGCGGAGCGACGACAGGTCGAAGTCCTCGAGCCGGGGATGGTTCGCCAGCGCCAGCGCGATCGGCGCCACGGCCATCTCCAGCGTGATGCGGTCGGACTCGATGCGCCGCAGCACCTCGTCGAGATCGAAGCGGGCATGCAGCCTGATCGACGCGCCGGCCGCCGCCGCGGTCACGAGGTTGAGGAGGCCGAGGATGTGCGACGGCGGCGTCGCCACCTGGAACCGGTCGCCCGGTCCGAGGTCGAGAACCTCGACCCAGTGCCGCACCGCGTGCGCCATCGACTCGTGCGTGTGGCGGACCGCCTTGGGCAGCCCGGTCGTGCCGGAGCTGAACACGAGGACGTAGTCGTCGGCGTCGTGCACGCCGCTCGTGTCGATCGGGTCGCGCGGATGGGCGAACGCCGCGCCGAGCACCGCGGCGTCGTCGAGGTCGGTGACGTCGAGCGGGGCGAGCAGCCCGACCGCCGGGCCGTCCGCCACCGCGTGGACGGGCGCCGTGAGGTCGATGGCGTGCCCGACCTCGACCGACCGCCACGCCGGGCTCAGCAGCACCGCGGCCGCACCCAGCCGCGCGATCGCCGTGGCGACCGGGAGGAACTCGACGCGGTTCGTCAGCATCATCGCGACGCGGTCCCCGGCGGCGACGCCCACCGAGGCGAGGTGGCGCGCGAAGGCATTCGCCATGGCGTCGATGTCGGCGAACGTCCACGCCTGGCCGCCGGCTCGGATGAAGACGCGCTCGCCGTGGCGGCGGGCCGCCTCCTCGACGAGGTCGTGCACCTACAGCGCGCCGCCGAGCGACGCCAGGTACGCGCGGGTCCGCTTCGACGACGCGATGAGCTCGTCGCGGTCGTCGCCGATCGGCACGACGCGCACCGACACATCGGTCGTCCCCGCGTCGGCGAACGCGCGCAGGCGCTTCTCGATCGACGACTCGCTGCCCGCGGCGAGGATGTCGCCGACGCTGCGGGCGTCGCCGCGGTCGAGCAGCTTCTGGTAGTTCGGCGACACCTCGGCCTCGGAGAGGATCCTGTTGGCCCGGGCGACGGCGACGTCGACCTCGTGGTCCGCGCACAGGCACACCGGCACGCCGGCGACGATGCGGGGCGGCGCGGCCCCGGCCGACGCCGCCGCACGCGTGATCGTCGGCGCGATGTGCGTACCGATCGCCCGTTCGTCGGCGAGCCACAGGATCGTCCCGTCGGTGCGCTCCCCCGCCAACTGCAGCATCAGCGGACCGAGCGCGGCGATGAGGACGGGCGTGGGCGTGATGTCGGTGACGTCGATCGGATTGTGGACGCGGAAGGTGTCGTTCTCGACGTCGAC
>DASSOZ010000100.1:0-4267 GCA_035700105.1 Acidimicrobiales bacterium
GCCGCTCCATGAACGACGCGATCCCCTCCGTGCAGTCGGCGGTGTTCACCAGCATCTCCTGCAGGTAGCCCTCGTCCCAGAACGAGCCCTGCCGGTCGGTGTCGAGCGACCGGTTCGTGAGGAACTTCGTGAAGCCGATCGCCTTCGTCGGCCCCGACGCCAGCCGCCCGGCCCACTCGGCAGTGGTCTCCTCGAGCTCGGCGCGCGGCACCACCTTGTTCACGAGGCCGAGCTCGCTGGCCCGTGGGCCGCTGATGTCGTCGCCGAAGAAGAAGACCTCCTTGGCCTTCTGCGGACCGATCAGGCGGGCCAGCAGGTAGGCGCCACCGGCGTCGGGGAGGATGCCCCGTCGAACGAACACCGAGATCAGCCGCGCCTCCTCGGCCATCAGCACGAGGTCGCACGCCAGGGCGAGGTGCATACCCCCGCCGGCGGCCGTGCCGTTGACCGCGGCGATCACCGGCTTCTCGCAGTCCTGGATCGACGCCACGAGCCGCTGCCAGCCCTGGCGGATGACTCGGGCACCGTCGCCGACGATCTGGTCGGGCGCGCCCTCGGGTCGCGGCGGCGGCGTGCGGTCCTGGCGGAGGTCGGCGCCGGTGCAGAACGCCTTCTCGCCCGCGGCGGTCAGGACGACGCAGCGCACGTTGGGATCGCCGCTCATCTCGTCGAACCACACGGGTAGCTGGTCGCGCATCGGCGACGTCAGCGCGTTACCGGCGTCGGGCCGGTTGAGGGTGATCCAGGCGACCCCGCCCTCGATGCGGCGGAGCAGGTCGTCGGACGGTGTGGCGTCGGTCATGCGTGCGGAACCACCAGTGCGTCGAGGGCCACGCACCCCTTCGAGTGCGCGACGAGGGGATTGACGTCGAGCTCGGACAGCTCGCCGGCGAGGTCGACCGCGAGCCGCTGCACCTTCATGATGACCTCGACGAGCGCCCGCCTGTCGACCTTCGGCCGGCCCCGCGCGCCGTCGAGCAGCGCGCTGCCCTTCAACTCGGTGAGCATGCGCTCGGCGTCGGACTTCGTGAACGGCGGTACGCGGAAGGTGACGTCGCGGAGGACCTCGACGAAGACGCCGCCGAGCCCGAACATCACGACGGGGCCGAACAGCTCGTCCTGGCTGACGCCGACGACGGTCTCGACCCCGGGCGCCACGACCTCGGCGACGAGCAGCCCGTCCATCGCCGGTGCCCTCTCGGTGAACTCGGCGAACGTGTTGCGCACCTCACGGGCCGACGAGACGCCCACCTTCACCACGCCGAGGTCGGACTTGTGCAGCAGCTGCGGCCCACACGCTTTCAGCACGACCGGGTACCCGATGGACTCCGCGGCGCGCACCGCGTCCTTCGCCGACCCCGCCAGCTCCATGCGCGGCGTCGGGACGCCGTACTCGCGCAGCACCGCCATCGACGAGAACTCGTCGGACCGCAGCGGGCGGGCGATCCTCTTCGCCCCAGGAGACGGGCGCAGGACGGGTTTGTCGAACGGCGAGCGGTAGCTGCGTCGGAAGTCGTGGTAGTCGAAGTACGCCGTGGCGGCGCGCACGGCGTTGGCGAACGTGCGGAACACCGGAAGCTGACTGTCGAGGAGGATCTCTCGGTACGCCGCTTCGTCGCCGACCGGTGAACCCCACACGACGAAGATCGGCTTGTCCGTCGTCGTCGAGACGTCGACGAGATCCCGCGCGAACGGCGCGCTCATCGTCTCGAGCGCGCCGGTGATCGGCACGAGGAGCAGCGCGACGTTCGGGTCGGCGACGATCGCGTCGAGGATCTTGCGGCCACGCTCGTCGGCGACCGGTGGTCCACCGCTGTCGACCGGGTTCGACACCCGCAGATACGGCGGAATCCACTCGTGCAGGGCGCGCTGCGTCGCGTCGGTGAGCGCGGGGAGGCGCAGGCCGGCTGCCGCGCACAGGTCGGCCATGTGCGCACCGGTGCCACCCGAGATCGAGTGGACGCAGACACCGGCGCCCGGCGCGAGATCGTCGGCGGGCGCCGTCGTCCTCGCGAACATCGCGGCGACGTCGAGCAGCTCGTCGAGCCCGTCGACGCGCGTCACGCCGAACTGGCGGAAGACGGCGGACGTGACTGCGTCGGACCCGGTGAGGTGGCCGGTGTGCGCCTTCGCCATCGACCGGCCCTCGTCCGTGCGACCGACCTTCACCGTCACCAGCGGCACGCCGTGGCGGGCGGCGCGGTCGGCGGCGAGCATGAGGCTGCGGCCGTCCTTGTAGCCCTCGATGTAGCTGGCGACGGCGCCGACCTCGGGCTGCTCGGCGAAGTAGGCGAAGAAGTCGGCGAACTCGAGGTCGGCCTCGTTGCCCGTCGGCGCCCAGTGGCTCATCTTGATGCCGAGGTCCTGACCCTGGAAGATCGGCCGCCCCTGGTGGCCGGACTGCGTGATGAGCGCGATCGCCTTGCCGGGCAGGTCGTCGCGGTACAGCTCGAACGCGTTGAGGTTGGTGTTCGGCCCGAGGACGTGGAGGTCGCTCGCCGCGATCATCCGCTCCAGCTCCGCCTGCTTGGCCTCGCCGTCGCCGCCGACCTCGGCGAAGCCGGCGGCGAAGAGCACCGCGAAGCGCGCCTTCTTCTCGATCACCTGCGGCAACACGTCCACGGGGTCGCCCACGAGGATGCACGCCAGGTCGACGTCGCCGGGCACGTCGAGGATCGACGGGTAGCACGTCACGCCGTCCATCTCCGTGCGGTTGGGGTTGACGGGCCAGACGTCGGCGCCGGCGGCGTCGGCCCACTTTCGGATCTTCGCCCACAGCGCCCGCGGCCCGTGCGCGCTGTCGGACGCGCCGAGGACGGCGACGGTGCGGGGGTGGAAGAACGCATCGAGGTCGACGTCGCGCATCTCGACGGGACGGCCGGTGACGTCGACCTTCGGGCTCCGGGGCATGGCGGGTCGCTACCGTACGCCGCCGTGCCCGATCGCCTCACACCGGAGGAGGCCGCCGCGCTCGCGGGGGCGACGTCGGTGCGCGATCTGCGGCGGCTCTCCGGTGGCGCGTCGCGCGAGACGTACTCGCTGGTCGCCACGTTCGCCGACGGCTCGACGCAGCGGCTGGCGCTGCGGCGCGACCGCCCCGGCGGTGTGTCCGCCGGCGCACCCGCCCCGGAGGAGGCCCTGCTGCGCGCCGCGGCGCGTGCGGGTGTGCCGGTGCCGCCGATCGTCGCCGGCGGGGAGGGCTACCTGGTGACGGCGTTCGTCGACGGCGAGACGATCCCGCGCCGCATCCTGCGCGACGACGAGTACGCCGGCGCCCGCGACGTGCTGGCGGCGCAGTGCGGGCGCGCGCTCGCCGGCATCCACGCCATCCCGGTCGACGACGTACCCGGTCTGCAGTCGCGCGACGAGGTCCACGCGTTCCGCGAGGTCCTCGACGCGACCGGGCAGGCGCACCCCGCGTTCGAGCTGGCGTTCCGGTGGCTCGAGGCGCACCGGCCCCCGCCGACGCCGGGGGGCGAGCGCGTCGTGCACGGCGACTTCCGCAACGGCAACCTCATCGTCGGTCCCGACGGTCTGCGGGCGGTGCTCGACTGGGAGATCGCCCACCTCGGCGACCCGATGGAGGACCTCGGGTGGCTGTGCGTGAAGGCGTGGCGGTTCGGCGTGCCGTCCAAGCGCGTCGGAGGATTCGGCGACGTCGACGACCTCGTGCGCGCGTACGCGGAGGCCTCGGGCGTCGACGTCGACCTTTCGGTGCTGCGTTGGTGGGAGGTCCTCGGGACGCTGAAGTGGGGGATCATGTGCATCGTCCAGGCGTTCACCCACCTGTCCGGACGACAAGGCCCCGCATGCCGGCTCGACGCACTAGAGCGCGTCTCGCCTCGCGCCTCGCGCTCGCTGCCGTCCTGCTGGTGACCTTCGCGTGGCCCGCGGACGCGCACGCGTACATCGGACCGGGCGCGGGCATGGCGTTCGCGACCGCGGCGTTCACGCTGCTGATCAGCACGATCGTCGTGCTGTTCGGGCTGCTCGCGTACCCGGTGCGCCTCCTGTGGCGCCTGATCCGCCGCCGCCGCCCACCGCGTCCCCCGCGCGTGCGCCGCGCCGTCGTGATCGGCCTCGACGGGCTCGATCCGGGTCTCGTCCGCCGCTACATGGATCGCGGCCTGTTGCCGAACCTCCAGGCCCTCGCGAAGCGCGGCTGCTTCCACGACCTCGGCACGACCAACCCGCCGATGTCGCCGGTGGCGTGGTCGTCGTTCGCGACCGGCGTGCTGCCGGGCAAGCACGGGATCTTCGACTTCTT
>DASSOZ010000101.1:0-44669 GCA_035700105.1 Acidimicrobiales bacterium
GGCTGATCACCAACACGGTCTGCAGCGCGCTCGAACCGGCGTAGCCGCCTAGCGTCGGCTGCATGCAGGAACGCTCCCCGGCAGAGGTCGTCCGTCTGGCTCGTGACGAGGCGATCGAGTTCGTCGACTTTCGCTTCTGCGATCTGCCGGGGTTGATGCAACACGTGACGTTCCCCGTCGGCCAGCTCGACGAGGGCACGTTCGAGGACGGGTTCGGGTTCGACGGGTCGTCGATCCGCGGGTTCCAGGAGATCCAGGAGTCGGACATGGTCCTGCTCCCCGATCCGAACACCGCGGCCGTCGACCCGTTCCGAGCCCGGCCGACGCTGATCCTCAACTGCTTCGTGCGCGACCCGGTCACGCTCGAGCCGTACTCGCGCGACCCGCGCTACGTCGCCCAGAAGGCCGAGGACCACCTCCGGTCGACGGGCGTCGCCGACACCGCGTACTTCGGCCCCGAACCCGAGTTCTTCATCTTCGACGACGTGCGGTTCCACCAGGACACGCACTCGGCGTCGTACACGGTCGACTCCGTCGAGGGCGTGTGGAACACCGCCCGGGACGAGGGACCGAACCTCGGCTACAAGCCGCGGACGAAGGAGGGCTACTTCCCGGTCCCGCCGATGGACCACTACATGGACCTGCGCTCGGAGATCGCGTCGGTCCTGGGGCGGGTCGGCATCCCCGTCGAGTTGCACCACCACGAGGTCGCGTCCGGTGGTCAGGCCGAGATCGGGTTCCGCTTCGACACGCTGCTGTCGCAGGCGGACAACCTGATGATGTTCAAGTACGTGGTGAAGAACGTCGCGTGGCTGGCGGGCAAGTCGGTGACGTTCATGCCGAAGCCGCTGTTCCAGGACAACGGGTCCGGCATGCACACCCACCAGTCGCTGTGGCGCTCGGGCGAGCCGCTGTTCTTCGCCGAGACCGGCTACGCCGGGCTGTCCGACGTCGCCCGCTGGTACATCGGCGGCCTGCTCACGCACGCCGCCGCGATCCTCGCGTTCGCGGCGCCGACCACGAACTCGTACAAGCGGCTCGTGCCCGGCTACGAGGCGCCGGTCAACCTCGTGTACTCGCAGCGCAACCGCTCCGCCGCCTGCCGCATCCCGCTCGCGCAGCGCTCACCCAAGGCCAAGCGCGTCGAGTTCCGCTGCCCCGACCCGTCGGCGAACCCCTACCTCGCGTTCGCGGCGATGCTGATGGCCGGCCTCGACGGCGTGCAGAACCGCATCGAGCCGCCCGACCCGATGGACAAGGACCTGTACGACCTGCCCCCCGAGGAGCTGGCGATGGTCCCGCAGGTCCCCGGCTCGCTGCCCGAGGCGTTGGACGCGCTCGAGTCCGACCGCGCGTTCCTCCAGGCCGGCGGCGTCTTCAGCGACGACCTCATCGACACCCACGTCGCCTACAAGCGCGAGCACGAGATCGACGCGATCCGCCTGCGCCCCCACCCGTGGGAGTTCGCGCTGTACTACGACATCTGATCCCGCCTCGCAGGTTGATGCCGAAAACCACCGCTGAGGTGGGTCTACGGCATCAACCTGCACACGATCGGCTACCCGGGCTGTGCCGTCGCGGCGACGATCTCGTCGAGGATCGACTGGTCCGGCAGCGGCGGCGGCTCGACGGTCGGGAATGCGGCGACGATGTCGAGCGCCTGGGCGATGAGGCGGCCCTCGATGACCGGCGTGTGGCACGCGGCGATCGTCGTGATGTCCAGCGCGCGCAGCCGGTCGACCGTGGCGGCGAACTTCGCCGGGTCGACCATCGCCATCCACGGGCTCACCGCCCCGTAGGCGAAGAGCGTCAGGCCGAACTGCCAGAACTCGGGGTCGAGGTCGGCGACGGCCATCTTCGGGTCGGGCAGCGGCGTGGCGAACGTGTCGACGCCCCAGTAGACGCCGGTCGTCGGGTCGAACAGGCCGCGCGTCGTCGGCGAGTCGAACACGGGCGGGCGGATGGCGAACAGCGTGCGGTCGCCGATGCTGAAGGACTCTCCGTGCATCACCCAGCGGCACCGGTCGAGCGGGAACGAGAAGCAGTTCGTGTGGCGCTCGACCATCGACCAGTTGCACACCAGCTGCGCGTTCGGGCAGGCCTCCATGACCTGTTCGAGGTTGCCGGTGTGGTCGACGTCGTCGTGCGACAGGAACACCCACCGCACGTCCCTCGGCTCCACGAGCGCGAACACGTCCTCCAACCACCGCTCGCGGTTGGCGATCGTCCCGGTGTCGACGATCATCGGCTCCTTGCCGCGGATCACCATCGAGTTCAGGAGCACGAACAGCGGCTGACCGAGCGCCTCCTGCACGGAGTGGATCACGAACGTGTCACCGGCGATCTGGGCCGGCGGCAGGTACGTGGTCGGCGCCTCGGGCGCGAACGACGTCGTCATGTAGGGCCCTCCCCCCAGGGACGGACCCCGCGTCCGCCCCGCCCGAGCATCGTGCGCCTTTCGCTCGAAGCGCGCAACGGGGGCAGCCCACCGCTTGATTCGCCGGCCGGCCTGCCGATGTGACATCCATGCGTGCGACGTCGATCCCGGGGCCCGTGCGCGTCGCCCTTGGCGCCGACGCCGGTATCGCCGCGATCTACGCACTCGCGACCCTCGTCGGCGTGCCCGGCGGGCGCTTCGGCACGGTGCTCGTCGCCGCCGAGGCCGCGGTGTGGGCGGGCGTGATCCTCACCTGGGTGTTCCGGCCGTTCTGGTCGCGCTGGTCCTCGGCGGTCGAGCGGCTGTTCGCCGTCGGCGATGCCGAGCAGGTGACGGTCTCGCTGCCCGCGCGCCCGTCGTCGCGGGCGGTCGCCATCGGCGGTTCGCTGTTCGCCGTGCTGGCGTTCGTGCAGGTGCTCACGACGACCGGTTCGGGCGTGGCGTTCCGGTCGGTCGTGTCCGCGTACGTCGTCGCCGGCGCCGTCGGCGCGGCAGCGCTCGCCGTGATCAGCGACGTGTCGTCGCTGCTGGCGGCGACCCGCTCGGACGACTGAGCGCGCTCGCGCCGAGCGCGTGCTCGGCCACGAGCGAGACGATCCGGTCCCAGTACGCCGGCGGGTAGTCGTGGCCGAGACCCTCGATGACGACGAACCGCGCGCCCGGGATGACCTCGGCCGTGCGGCGGCCGCCGCTGATGTCGACCAGGCGGTCGGCGTCGCCGTGCAGCACGAGCGTCGGCACCCGCACCGACCGCAGAGCATCGGTGCGACTGCCCGACGCCCCGATCGCCGCCATCTGCCGCAGCTGACCGTCCGGGCAGAAGCACCGGTCGTACGCCTCGCCGGCGTTGCGAGCGATGCGGTCGGCGTCGAAGCACGCCGGGGTGCCCCACGTCCGCGAGCCGTCGAGCTGCCGGGCGATGTACCCGTCACGACCCGACGGGGCCGGCGACCGCAACAGCGCCCACGCCTCGGGTGACGGTTGCCCCACGTCGGGGTCGCCCGTGGTCGACATCATCGACGTCAGCGAGCGGAGTCGCTCGGGGTGCTCGATCGCGAGTGTCTGCACGATCATCCCGCCCATCGACAGGCCGAGCACGTGCGCCCGCTCGACGCCGACCGCGTCGAGCACGGCGATCGCGTCGCCGGCCATGTCCGTCAGTCGGTATGCGGGGAGATCGGCACCGGTGAACTTCGTCGACCGACCGACGTCGCGGTTGTCGAAGCGGATCACGAAGAAGCCGGCGGCGACGAACAGCTCGCACCACTCGGCCCGGTAGTTGATGCACTGCGAGCCCAGACCGTTCACGAGCAGGAGCGGTTCGCCGTCGGCGACCGACCCGAACGTCTCGTAGTACAGCTCGACGTCACCGTGGTGCGCGCTCGCCATGTCCGCTATCCCAGTCGCAGCATGAAGCCGTCGGCAACCGGCGTCCGCTCCGCGTAGAACGGGACGAGCACCGACGCGACGTCGTCGACCGTCCACGCGCCGCCCGAGGGCGACTCGAAGCGGTGGTCGAGCGACGGCGCGGCGACGACGTCGATGTGGCGGCCCCACACCACGAACACCTGGCCGCTGACGTCCGCCGCCGCCGGGGACGCGAGGAACGCGACGAGCGGCGTGACGTTCGACGGTGCGAAGTCGTCGAAGGCGGCGTCGTCGGCCGGGGGCGCGAACAGCGGCATCGCCTCGGTCATGCGGGTCCGAGCCCGCGGGCAGATCGCGTTCGCGGTCACGCCGTACTTCGCCATCACCTGCGCGACGTTGAGCGTCAGCTGGATGATGCCGGCCTTCGCCGCCGAGTAGTTCGGCTGGCCGATCGCACCGCTCAGCCCCGCTTCCGACGCGGTGTTCACCACCCGCGCGACGACGCGGCCGTCGGCCGACGCCTTCGCCTGCTCGCGCCACAGCTCGGTCGCGTGGCGCAGCACGCAGAAGTGACCCTTGAGGTGGACGCGCACGACGTCGTCGAACTCGTCCTCACCCATGTTGAAGATCGTGCGGTCCCGCAGGAACCCGGCGTTGTTGACCACGATGTCGAGCGAGCCCCACTCGTCCACGCCGCGCCGCACGAGCGACCGCGCGTACGACCAGTCGGCCACGTCGCCGTGATCGGCGACGGCGTCACCGCCCTCTGCGCGGATCTCGTCGACGACGGCTGCCGCGGGCGCGGCATCGACGTCGTTCACGACGACGCGCGCGCCCCGCGCCGCGAGCTCGACCGCCTCCGCCCGTCCGAGGCCGCGCCCCGCGCCGGTGACGACAGCCACCTTCCCGTCCAGATCTGCCACGGGCGGCGACGGTACTTGCGACCGCGAACGGGGTAGTGCGGCGCCCGTGGACCCCCTGCACGACCGGCTGCACGCCGCCCTGCGCGAGGGCGACGTCGCCCTCGACGCGCTCGGTGCGGCCGGCGACGCCGAGCCGGTCGACCACCGCGACGGGCTCCTCGCGCTGCTGGCGGTCCACGACCTCCACGTCGCACCGCTCGATCGCCTGGGGCGACGGGCGCGCTGGCAGCACCACCCGACGGTCGCGGCGCTGAAGTCGGCGCTCGAGGCGCGCGTCCTCGTCGATCTCGCGGCACGCGAGACGCAGGACCACGTCGAGTTGCCCGGCGACGCCGTCGCCGCGATGCGCTCGCTGGCCGCCACCGACCTCGTCCACCCGATCTACCGCTGGGTGGCCGACGACGCGTCGCGCGACGAGATCATCGCGTTCCTCGCGCTCGAGGGGGGCCCGGACGGCGGCTTCGACGACCTCGTCGCCGCCTGCCAGATCGGGCTGTCCGGTGAGCCGAAGCTCGAGCTCGCACAGAACTACTGGGACGAGATGGGCAACGGCGCGCTCGGCGACGTCCACACCGAGTTGCACCGCGATCTCGTCACCGCCCTCGACCTGCCGACGATCCCCCGCGACGAGCAGCCCGTCGAAGCGCTCGAACGGTCGGTCCTGGGCTCGCTGCTGGCGACGAACCGTCACCTCCAACCGGAGATGGTGGGGGCACTCGGTCTCATCGAGCTCCAGGCCGGGCCGCGGTGCCGTCAGGTCGTGAAGGGCCTCGAGCGCGTCGGCGCGCCCGAGGGTGCGTTCGCGTTCTACCGGGAGCACGCCGTCGCCGACCCGCGGCACGGCAAGGACTGGCTCGACAACGTCGTCGCGCCGCTCGCCGCGCACGACGACGGGTGGGGCCGACGGATGGTGCAGGGTGCCCGCTGGCGGTCGATCGTCAACCGCCGCTTCCTCGACGCGATGGTGCGACGGTTCACGCCCGCAAGCGTCGGGTAGCCCGGAGTTTGCACCTGTTCGCAGCAAACGAAGGGACTCAGACATGAGCGACGGCGGCTTCTTGGACCGCGTCAAGGGCAAGGCGAAGGAGTTGGCCGGCGAGGTCACCGGCAACGACGACCTCGCACGGGAGGGCCGGCTCGAGCACGCGCACGGCACCGCCGAAGCGGAGGCCGAGCGCTTGGACGAGCGTGCCGAGCGCAAGCAACAGCAGGCCGAGGTCGAGGCCGAACGGCGTGAGCTCGAGATCGAGCGCGAGCGGCTCGCCACCGAGGAGCGGGCCGAGCGCAACCAGCAGCGCATCGAGCGCGAGGCCGCGGTCGAAGAGGCCGTGGTCCGCGCCGATCACGACCGCCGCGCCGCCGCCGACGAGCTGGCCGCCCGGCGCGCCGAGCAGAACGCCGAGGCGCTCCGCGCCGCCCGAGAGAGGAGCTGACCATGCACGTCCAGGAGATCCCCCGCACCATCGTCGAGCGCGGGCTCGACATCGCCCGCTTCCCGATCGACACCGTGACCCGCTGGGCGGGTGGCGACGAGCGGTGGACGATCGCCGTCGACCGCCTCGAGTCGAGCGTGCGCGAGACCGCCGGCCGGCTGCTCAAGGACGACGAGCTCGTCGGCGACGCCCGCCTGCAGCGACGCGAGGCGGCCGAGCGCGAGCGGGCGCTCGAGCTCGAGGTGCGCGCGGACGAGACCGAGCGGCGCGGCGAACAGCGGGCGAAGGCAATCGACGCCCGTGCCGAGCGCGCACAGCAGGCCGAGCGCGAGCGGGCCGAGCGGCGCGAGGACGCCATCGACCGCACCGAGCGGGCATCCGAGCAGGCGACGATCGCCAAGAAGACCGCGGCGCTCGACGCGAAGGAGAAGGCGCTGCGCACGAAGGCCACCGCCCAGCGCCTGGACGACGCCGCCGACGCGGTCAAGGCCGCCCGCAAGTCGAGCTGACCCGAAGCCCGGCACGAACTCGGCGCGGAAAGTTGCGCTATCCGCAACATTCCGCGCCGAGTTCGATCGGGGGTTGTCAGCCTTCGAGCTTGGACTTCATCGTCTGCAGCGCGGATCCGTAGACGCCGCCCATGACCTCGGCCATCGAGTCGGGGGTGACGTCGACGGCGTAGGTGACGTGCGACGTCGAGTCGCCGGTCGGCGTGACCGTGATCGTGGCCTCGTGGTGCTCGACGCCCATCGGGTTCTTGGTGATCGAGTACACGAGCGTGCGGTTGTCGTCGTCGCAGCTGCGGAGCGTCTCGGTGAGCTCCATGCCCATCGTCGACACGATGCGGTCGTCGCCCTCCACGCGGCAGGCGTCGATGCCGGGGATCCAACCGGCGATCCCGCCGAAGTCACTCACCAGCTTCCACACGTCGTCGGCCGGTCGGTCGATGTCGATCTCGTTCGTCACGCTGCCCATGGCGCCGGAGCCTCGCACACGTACGATCGACGGCGCAGATGCGAAGGAACCCGCGACTCACCGCCAAGCTGCAGGGGTTCGGCACGACGATCTTCGCCGAGATGTCGGCGCTCGCCGTGCGAACGGGCGCGGTGAACCTGGGCCAGGGCTTCCCCGACACCGACGGACCGAGTGAGATCGCCGACGCCGCCGTCGCCGCCATCCGCGCCGGGCGCAACCAGTACCCGCCCGGCAACGGTGTCCCCGAGCTGCGTGCCGCGATCGCCGAGCACCAGCGCCGCTTCTACGGCATCGACGTCGACCCGGACGCCGAGGTCCTCGTCACCGCGGGCGCGACCGAGGCGATCGCCGCCTCGATCCTCGCCCTGTGCGACACCGGTGACGAGGTCGTGATGTTCGAGCCGTACTACGACTCGTACGCCGCCGTCACCGCGCTCGCCGGAGCCACGCGCCGCGGCGTGCTGCTGCGGGCGCCCGACTTCACGTACGACCCCGCCGAGCTGGAAGCCGCGATCACCCCTCGCACCCGCGTCGTGCTCCTCAACTCGCCCCACAACCCGACCGGGCACGTCTTCGTCCGCGGCGAGCTCGAGCACATCGCCCGTCTCTGCGTCGAGCACGACCTCGTCGCCGTGACCGACGAGGTGTACGAGCACCTCGTCTTCGAGGGCGAGCACGTTCCGCTGTGCACGCTCCCGGGGATGGCGGACCGCACGGTCACGATCTCGTCGGCCGGGAAGTCGTTCTCGTTCACCGGCTGGAAGGTCGGGTGGGTCACCGCCGCGCCGCAACTCGTCGAGGCGGTGACGACGGCGAAGCAGTTCCTCACCTACACGAACGCGGCGCCCTTCCAGCCGGCGATCGCACAGGCGCTCACGCTGGGGGACGAGTACTTCGCTGCGTTCACCGCCGACATGCGCACCAAGCGTGACCGGCTGTGCGCCGGTCTCTCCGACGTCGGTTTCGACGTCTTCCCGCCCGACGGAACGTACTTCGTCACCGTCGACATCCGCCCGCTGGGCGAGAGCGACGGGCTCGCGTTCTGCCGCGCGCTCCCCGAGCGCGCCGGCGTCGTCGCCGTTCCCGCCGTCGTGTTCTACGACCACGTCGACGAGGGCCGGCCGATCGTGCGGTTCGCGTTCTGCAAGCGGCTCGACGTGCTGGACGAGGCCGTCACGCGGCTCAAGGCGCTCACCTGACGTGACGACCTTGCGCGTCGCCGCGGTCCAGCACGACATCGCCTGGGAGCAGCCGGGCACGAACTACGACCGGCTCGCGTCACGCATCGAGGGCGCGGCGAACGCAAGTGCCCGTCTCGTGCTCCTCAGTGAGATGTTCGCGACGGGCTTCTCGATGGCGGCCGAGCGCATCGCCGAGGACGAGGGCGGCGCGACGTCGGCGTTCCTGGCCGCGCAGGCGAAGGCGCACGACGTGTGGGTCGGCGGTTCGGTGCCCGAGCGCCGCAACGAGGACGGGCGCCCGGCGAACGTCTTCGTCCTCGCCGGGCCCGACGGCACGACCCGCCGGTTCGCCAAGCTGCACCCGTTCTCGTACGCCGGCGAGCACGAGCACTACGCCGCGGGCACCGAGGTCGTGACGTGGGACGTCGACGGCGTCCGGGTCACGCCGTTCGTCTGCTACGACCTGCGCTTCGCCGACGAGTTCTGGCGCGCCGCGCACGGCACCGACTGCTACGCCGTGGTCGCCAACTGGCCGGCGGCGCGGCGTGTGCACTGGCAGACCCTGCTGCGCGCCCGCGCCATCGAGAACCAGGCATACGTCGTCGGCGTGAACCGCGTCGGCGAGGGCGACGGGCTCGCGTACGCCGGCGACAGCGCCGTCATCGACCCGCTGGGCGAGGTGCTCGCGTCGGCGGCGGGCACGGAGACGACGCTCGTCGTCGACGTGGACACCGCCGTCGTGGAGCGCGTGCGGCGCGAGCTGCCCTTCCTGCCCGACCGCCGCTCGTAGGAAGCGGCGCCGAGCTACTGACTGCGGCTGGTCATGACGAACGTGGTGACGACGATCGCCAGCGCGCCGCCGACACCGATCCAGAAGAGGTTCGTCGACCACGTCGGCACGTCGTCGTTCTGCGGGATCGTCGCGATCGTGGTCGATCCCTGCGTGGTCGTCGGCCCGGCGTCGCCGGGGATGACGAAGATCGTCGTCGTGGGCCCGGGCTTCGTCGTCGACGTCGTCGATGTCGTCGTGCCGCGGGGGCGGGTCGCCGTCGTGCGCGGACGGGTCGTCGCCGTCGGCGGCGCCGTCGTCGCCGGTGACGTCGTCGCCGGTGGTTCGGTGCGGGGCGGGGACGTGACCGGCGGCTCGGTCGCGGGCGGTTGCGTGGCGGGCGGCTGGGTCGCCGGCGGCGGCGTCGTGACGACCTGCGCGAGCGCCGGCGCGGCGGCTGTCGCGACAGCAACCAGCGCGAGCGCGCCGGCGAGGACGGCGAGTCGGACGGCACGCATCGACGCCGACGGTACCGGCCGCCGTGACCGGCGAGCGATCACGTCCGTCGCCGAGACGCTCCTAGACCTTCCCATAGAACACGCGCTCGACAACGGCGCGAGCCCGGCGGGTCACGCGGCGGTAGTCGTCGCGCAGCTCTGACGCGGTCGTGTCGAGCGAGCGGGCGAGTCGCCCGAGCTGTTCGGGCTGCGTCGGCAGCGCGTCGCCCGGCGCGCCCTTGACGAGGAACCACCGGTTCCGCGTGCGTTCGCAGAAGCGGTAGGCGTCGGCGAGCGCCCGCGCGTCGTCGACGCCGAGCGCGCCCGCGGCGGCGAGCGCGTCGAGCGCGGCGGCCGTCGACGTCGCCGGCACGCGGTGCTTCAGCTGGAGCAGCTGGGCCGTCCACTCGACGTCGGAGAGTGAGCCGCGTCCGAGCTTGAGGTGGAACTCGGGGTCCTCGCCCGGCGGGATGCGCTCGCGCTCGACGCGCGCCTTCATCCGGCGGATGTCACGCGTCGCGTCGTCGGTCAGCACGCGCTCCCACACGACGTCCTCGACGATCGCCATGAAACGCGCCGCCACGTCGGCGTCGCCGGCGGTCGGGCGCGCCCGGACGAGGGCCTGGCGCTCCCACGTCTGCGCCCAGCGGTCGTAGTAGCTGCGGAAGCCGTCGAGGCTGCGGGCGAGCGGGCCCTGCCGTCCCTCGGGGCGCAGGTCGGCGTCGACGGCGTAGACGTCGCGCAGCGCGGTGAGCAGGTCGGCGGCCGTGCGCTCGGCGGCCTCGAAGTCGTCGGGCGACGCGCCGTCGTACACGAACACCACGTCGAGGTCGCTGGCGTACGAGAGTTCGGTGCCGCCGAGGCGTCCCATGCCGATCACGGCGAACGGGACGGGCGGCTGCAACGCGTCGAGCGCGGCGGCGACGACGCCTTCGGCGAGGTCGGTGAGGGCGCGGCCGGTCGCGGCGACGTCGTCGACGGCGAACACGTCGCGCGCCGCGATGCGGACGGTCTCGCGCCGGACGAGCCGGGCCAGTGCCTCCGGTCGCGCACCGATACCGGGTGCGGGCAGGCGCGGCGTCCGGTCGAGGTGGACGAGGTCGGGGATCAGGTCGGGGTTGCGGGCGATCGTGTCGGTCAGCAGCCGGCTCGTGCCGAGCAGGCAGCACAGGCGGCGGGCGACCTCCGGCGAATCACGGAACGCGGTCACGAGCTCCGCGGCCTGCCGGGTGCCGCCGCCGGCGAGCCGGCGCATGCCGAGCAGGCCGAGGTCGGGGTCGGGACTGTCGGAAAGCCACTCGAGCAGCAGCGGCAGGAGCTGCTGCATGAGGCGCGACGAACGGGTGAGGCCGCGGGTGAGCTCGGCGAGCGCCTGGCGGGTGCGGTCGGCGTCGGCGAAGCCGAACGCGGCGAGGCGGTCGCGCGCCGCGTCCGGCGTCAGTCGGCCGCCGGCCGCCGAGAACGCTTCCAGCAGCGGGCGGAAGTACAACCGCTCGTGGATGGAGCGGACGGTGGCGCGGTGCAGGCGCAGTGCGTCGTCGAGCCGCTCGACGGCCGTCGCCTGCGGGTCGTCGGCGAAACGCATCGTGCGCGCGAGCCGCTCGCGTGCGGCGCCGTCCGCGTCACCCGGGAGCGCGTGGGTCTGCTGCTCGTCGACGAGCTGCAGTCGGTGCTCGACGGCGCGGAGGAAGCGGTACGCGTCTTCGAGTGCGCCGGCGTCGGCGGGGTCGACGTAGCCGGCGCCACTGAGCTCGGCGAGCGCGTCGAGCGTCGTCGGCGACCGCAGGCCGGGGTCGTGGCGCCCGTGCACGAGCTGCAGCAGCTGGACGGCGAACTCGATGTCACGGATGCCGCCGCGCCCGCGCTTGACCTCGCGGCCGTCGAGCCGGCGTCGGTCGACCTCGTGCTCGCTGCGCGCCTTCATCGTTCGCAGCGAGCGGATGTCGTCGGCGGTGAAGGTGCGCGACCACAACCGCGCCGCGGCGGCCTCGGCGAAGGCCTGCCCGAGCTCGCCGTCACCGGCGACGGGGCGGGCCTTGAGCAGCGCCTGGAACTCCCACGCGTCCGCCCAGCGATCCCAGTAGGCCTCGTACGAGTCGAGCGTGCGGGTCAGCGCGCCGTCGCGCCCCTCGGGGCGCAGGTCGGTGTCGACGCGGAAGCAGTGCCGGGCGACGTCGACGACGGCCCGCGCCGCCGCGTCGTCGCCACCGACGAAGACGACGTCGACGTCCGACGCGTAGTTCAGCTCGCTGCCGCCGAGCTTGCCCATCCCGATCACGGCAAGGTCGGTCCCGTTCGCGCCGGCGATCGCGCAGGCCGACGCGAGGACGTCGGCGGCCATGCGCGCCAGCGCGCCGCCGGTCGCCTCGAGGACGTCGACACCGGTGAGGTCCCGTGCAGCGATGCGAAGGAGCTCGATGCGCTTCCACGCCACGAGCGCGTCGACACCGTCGGTGGGTGCCGCCGCCCGGGCGTCGAGGTCGCGCAGTTGCGCGAGCGCGTCGTCGGGGCGGGCGAGCACGAGCCGGGTGAGCGACCGCGACGCCTCGACGACGGCGACGAGCGCGGCGTGCAGCGCGTCGTCGGCCGCGAGCTCGTCGTCGATCGCCGGCCGCGCGTCGCGCAGCCGGTCGAGGGCGACGGACACGGCGGGGGCGGCCACGGCCACGAGTCTTCCGTAGCCTTCGCGGATGCGTTGGCGCGTCCACGGTGAGCGGGCGATCTACGAGAGCCCGTGGGTGTCGCTGCACCTCGCCGACGTCGAGCTGCCCGACGGCACCCGCTTCGACCATCACGTCGTGCGCACGCCGCAGAAGGCGGCCGGCGCCGTTGTGCACGATGACGAGCGCGGCGTGCTGCTGCTGTGGCGTCACCGGTTCATCACCGACACGTGGGGCTGGGAGGTGCCGGCGGGCCGCATCGATGACGGCGAGGCGGCCGCGGACGCCGCCGCCCGCGAGGTGCTCGAGGAGACCGGCTGGCGCGTCGACGCCGTGCGACCGATGTGCACGACGCAGCCGACGAACGGGCTGAGCGACCACGAGTTCCTGCTGTTCGAGGCGACGGGCGCGACGCACGTCGGCGACCCCGTCGACGCGTTCGAGGCCGAGCGGGTCGAGTGGGTGCCGGTCGACGAGGTGCGCCGGCTCGTGCGCGACGGCGAGGTGAGAGACGGCCTGTCGCTGACCGCGTTGTTGTGGGCGTTCTCGTTCGGGCCGTTCGCGGACCGCTCGTAGGCTGGACCCGAATGCCGCGGATACGCATCGCGTCGTGCCAGCTCGACACCGTCGTGGGCGACCTCGACGGCAACGTCGACCGAGTCCTGCGAGCGCTCGACGAGGCCGAGGACGCCGGCGCGGACATCGCCGTCTTCCCCGAGCTGGCGATCACCGGCTACCCGCCGGAGGACCTGCTGCTCAAGCCGCGGTTCGTCGACGACAACGTGGCGGCGCTCGACAAGGTCGCGGCGCGCACGGGCCGGTGCGCGGCCGTCGTGGGCTTCGTCGATCCGGGGCGCGACCTGTTCAACGCCGCGGCGATGTGCGCGAACGGCATCGTCCAGGGCGTGTACCGCAAGCGCCTGCTTCCGAACTACGGCGTGTTCGACGAGCAGCGCTACTTCACGCCCGGGTCGACGCCGCTCCAGCTCTACGTCGTCGCCGGTGTGCGTGTCGGGATCTCGATCTGCGAGGACGTCTGGAGCCCGATCGGCCCGCTCGCCGAGCACGCGGCCGGTGGCGCCGAGCTCGTCGTCAACCTCAATGCGTCGCCCTACCACGAGGGCCGCCACCGCGAACGAGAGCGCATGCTGGCGACGCGTGCGGCGGACGCATCGTGCGCGCTCGTGTACGTCAACCAGGTCGGCGGCCAGGACGAGCTCGTCTTCGACGGCGCGTCGCTGGCGTTCGACTCGACCGGCACCCTCGTGGAGCGCGGCCCGCAGTTCACCGAGTGCGTGACGGTGTTCGACATGGAGGTGCGGCCGGTCTTCCGCAAGCGCCTCCTCGATCCCCGCGGGCGGGCGTCGGCGCCGTCGCTACCGGAGGTGCTGATCACGCCGTCGTCGGCGTCGAGCGACGCACCGTTCCGCGCCCCCGAGATCCGGGAGCCGCTCGGCGACGTCCACGAGGTCTACGAGGCGCTCGTGTGCGGGACACGCGACTACGTCCACAAGAACGGCTTCACCGACGTCGTCATCGGTCTGTCCGGTGGCGTCGACTCGTCGCTCGTTGCCGCGATCGCGGTGGACGCGCTCGGCGCCGAGCACGTGCACGGGGTCTCCATGCCGTCGCGCTACTCGAGCGCCGGCTCGAAGGACGACGCCGAGGTGCTCGCCGACTCGCTCGGCATCGAGTACCGGGTGATCGAGATCGAGCCGGCGTTCGCCGCCTTCTTGCACATGCTCGGGCCGAGCTTCGAGGGACGCGACCCTGACCTCGCCGAGGAGAACATCCAGGCCCGCTGCCGCGGCGTCACGCTCATGGGCCTGTCGAACAAGTTCGGCTGGATGGTGCTCACGACCGGCAACAAGAGCGAGATGGCCGTGGGGTACGCCACGCTCTACGGCGACATGGCCGGCGGGTTCGCCGTGCTGAAGGACGTGCCGAAGCTGCTCGTCTATGCGCTGTGTCGCGACCTCAACGCCCGTTCGGGACGCGAGGTCGTCAGCGAGGCGGTGCTCACGAAGCCGCCGTCGGCCGAGCTGCGTCCGGAACAGCGCGACGACGACTCGCTGCCGCCCTACGAGGCGCTCGACCCTGTCCTCGAGGCGTACATCGAGGGCGACATGACGCGGGGCGAGCTCGAGGAGATCGGGTTCGACGCCGCGCTCGTGGAGCGGGTCGTGCGCCTGGTCGACCTCGCCGAGTACAAGCGCCGGCAGTCGCCGCCCGGCGTGCGCGTCTCGCCGAAGGCGTTCGGCAAGGACCGCCGCCTGCCGATCACCAACCGCTACACCGGGTGAACCGGGAGCGGGTGCGCCCGCACCTCGCCCTCGTCGCCGCCGCGTTCTTCTTCGGCACCACGTTCCTCGTCGTGAAGGACGCGGTGAAGGACGCGGGGCCGATCCCGTTCCTGGCCGCCCGGTTCTGCATCGGCACGCTCGCGCTGTGGCCGTTCGCCCGGCGCACCGCGCCCTCCGCGGGACTGTGGCGCGACGGTGCCTCCGTCGGCGCCGCGCTCCTCGCCGGCTACGTGTTCCAGACGATCGGTCTGCAGTACACGAGCGCGTCCGAGTCCGCGTTCATCACCTACCTGTTGGTCGCGTTCGTGCCGCTGCTCTCGGCCATGAAGCTCCGGCGCAGACCGAACGCGCCGACGACGGTCGGTGTCGCCCTCGCGGTCGTCGGGCTCTGGCTCGTCACCGGTGCGACGCCGTCGCTCGGGCGCGGCGAGGTCCTGACGATCGGCTGCGCGATCGCCTTCGCGTTCCACGTCGTCCTCATTGCCGACCACTCGCCGAAGCACGCGGCGATCCGGCTCAACGCGGTGCAGCTCGGCGTCGTCGGTGTGGCGTGCATCGTGCCGGGGCTCTTCCTGGGCGGGTACGCGTTCCCGCTCACGACGTGGCTGGCCGCCGCCTTCACCGGCGTGTTCGCGTCGGCGCTCGCCCTCGGTATGCAGGTGTGGGCCCAGGCGCGGGTCGAGCCGTCGAGGTCGGCCCTCGTGCTCACGCTCGAGCCCGTGTTCGCCGCGGTGCTCGGCTTCTTCGCCGGTGACCGTCTCGGATGGGTCGGCGCGGGAGGCGCCGCGCTCATCCTCGCCGGCGTCCTCGTGTCCGAGTTGGCCCCTTGGCCGCGGACACGCCTGCAACCGGAGGCACCGGCCTGACCTATCCTCGTTCTCACTGACGGCTCTATCAGTCAAAGGAGCGGGGATGGGGGATCCGAGCAAGCCGCGCGCTGCGTTCGCACCGTGGGACCGGCGCGAGCTGCCCGGGCTGTTCAGCGTCGAGGACACCGCCCGGCGCGTCGGCCACTACAAGTGGATCGAGATGCGGCTGTTCGAGGCGCTCGGCGGCTGGGTCGCCACCGTCCCCGAGCTCGACGTGAAGATGCGCCTCGGCACCCACACGTACCACCACGCGTGGCACGCCGAGCTGTGGCACAAGCGCCTGCCGGAGCTGCGGGAGATGAACCCCGATCGCCTCACGGTCCCGCCGAACGACGAGCTCGTCGCGTTCGTCGACGCGCTCACCGAGCCCGAGGCGCCCGACACCACCATCGAGAAGCTCGTCGGTGTCTACCGGGTGCTGATCCCGCACAAGATCGCCGCGTACACGTACCACCTGAACGGCACGTCGCCGATCACGGACGCTCCGACGATCCGCAGCCTGAAGTTCGCGTTGCAGGACGAGCTCGAGGACTGGCGCGACGGCGAGATGATCATCCAGTCGCTGCTCGAGACGCCCGCGGACGTCGACCGTGCGGCCGCCCACCAGGCGAAGCTCGAGAAGCTGCTCGTCGCCGCCGGCGGCGTCGCCGGGCCGGGGTCGATCGGCACCGCGCCGGCGCCCGAGCCGGAGATCGTGCCGGCATGAAGCGGTACCTCCCGGTCGAGGAGCTCGCCCGCGACAGCCGGTTCTTCCGCGTCCGGATGGAGGACCGCATGCGCGACCCGCGGTCGGTCCAGCGCGACGACAAGGACAACCGCCTGACGCCCGACAAGCCCGACGCGTCCGACCGGGCCCGCGCGCTGATGCACGGCATCTTCGTCGGCGAGGTGCAGGCCCTCGAGGGTGCGGGCCGGACGTGTTGGGACTTCGACGACATCCCGTTCCAGCTCAAGCTCGACATGGCGCGCCAGTGCTGGGACGAGGCCCGTCACTGCGAGATCAGCGTGAAGCTCGGCGACTGGATGGGCACCGAGGTCGGCGAGTTCTCGGAGTCGACGTTCCTCTACGAGGCTGCGTGCAACCCCGACCCGGTGCTGCGCCTGACCGGTGTGAACCGCGCGCTCGAGGGACTGGCCATCGACGTGTTCAACACGATGCGCGAGTTCGGCGACCGCTCCGGCGATCCGGTGCTCGAGTTCTGCGAGGACTGGATGCTCGCCGACGAGGTCACACACGTGAAGATGGGCTCGGACTGGCTGCGGCGCCTCACCGAGAACGACCCCGAGCGGCGGGCCAAGGCGCTCGAGTTCCAGGGCGTCGTCGACAAGCTGTTCTCGCTCGGCGGGTTCCGCGGCGAGAAGAAGGTCAACCCGATCCAGCTCGCCCGGCGCTTCCGCGAGATGGCCGGGTTCTCGACCGACGAGATCGACGAGATCTCGGATCTGGCCGAGCAGGCGATGAACGAGGTGCAGGCGCAGAAAGCCGCCGCCGGGGCGGCGTACTCCTGATGGCCGTCACCATCCGGCCGAACCCGTTCACGATGGTGCTGTTCGACGCCGACGACATCGGACGGATCGTCGGCGAGGTCGCCGCGCTCGTCGGTGTCGACCGCGACATGGTCGTCGAGGTCGACGAGAAGACGCCGCTGGGCCGCACGTTCGTGACGTCGCTCGACCCGGTGACGATCAGCGTCGAGAGCGGCGCGTTCGAGGACGCCCGCCGGCCGCGCCACCACTCCGAGACGGCGGTCAAGGACGTCGTCGGTCGGTTGCTGTTCCGGGTGAAGGACCGGCTCGACCCGGCGTTCGGCACGCCACCCGACGACGCCGAGCTCTCGCTGCCCGCGCAGGTCGCGTGGGACGCGTACTGCGTCGGCCGCTGCGCCCGGCTCGGCCTGCCGGTGCAGGAGCAGCGCCGCCGTTACCACTTCCGCAACCGCCACGGTTTCACCGACGTCGCCGACGCGATGTTCGAGCGTCTCTGGAACGGCGACGGCCTCACGTGGGCCGAGATCGAGGCCGCCTGCTCGGCGACCGAGGCCGCCCGACTGGCGAGCTGAAACGTCGAGGTTGATGCCGTAGACCACCGTGGACGTGGGTCCACGGCATCAGCCTGGGTTCGTCAGGCCAGATCGTGGGCGCTGATGCCCTCGAGGAGGTCGATCTCGGGGGGCGCCGCGAGCAGTCCCTCGCACGACTGCGCCATCGTCACCATGTCCTCGGAGTCGAAGTGGACGCGCTGGGCGTCGGGTGACTCCCACTTCTCGACGACCACGAAGCGGCCAGGGCGGGTGACCGACGCGCAGAGGTCGATGTTGCGGCACCCGCCGTGGCCCCGGCTGAGCACGACGTAGCGGGACAGCACCGCCGCCAGCCGTTCGACCGCGCCGTCGGCGGCGTCGAACGCCATCGTCACGACCGTCAGCTCCACCTCGTCGGACACGGCGCCGGACGGTACCGCGCGAGTCGCTCAAGTTCCGCGGGCGATCCGACCGATACGGGCACATCGGGGTTCCTTGACCCCGTCGCTATCGTGGCCAGTGCAAGGCCGCAGAACCGGGGGGTCGGCGTGCCCAAGGAGCGAGTCGAGCGGGACGACGAGGACCTCGTCCGCCTGTACCTGACCGACATCGGTCAGTACGACCTGCTGACGAAGGACGGCGAGGTCGAGCTCGCGCAGCGGATCGAGGCCGGCGTTGCCGCGCGCGCCGAGCTCGACCGGCTCGCCAAGCTGACACCGGCGCGGCGCCGGGAGCTGCGGCGGCTCGCGCACGACGGTGAGGCCGCCGAGCGCCAGTTCGTCCAGTCGAACCTGCGCCTGGTGGTCTCGATCGCCAAGAAGTACCAGGCCTCGGGGCTGCCGCTGCTCGACCTCATCCAGGAGGGCAACCTCGGCCTCATGCACGCGGTCGAGAAGTTCGACTGGCGCAAGGGCTTCAAGTTCTCGACCTATGCCACGTGGTGGATCCGCCAGTCGATCACCCGCGGCATCGCCAACACCGGGCGGACGATCCGCCTTCCGGTCCACGCCGGCGACACGCTCGCCCGGCTGCAGAAGGCCCGCCAGCGGCTCGAGCTGCAGTTCGGCCGGCCGGCGACGACGGCCGAGCTCGCCGTCGAGTGCGACCTGCCCGAGGACCGGATCCTCGAGGCGCTGCGGTTCGCGTCCGAGCCGTTGTCGCTGTCCGAGCCGCTGCGCGACGACGGCGACGCCGAGCTGGGCGACCTCGTCGAGGACCGCGCCGCGGCGTCGCCGTTCGAGGCGGCGGCGTCGGCGATGATGCCCGCCGAGATCCAGCGCCTGATGGCGCCGCTCGACGATCGTGAGCGGTCGATCCTGTGGCTGCGGTACGGGCTGGACCGGGGCGAGCCCCGGACGCTCGAGGAGGTGGGCGAGCACTTCCACCTCACGCGTGAGCGCATCCGTCAGATCGAGGCCCGGGCGATGTCGAAGCTGCGCCACCCGTCGACGGACAACGGCGCCCGCGACCTGCTCGCGGTCTGATCGACGCACTTCGGCCCTAGCCAGCCCGCCCGTTCGGCGCGACGCTCCCACGATGACGGATGTGCCGGGCTCCATCGGCGAGGTGCGCGAACGGCGGGAGGACCTCCGCCAGCGCATGATCGACGTCGAGGAGGCGGCGGCCCGGCCGTCGCACGGTGACGCCGGCGTGTGGTGGAAGTCCCTGCGCCACGAGCTGGAGGACCTGCGCCTGGCGTGGGACCACCACGTCGTCACGACGGAGAAGCCCGACGGCTTCCTCGACGAGGTCGTCGCCCACGCGCCGCAACTCGCTCGCCGCCGCGAGCTGCTCCTGCGCGACCACGTGGAGATCAACGCGTTGCTCGACGCGGTCCTCGCCCGTGAGGGCGACGTGGACGTCGACGGCGTGCGTGACGACATCGTCGGTCTGCTCGGTGCCCTCGTCCGTCATCGCCACAAGGGCGCCGAGTTCACGTACGACGCCTACAACGTGGATCTCGCCGAAGGCGACTGATCTCATCGAACAAGGGGGGACTCGATGTCGTGGAGCCTGAAGGGGAGCTACGTCGAGACGTGCTCGTGCGAGTTGATGTGTCCGTGCAACCTCTCGTTCGACCACGGCGCGACGTACGACTTCTGCAGGGTGACGCTCGTCTTCAACGTGCGTGAGGGGCAGGTCGACGGCACGGACATCGCCGGGCTGACGGTCGCCGCGATCGCCGACGCACCGAAGGTGATGACGGAGGGCAACTGGCGGCTGGGTGTGTTCGTCGACGATCGCGCCACCGACGAGCAGTTCGACAAGCTGGTCGCCGTCTTCACGGGCCAGCTCGGCGGACCGATGGCGGCGCTCGCACCGCTCGTGGGTGAGGTGCTCGGTGTCGAGCGGGCGACGATCGAGGTGGAGGACGACGGCCTGCGCCACCGGGTCCGCGTCGGCGACGCCATCGACTTCGAGATCGAGGACATCGTGCCGTTCGGGATCGAGACCGGCGAGCCCATCCGGTTCTCCGGGATGTTCCACCCGGTCGGGTCGAACCTGACGATGGCCGAGGCGAAGCGGTCGCGCATCAACGCGTTCGGCATCCAGTACGAGGGAAAGACGGGACTCTCGACGTCCGAGTTCTCCTGGGCCGCCTGAGTCGATGGCGGCGCCGGCGGTAGGCGTTCGACCCGCGCTCGTCGCGGCGCGTGCTCGGCTCGGCCTCGTCGCGCTGCTCTTCGCGCTCGCCGCCGCCGGCTGGTGGTGGACGGCCGGTGAGATGCGTGGGATGGACAACGGCCCGTGGAGCGGCCTCGGCACGCTCGGGTGGTTCACCGGCGTCTGGGTCGTGATGATGGCGGCGATGATGTTCCCGTCGGTCGCGCCGACGGTCGCCCTGTACTCGCGCATGACGAAGCAGCGGTCGCCGGTGTCGCCGCTGCTGTTCACCGCCGGCTACCTGCTCACGTGGGCGTCCGCCGGCGTGCTCGCGTATGCCGTCGGGTCCGCCGTCGGCGCGATCGGTGGCGGCGTCCTCGACTGGGATCGCGCCGGCCGGTGGGTCGCCGGTGCGACGCTGGTGGTCGCCGCCGTCTACCAGCTGACGCCGCTGAAGGACGTCTGCCTCGGGAAGTGCCGGAGCCCGCTCGGGTTCCTGCTCGGCTCTTGGCGCGACGGTCCGACGGGCGCGCTGCGAATGGGTGCGAAGAACGGCGCGTGGTGCGTCGGCTGCTGCTGGGCGCTCATGGCGTCCCTGTTCGCGCTCGGCGTCATGAGCGTCACGTGGATGGCCGTGGTCGCCGGCCTGATCGCCATCGAGAAGACGATCCCGTGGCGTCGTGTCGCGTCACTCGGCACGGCCGCCGTGCTGCTGTGTCTCGGCGTGCTGCTCCTCGTGGCGCCACACGCGATCCCGTGGCTCACGACGCCCGGCATGGGCGGCCCGATGTCGTCGATGACGATGGGTTCGTAGACCGCGGCGTTGGCGTCAGGCGTCGCTGTCGTCGAGATCCGTGACGAAAACGGGGGTCCCGGCCCCACTTTCATGACATGCCATGAACCGGGGGTCCGGGTCAGCCGGGCGTGCGGGCCCGATCACGCGCGACGAGGGGACCTTCGCCTCTGACCGACCCGCGGCATCGAGCGTCATGCTCGGGTGGAAGGAGGCAGTCATGCCGCCACACTGTGATTCGTTGGACGGCCCGGTGGTGCGCGCCGCGGCACAGGCGCTCGCAACCGGGCGCGTCGAGTCGATCCTCCCCTTCGTCCCCGCGGACGGCGAGGCCGAGGTGCGCAGCGCGTTCGACCGCACGGTCGCGGTCCGGGGCACGAGCGCCGAGGTCGGCGACCTCGCCGATCGGTGGTTCTTCGAGACGGTCGTGCGCGTCCACCGCGCCGGTGAGGGCGCGCCGTACACGGGCCTCAAGCCTGCAGGCCTCGACGTCGGACCGGTGATCCCCGTCGCCGAGCGCGCGATCGGGACCGGCTCCGCGGACGAGCTGGTCCGGGTCCTCGTCGATGTCGTCGCCGAGGAGGTGAAGGATCGCCTCGACCGCGCCATGGCGCTGAAGGCGCACGCCGACGACGGCGTCCCGGAGGCCCGTGAGTACGTCGAGGCAGTGCTCGGCCTGCAGGTGTGGTCGCACAAGCTGTACCTCGCCGCGCTCGCGTCCGCGCACGGCGGCGAGCACCACCACGGAGGTTGACCGACACGACGATCCCCGCCGACGCTCGGGAGCCACCCGAGCACCGCCTGCTCGTCCGCTACATGCTCGCGTCGCTGGCCGCGGCGATCGCCACGATCCTGCTCAAGGTCCTCGCCGCGGCGGTCACGGGGTCCGTCGGCTTCTTGTCGGACGCGATGGAGTCGGGCGTGAACTTCACCGCCGCGGTCGTCGCGCTGCTGGCGCTGCGCGCCGCGGCGCGGCCCGCCGACGCGCAGCACGAGTTCGGGCACGGCAAGGCGGAGTACCTCTCTGCCGCCGTCGAGGGGACCCTCGTCTTCGTCGCCGCCACCGCGATCGTGTGGACCTCGGTGCGGCGCCTGTTGGACCCGACGCCGCTCGACCAGGCCGGGCTCGGGCTCGCCTTGTCGTCCGCGGCGTCCTTGGTGAACCTCGCGGTCGGTGTCGCGCTCGTGCGCGCCGGCCGCCGCCACCGCTCGATCCTCCTGCTCGCCGACGGCACGCACCTCCTCACGGACGTATGGACCTCTGCGGGTGTCCTCGTCGGCATCGCGTCCGTCGCCGTCTTCGGCTGGGAGGTGCTCGACCCGATCGTGGCGTTGCTCGTCGGCGTCAACATCCTGCGCACCGGCTACTCCCTCGTGAAGCGCTCGGTCACGGGTCTCCTCGACGCCGCGCTGCCCGAAGGCGACCTCGCCACGATCGAGGCGGTGCTCGGCCGCTACCGCGACCACGAACCGGTGCACGTCCGCGCGCTGCGATCCCGCGAAGCGGGACGGCAGCGGTTCATCTACGTGACACTGGCGGTGCCCGGCGACTGGACGGTCGAGCGCGGCCACGATCTGTCCGAACGCTTGGAGCGGGACATCGAGCGCGCGCTCCCCGGCGCGACCGTCTTCACGCACATCGAGAACGACGAGCCGGCCGGGAAGGAACGCCCGTTGGCGGAGGTGGACGGGAATCGAACCCGCCTGTGAGGGATCGCCTCACACACCCGCTTTGAAGGCGGGGGGCGCCACCAGGTCGCCGGACACCTCCGCCGGGGACGTTACGTGGTCAGACGACGCGACGGCCGCGGTAGCCGGTGACCGCGCCGACGACGAGCAGCACGAGGGCGATGATGAGCGCCCACTTGAGGCCCTCGACGAACAGCCCGAGGCCGCCGAACAGCAGCGCGAGCAGCAGCAGAAGAACGACGAGCCCCATCAGACGTCCTCCTCCACGATCGTGCGGCGGCGGACCGGCGCGGCGCCGTCGACGACGACGTCTCGGCGGTGGAAGCCGCCCCAGCTGCCCCAGAAGACGAGGCTGAGCAGCACACCGATGGCGCCGACGACCATCAGGATGACGCCGATCGTGTTGAGGTTGAAGCCGTCGGTCTGCACGTCGACGGCGTAGGTCAGGATCGCTCCCGTTGCGAGCAGGAACAGGCTCGTACCGATGCCCATGTGTCTTCCCCTTCGTGTATGGCTTCCCGCCGTGGTCGGCCCGGGTGTCCCCACGCGACCGCAGCGCCATACCGGCGGACCACCGATGACGTCAGGGGCGGCGCCGGTCGGGTCCGACTCGTGACGGTTTGACCCCTGGCTCTCGCGCTCGGCCGTCACTAGCGTCACCCGGCATGAAGAAGCTCCTCATGCTCGCCATCCTCATCGCCCTCGGCGCCGTCGCGGCCAAGAAGGTCCGCGCCGCCTGAACCCGGGTGGGCGGCGGTGACGGCGGGTGCGTCGGCCGTCGCCGCAGCCACCACCACAGCGCCGCGCCCGCGGCCACACCGACCGCCGCGGCCCCCGCGGTCACGACCGGACCCGACGGCGGCACCGGTACGCGATCGCGCAGGCGCACCGGCCGGACGAACTGCCGCACCTCCCAACCCCGGTCCTTCGCGACGCGCGCCAGCTCGCGGTCGGGGTTCACCGCGACGGGATGCCCGACGACCTCGAGCATCGGGATGTCCGTCGCGCTGTCGCTGTACGCGTAGCTCGCGTCCAGGTCGATGTCCTGCCGTCGCGCGACCTCACGCATCGCGTCTGCCTTCGCGGGACCGTACGCGTAGAACTGCATCTCGCCGGTGTAGCGACCGTGGCGATCGAGGCGGGCGCGCGACGCGATCGCCTGGTCGGCACCGAGGTACTGCGCGAGCGGTGCCACGATCTCCTCGGGCGAGGCGGACACGATGAACACCTTCCGACCGGCGGCGTGGTGCTCGTCGATGAGGTCGGCTGCCTCGCTGAAGATGATCGGCTCGACGACCTCCTCGAGGGTCTCGCGGACGATCGCGCTGATGCGCGTCTGCTCCCAGCCGCGCGTGAGCGCGAGCGCGCGGTCGCGCATCTTCGTGAGCGTCTCCTCGCTCGCGCCGATCTGCATGTAGACGAGCTGACCCCACAGCGCGCGCAGCAACGTGCGGCGTGACAGCAGGCCGCGCTGGTAGAAGGGCTTGCCGAACGCGACCATCGACGCCTTCGCGATCACCGTCTTGTCGAGGTCGAAGAACGCGGCCTCCACGGCGGGCGAGCATACGAGCGGGTCGTCGCGTGCAGACCCTTGCCGGCGTCGCCTTCGGCCCATATGCTCCGCCGCACCGCTTCCCCCGGTCCGTGCCGTTGCGCGCTCGTCCGGGGAGGAAGCGTTGTTGATCGCCTGCTGGTCGCCGAAGGGCGGGTCGGGCACCACCGTCGTCGCCGCGACGCTCGGTCTGCTGCTCGCCGAGGAACTGCGGGGCGGCGCCGTCGTCGCCGATCTCGAGGGCGACGTCCCGATCGTGCTCGGGATGGCCGACCCGCCGTCGGACCGCGGGTTGCGCCAGTGGTTGGCGGCGTCGGCCGATGTCGGTGTCGACGCGTTGCGCCGGTTGCTCGTGCCGGCGGACGCGCCGGGGCTGTCGGTCCTGCCGGCGGGCGCGGCCGGCGCCGCGGGCGGCGCCGGCGACGGTCGGGCGGATGACCTGGTCACCGCGCTGTCGGGGCTCGGCCCGCCGGTCGTGTGCGACTGCGGCACGTTGCGCGACGACGCCGAGGTCTCCGTCGCCGCCGGCGCGACGTTGTCGCTGTGCGTCGTGCGGCCGTGCTACGTCGCGTTGCGACGGGCGCTGCGCGCGCCGGTGCGGCCGTCGGGCGTCGTGCTCGTCACCGAGCCCGGCCGCTCGCTCGGGCGGCGCGACGTCGAGAACGTGCTGGGTGCGCCCGTGCGTGCCGAGATCGAGCTCGACCCGCTCGTCGCCCGCGCCGTCGACGCCGGTCTCCTGGCGACGCGCCTGCCGCGCGGGCTGCACCGAGCGCTGCGGGACGCGGCGTGACGGCCGCGTCGTCGTCCCCGGCGGCCGTCGCGGCGCGGGTGCACGCGCGACTGCTGGCCGGTGGTGCCGACGCCACAGGTGCGCTCGCGGAGCGAGTGGCCCGGCTCGTCGCGGCCGAGGCGCCGCTGTTGCCGCCGGCGGAGGCCCACCGGCTCGTGCGCGACGTCGTCGCCCACGTCGGCGGGTTGGGACCGCTCGAGCCGCTGCTCACAGATCCCGCGGTGACCGACGTGATGGTCTCGGCCGGCCGCGTGTGGGTGGAGCGCGACGGCGCGGTCGAGGACGCGGGCGTGCGACTCTCGGCGACGCAGGTCGCGTCGATCATCGAGCGGGTTGTCGCACCGCTCGGGCTGCGCGTCGACCGCGCGTCGCCACTGGTCGACGCGCGGCTGCCCGACGGGTCGCGCGTGCACGCCGTCGTGGCACCCCTTGCCGTCGACGGGCCGTGCCTGACGATCCGCCGCTTCGGGGCGCGGGCACTGCCGCTCGACGCGTTCTGCCCCCCGCCGGTCGCGTCGTTGCTCGCCGACGCGGTGCGGGCACGCATGAACGTGCTCGTGTCGGGTGGTACGGGTGCCGGCAAGACGACACTGCTCAACGCGCTGGGCTCCGTCGTGCCGGTGCACGAGCGCGTGATCACGATCGAGGACGCCGCCGAGCTGCGGCTGCCGGGCGACCACGTCGTCCGGCTCGAGGCGAGGCCGGCGAACGCCGAGGGCGCCGGTGAGGTCCGCATCCGCGAGCTCGTCCGCAACGCGCTGAGAATGCGACCCGACCGCATCGTCGTCGGCGAGTGCCGCGGCGCCGAGGCGCTCGACATGTTGCAGGCGATGAACACGGGCCACGAGGGGTCGCTCTCGACGTGCCACGCCAACAGCCCCGACGATGCGGTGCGGCGCATCGAAACGATGGTCCTCATGGCCGAGGTCGCGCTGCCGCTCGCGGCGGTGCGCGAGCAGCTCGCGTCGTCGCTCGACCTCGTCGTGCAGATCGCCCGCCGTCCGGGCGGGCAGCGCCGTGTCGTCGCGGTGGCCGAGGTGTCGCCGACACCGGGCGGCGACGGCCGGGTGACGACCCGACTGCTCGCCGACGAGACGGCGATGGTTGCTCGCCCCGCGCGCCCGTCCCGCGCCGCCGATGTCGCGTGGCCGTCGTGACCGCGTGGGCGCGGTGGTCGGGCGTGTACGCCGCTGGGCTCGTGCTGGCGTCGCTCGTCGCGGCGCGTGCCGTCGTCCGGCGTCGGTGGACGTACCGCGTGGGAGGGCGACTCGACGCGGCGGTCGCCGATCGGCCGCCGTCGGCGTTCGTCGTGCGCGCGCCCGCGCGATTGATCTCGGCGCTCGCCGGCGCGGGCATCGCCGCGCCGCCGGACGCCGTGGCAACAGGGGCGGCGGCCGGCGTCGTGATCGCGTGCGGCGTCGGCGCCGCGCTCGGCGGCCCCGCGCTTGCCGTGCTGCTCCCGAACGTGCTCGCCGCCGCAGGCGCAGCTGGTCTCGTCGCGCTGCGCGGCCGCGGCGACCGCCTGTACGCGCTGGCGCTGCCCCTGGGCCTCGATCTCGTCGCCCGGTCACTGCGGACCGGCGCATCGTTGCAGCAGGCCATCGGCGAGGCGGGCGACGCGGCCCCGGGCGCAGTCGGCGGCGACTTCCGTGCGATCGCGTCCGAGTGTGGGCTCGGACGCCCACTCGTGACGGCGGTGGAAGCGTGGGCGCAACGGCGATCGCTGCCGTCGACCCACCTGGCCGCGGCCGCGCTCTGCCTCGGCGCCGAGACGGGCGGCGCCCAGGCGCGCGCCGTCGACGGCGTCGCCGCGACACTGCGGGAACACGCCGCGCTCCACGGCGAGGTGCGCGCGCTCACGTCGCAGGCGCGCACCTCCGCGCTGGTCATCGCCGTCGCGCCCGTCCTGTTCTGCGCGCTCACAGTCGCGGTCGACCCGTCCAGCGCCTCGTTCCTGTTGCGCACGCCGCTCGGTCTGGCGCTGCTCTTGCTCGGTGTCGGGCTCGACGCCGTCTCGGCGGCCTGGATGCACCGCATCACCGCGCGCGTGGCGGCGTGATGTCGGCGCTCGCGCCGCTGCTGGGCGGGGCATGGGGTGCGTTCGTCCTCGCCGCCGCGGCCCACGCCCGGCCCGCGCCGGTTCGTGTACGCGCGCTCGCTGCCGAGAAACCGCCCGCCGCGCGTCGCTCCCGGCGACGCCTCCCGCTCGGTGATCTCACTCGTGCGATCGGCCGCGTCGTCGGTCGCACGCACGACGAGGACCGGCAACGCCGTCTCGGCGGCGCGGTCCTCGCCGGTGCGAGCGCGGTGGTGATCGCACCCACCGCACCCGTCGTCGCCGCGGCGCTCGCCGCGGCCGCGGCGTGGTGGTGGCCCGCGCACCGACGAAGGAGACGACGGCGGGAGCGCACGGACGAGATCGCCCGAGCGGTCCCCGACGTCGTCGACCTCTTCCTTCTCGCGGTCGACGCCGGTCTCACGGTGCCGCTCGCGCTGCGGGCGGTCGCCCGCCGCACCGGCGCGGACTCGCCGATCGGCGCCGAGCTCGCCCGCACCGTCGACGCCATCGATCTCGGCCGCCGGACGGCCGACGCGCTCGACGACCTCGCCGCGCCCGACCGGGCCGGTGACGCCGTCCGCCCGCTCGTCGCCGCCCTCGCCGCCAGCGAGCGCTACGGCGCGCCGCTCGCTGACGGCCTCGTGTGTCTCGCCGACGACGCCCGACGGCTGCGTCGCCGCCGGGCCGAGGAAGCGGCCCGGCGATTGCCGGTGACCCTGCTCTTCCCCCTCGTCACGTGCACCCTCCCCGCGTTCGGCCTGCTCACCGTCGGGCCCCTGATCGCCAGCGCCGCCCGGTCGCTGCGCCTCTGAAACACACCACGAACACGTGAAAGGGGGAGCGCTCGATGCTCCTCGACCTCTACGTCCACGTCCACACCGCCCTCCTCGGGCTGGCCGGGCACGCCGCCCACCACGTCGCCGACGTCCGCCGGCGTCGCGGCGAGCACGGCCAGGCCACCGCCGAGTACGCGCTGGTCCTGCTCGGCGCGGCGGCCGTCGCCATGGTCGTCGCCACGTGGGCGGTGAAGAGCGGCACGATCGGCAAGCTGCTCGACACCGTGCTCGACAAGCTCGTCGGCAAGGCCGGCAAGGGCTGACACCGATGTCGGGACGGCGACACGACGCCGGCCAGGCAACGGTCGAACTGGCTCTCGTCCTCCCGGTGATCGCGCTCGTCGCCCTCGTCGTGGTCCAGGTCGCGCTCGTCGGGCGCGACCTGGTCCTCGTCGTGCACGCGGCGCGCGAGGCGGCCCGCCAGGCCGCGGTGCAGGGCGGCACCGCGGGCCCGACCGACGCGGCCATCGAGTCCACCGGCCTCTCCCGCGACCGCATCGACGTCCGGCTACGGGGACGCGACGGCCCCGGCAGTCGGGTCACGGCGACCGTGCGCTACCGGGCGCCGACGGACGTCCCGCTCGCCGGTGCGCTCGTGCCCGACGTCGAGCTGACCGCGAGCGCGGCGATGCGAGTCGAGCAGTGACGGGCGGGCACGCGATCGGCGGGACCGCCGCACGCAGGGTGAGCCGAACGGACCATTTTCGCCGCGAAATCCGGACAAACCCTGCGCGACCGGACACTGCGCGCGATCATTTGACGACTCCAAGACAGGACTCGCGTCAGAGATCGACGAAACGAGCGTTCTGACGCTGTCGGACCACGACGTCGCAGGCACAGAGACCTAGCCCCCGGGGTCGGGGCTGTCAGAGGAGAGCGGGCACAGACAATGCGCAACACCATCCGTCGAATCGGCGCCGCCGCAGCGACTGCGGTCGTCGCAGGGGCATTCATCGCAACACCCGCCGGCGCAGCGGCGAACGAGAACTACGTCGGGAGTGCCACTGGCACCGCACTCAACCTCGACGTGCTCGGTCAGAAGCTGACCCTCGGGTTCTCGAAGGGCAAGGTGGCCTCCACGCTCGAGGCCCTCGCCGAGGGGGCCGGGCAGCTGCTGCCCGCCGGCAACGCGACGACGTCGAAGGCGTCGGTCAGCGGAACGCCCAACGGCACGCAGGAGCAGAAGGACCAGTGCGGCCCGATCAGCACCCCGGCCGCGCTCGAGCAGATCGGTCTGAAGCTCGCGACCGCGTGCTCGTCGTCGCTGAGCCAGATCGTCAACGGTGCGCCCCACGTCCTCAGTGAGGGCAGCGTCGCCGACTTCGACCTCAGTGCGAACCTGATCCTCGACAAGGTCCCGCAGCTGAACGAGACGATCGACCAGGTCCAGAGCGCGCTGACGCCGGTCCTCGGTCAGCTCGACGCCGTCACGAGCCAGCTCGGCATCAGCACGAGCGACACGGTCGGCACGCTGATCGACCAGCTCCAGGCGACGCAGACGCTCAAGGTGAGCGTCGGCAAGACGGTCTCCGATGTCAGCACCGTCGCGAACGCGGTCACCTCGAAGGCAACGGCTGCCGGCGCCCAGATCGACCTGCTCCCCGTGGGCGCGGTCGTCAACGGCGTCTCCGCTCCGCTCGTGAGCATCATCGTCGGCAGCGCCAACGCGACGTCGACCTACGACCGCCAGGCCGGCACGTCGAACGCCGCGTTCGATCCGGCGATCGTCCGGGTGGTCACCAACCTCGCCGGTGCGCTGAAGCAGGAGATCGCGGTGGCGCCCGGCCAGTCGATCAAGCTCCTCGAGGGCACGCCGCTCGAGTCCGAGATCATCGTCGGCAACGGCTCGACGGTGAAGAACGCAGACGGCTCGGTCGGCGCCATCGCCGACGGCGTCAGCCTGCATCTCCTCAAGGGCGTCAACGGCGGCGTGAACCTCGACCTGGCCCACGCCGAGGCCGGTGTCGCCGGTAGCCCCGCCGTGCTCGACAACGTCGAGACGCCCCGGGTCGCCCCCGAACTGCCTCGCACCGGCGGGCCCGGCCCGTGGATCCCGGTGGCCGGCGCGACGTTCATCGTCGCCGCCGTGCTCACCCGTCGTTTCGTCCTGCGCACCCGCTGAGGAAGCGCTGAGGACACGCCGATAGCACCAGTCGAGGCCCTCGGACGCACCGTCCGGGGGCCTCGATACCTTTGAACGAGGTCGACATGGACTCCACATCACAACCACGACCCCGGAGCGACGGACTCAACTTCCTTCTCGAGGCGCTGCGCACACGACCGTGGGCGCGCCGCGGGATCTCGCTCCTCTCCGTCGCCCTGCTGCTCGTCGGCATCGGATTGCTCGGCTATCCCTTCGCCACGAACGTCTACCAGGACCGCATACAGGCCCGACTCGACCGCCAGCTGGCCAGTCCCGAGCTCGAGCAGGCATACCGGGAACGCCGCGTCGAGACCGGTGACAGCTTGACCCGCATCAAGATCCCCAAGATCGGCGTCGACGTCGTCGTCGTCGAAGGGACGTCGCAGAGCGCGCTGCGCGCCGGCGCGGGCCACTACCCGCAGACGCCGTTGCCGTGCGAGATCGGTAACGTCGCCATCGCCGGTCACCGGACGACCTACGGCAAGCCGTTCTCGAACCTCGACAAGCTCTCGCCGGGCGACGTCATCATCCTCGAGACGCCGATCGGCGCGTGCACGTACCAGGTCGCCAAGGCGCCGTTCGCCGTCGACAAGACCGACACGTCGGTGATCAACCCCGCCGCCGATCGCGAGCTGACGCTGACGACATGCCACCCGCGCGGGTCGGCGAAGCAGCGCCTCGTCATCAAGGCGAACTTCCTGCGCGACGGAGCCGACGCGGCATGAGCGCGACCGTCCGCCGTCTCACGGTCGCGCTGACGGCCTTCGCCGCCGCGGCCGCGCCGTTCGTCGTCGCCGCCCCTCCTGCGCACGCGGCGACGGGCATCACCTCGCCGGAGTCGAACCACGTGTTCCGCGACGCGGAGGGGACCGCGACGCTCTCCGGTGCGCAACCGACGAGCAACAACCGCACGGTCGACCACGTGACGGTCACGATCACACCGAACGCCGGCGGTTCGCCCGTGTCGCTGCCCGGCTGCTCCGGTTCGTCGTGCGGCGGTCGCGCGGGGTCGTTCACGGTGTCGTACACGCCGCCGGCGAACGGCATGTACACCGCGGTCGCCACGGCTGAGCACGCGGGCGGCGGCGCGCTCGATCCCGCCGACTCGGGCAAGAGCGCGCCGTTCACGTTCGGTGTCGAGTTCTCGCCCGCCGCGCCGCGCCGCCTCGTCGCCGAACCGAACGGCGCGCAGCGCACGGTCACGCTGTCGTGGTCGCCGAACAGCGAGCCCGACCTCGTGGCCTACCAGGTGTCGCGCAGCGTCGAAGGTGGCACGTTCGACGCGCTCGCCAATGTCGGGCCGTCGACCACCACCTACACGGACGGCAACGTCGGCGACGGCGGCGACCTGGCCTACCAGGTCGTCGCGATCCGCCGTGGCGTGCAGGCGAACTCGATCATCGCCAGCACGGCGTCGAACACGGCGACGACGACGATCGACCGCGTCGCACCGCCGACGACGACGGCATCGGGCGGGACCGCAGGGTCCACCGGCACCACCGCGGGCGGGGTGTCGAGCGGCACGTCCACCGGCGGTGGCGACAGCGCCGGTACCGGCGCGACAACGGGCGGCCTGCGGCCGCAGGCATCGGCGGCGCCAGTGCGGATCACGCCCGGTGCCCGCCTCGACCTGTCGGGCTACAAGCCGAATGCCGCCCCGCTTTCGATCGGTCCCGCGCCGACACCCGACCCGGGGTACAAGGACACGTTGCCGTACCAGCTGAACCCCCAGGACCAGGGGGCGACGAGCGACGACCTCCCGACCGTTGCGACCGACGCGTCCGCGCTTCCCGTGGGGTCGGTCGTGACGACCCAGACGAACCGCCGGGTGCTCCTGACGTTCCTCGCCGGCGCGATGGTCCTGTTCATCCTGTCGATGCACCTGCGGTGGCTGCTGCGGCGAACGGCGCCGGTCGCGGGGTAGCGTTCGCCGCGTCCCGTCCGCACGCGGGCCGGACACCGCCGTGCTCCACCAGGAGGTCCCCCGCATGCGGTTCCGGCTCGTGCCGACCGACGACCGCTTCTTCGACCTGTTCGACGACGCCGCCGCCAATGCGGCGGAGAGCGCCCGCCGACTGCGCAAGATCCTCGCCGACGGCCAGGACCGCGACTACGGCCTCATCATCGAGTGCGAGCGCCGTGGCGACGAGCTCACGAAGTCGATCGTGCAGCGTCTCAACAGCACGTTCGTGACGCCGTTCGACCGCGAGGACATCCACGCGCTCGCCGAGGAGCTCGACGACGTCGTCGACGACATCCTCGAGGTGAGCTACCGCATCCAGCTGTCGTCGATCAACGAGCCGCTGCCCGAGCTGCTCCAGCAGGCCGACGTGCTCGTGCAGATGACCGAGTCCACCGTCGAGCTCGTCAGCCGGCTGTCGTCGATGAAGGGCGTGCAGCCGTACCTGGAAACGATCGACGCGCTCGAGAGCGAGGGCGACCGCGTCTACCGCGCCGCGATGGGCCGGCTGTTCGCCGGCGAGTTCGACGGCGTCGAGGTCGTCAAGTGGAAGGACATCATCGAGGCGATGGAGGCGGCCCTCAACACCGTCGAGGACATCTCCGACGTCGTCGAGTCGATCGTGCTCAAGCACGCCTGACGCAACCATCACGGGGACATGACCGACCTCGGAGTGGTGATCGTCGTCGCGACCGCGCTCGCGTTCGACTACGTCAACGGGTTCCACGACGCCGCCAACTCGATCGCCACGGTCGTGTCGACGCGCGTGCTGTCGCCGCGCGCCGCGGTGGCGTGGGCGGCGTTCTTCAACTTCGCCGCGTTCCTGATATTCGGCACGCACGTCGCGAACACGATCGCCAAGGACGTGGTGCTACAGGACGTGCTGTCGATCGGCGTCGTGTTCGCGGCGCTCGTCGGTGCGATCGCGTGGGACCTCATCACCTTCTACCTCGGACTGCCGACGAGCTCGTCGCACGCGCTGGTCGGTGGCGTCGCCGGCGCCGCCGTGGCGAAGGCCGGCGGGCACGTCCTGCTCGAAGAGGGCCTGCGCAAGATCGGCGTGTTCATCGTGCTGTCGCCGCTCATCGGCCTCGCCCTCGGGATGATCATCTCGCTGGTGATCATGTGGGCGTTCCACGGCTACCACCGCGTCGAGCGGCTGCACACCGGCTTCCGGCGGGGCCAGCTCGTGTCGGCGGCGGCGTTCAGCCTCGGCCACGGCGCGAACGACGCGCAGAAGACGATGGGCATCATCCTCGCCGTCCTCATCGCCAGCGGCCACCTGCCGCACGACGCCGACGTCCCGCTGTGGGTCGTGCTGTCCGCCCACACGGCGATCGGACTCGGCACGCTCACGGGCGGCTGGCGCATCGTGAAGACGATGGGGTCGAAGATCACCCGCCTGCAGCCCGTCGGCGGTGTCGCGGCGGAGTCGGCGGCGGCGGCGACGCTCTTCTTCACGTCGTCGGCCGGGATCCCGGTGTCGACGACGCACACGATCACCGGCGCCATCGTCGGCGTCGGTGCCACGCATCGTCTGTCCGCCGTGCGGTGGGGCGTCGCCGGCCGGGTCGTGTGGGCGTGGGTGCTGACCATCCCGGGCGCGTTCCTCGTCTCGGCGGTCGTCTACAAGGTGATCGAGGTGCTCTCCTGATGCGCGAGATGTTCAGCGACCGGCGGGCGATCGTCTTCATCGTGTTCGCGGCGGTGTGCGTCGCGATGGTCCCGCTCGCGGACCCGGAGCACCGGTGGGTCGCGTGGGTGACGGCGATCGCCTACGTCGTCCTCGCCGTCCTCTCGGCGCTCGACCACTGGTCGCGCTCGAAGAGCTAACCGCGCAGGACGGTCCGTAGGAACTCGATCGCGCCCGCCTTGTCGAGCGGCTCGTTCCAGTTGCCGCACTTCGGCGACTGCACGCACGACGGGCAGCCGGCGTCGCACGGACAGCGCTCGATCGCCTCCAGCGTCGCCGCCAGATGGCGGGACGCGGCGGCGAAGCCGAGGTCGGCGACGCCCGCGCCGCCGGGATAACCGTCGTAGATCACGATCGTCGGGAGCCCGGTGTCGGCGTGCCACGCGGTCGACACGCCCCCGACGTCCCACCGGTCGCAGATCGTGAACAGCGGCAACAGTCCTATCGCCGCGTGCTCGGCGGCGTGCAGCGTGCCCGGCACGGCGTCGAACGCCACGCCGGCGTCGGCCAGCACGCGCTCCGGAACCGTGTACCAGAACGCCCGCGTGACGAGGCGCGTGGGCGGGAGATCGAGGTCGACGCGCTCGACGACCTCGTGCGTCGACACCGAGATGCGCTGGTAACCCGTCACCTGCTCGGTCACCTCGAGCGCGCCGAGCGACAGCGACGAGCGCCCGACCTCGACCGATGCCTCGACGTCGAGGATCCGGAAGTCGATCGTCGAGCGCGGCTGCGTGTACTCGTCGTGCTCGCCGCCCGCCTCGCTGACCCACGCGGCGCGGTCGTCGACGTCGAGCCGGTCCACGACGTACGAGGTCCCCTGGTGCAGGTACACGGCACCCGGATGCACGACCTCGAAGGCGCGGGCGCCGTCGACCGTGCCGATCATCCGCACCGACGCGCCGTCTTCACCGTCCGGCGCGTCGGCGACGATGCGGTACTCGTCCGACGAGCCGGTGCGCAGGCCCACGTCCGGCGCCGGCGCGCCCCCGCCCGCCCACACCGCTCGGCCGTTGCGGAGCACGAGCCGGTCGTCGAGCACGAGCTCGCGGATGCCGTCGTCGAGGTCGTCGCCCCACCAGCGCTCGTCGTCCGGCGTGAGCGGGAGCTCGTACGCGGCGCAGCCGAGGTGGGGGAGCAGCACGAACGGGTTCGACGGGTTGACGACCGCCGGCTCCGGCGAGCGGGTGAACAGCTCGCGCGGGTGGGCCATGAACCACTGGTCGAGCTGGTCCTCACCGGCGACGAGCACGGCGAGCGACCGCTGCTGGGCCCGACCGGCGCGCCCGGCCTGCTGCCACAGCGACGCGATCGTCCCGGGGAAGCCGTCGAGGATGCAGGCGTCGAGGGCGCCGACGTCGATGCCGAGCTCGAGCGCGTTCGTCGCCGCCACGCCGCGCAGCCGCCCGCTGAACAGCTGCGCCTCGATCTCGCGCCGCTCGGACGCGAGGTACCCGGCGCGGTACGGACGCACGGCGGCGGCGAGCTCGGACGCCAGCCGGCCGCGGGCGTAGCGGGCGACGAGCTCGGCCGACTTGCGGCTGCGGGTGAACGCGATCGCCCGGTAGCCCTCCTCGACGAGCGACGCGAGCAGCTCGGCGGCCTGGCCGTTCGCCGACGCCCGTGTCCCGGTCGACTCGTCGACGAGCGGCGGGTTCCAGAGCGCGAAGACGCGCTCGCCGCGGGGCGACCCGTCGTCGTCCACCACCTCGACCCGTGCACCGCACAGCGCCGACGCCAGGTCGCCGGGCCGTCCGATCGTCGCCGAGCCGAACACGAACGTCGGGTCGGCGCCGTAGTGCGCGGCGACGCGCCGAAGGCGGCGCAGGACGTGAGCGACGTGACTGCCGAAGACGCCGCGCAGCGTGTGCAGCTCGTCCACGACGACGTAGCGCAGCCGCGCCAGGAACGTCGACCAGCGCGCGTGCGCCGGGAGGATCCCGACGTGGAGCATGTCGGGGTTCGTCAGCACCACCGACGCGTGCCGCCGCGCCCACACCCGCCGCTCGGGTGGCGTGTCGCCGTCGTACGTGACCGCCGTGAGCCCGTCGACGTCGAGGACGGCGAGCGCGCGCAGCTGGTCCTGTGCCAGCGCCTTCGTCGGGTACAGCAGCAGCGCCGTGCCACGGTCCTTCGCCGGCGCCGACACCGCCTCGGCCACGGGTACCTGGTAGCAGCGGGACTTCCCGGACGCGGTACCGGTGGCGACGACGACGTGGCGCCCGGCTCGCGCGAGGTCGATCGCCGCCGCCTGGTGGGTCCACAACCGGTCGGGAAACGCGCCGGCGACGGGGTCCGGCAGCGGTGTCGCGAGGTCGGCGAAGCGGGCGGGACGGGCCGGGAGCCGCTCGGCGTGCACGAACTGCTGGTCGCCGCTGAGGGCGGTCAGGAGGTCGTCGAACCCGAGCACGGCGCCCACTGTGCCCCCGACTGGCGCCGGCGCGCGAGGAGCGCGGTAGGTTTCACGCGCTGTACCCGCGGGTAGCGAGCGGCGGTTCCCCACACCCGGCCGACCAGGAGGACGCAAGCGACATGGATCTCGGACTCGAGGTGACCGAGCGCGACGGCTGGGCGGTGCTCTCGGTGCAAGGTGAGGTCGACGTCTACACCGCGCCCCGCTTCCGCGAGCGCCTCATCGAGCTCGTGAGTCAGGGCAAGCACAAGATCATCGTCGACCTCGAGGGTGTCGACTTCCTCGACTCGACCGGCCTCGGCGTCCTCGTCGGCGGCCTGAAGCGGGTGCGCAGCCACGACGGCGAGCTCGTCCTCGTGTGCACGAAGAGCCGCATCCTGAAGGTGTTCGAGATCACCGGCCTGACGAAGGTCTTCTCCATCCACGACTCCGTCGACGCCGCGGTCGCGGCGTAGCCGTCTCCGTCGAAGCCGGGCTGGCCGTGGACGGGGCCGTCGTCGAGCTCGAGATCCCCGCACGCGCGGAGTTCGTCGCGCTCGCGCGCCTCGTCGTGTCGTCGTTCGCGTCGACGAGCTTCGGCCTCGAGGACGACCGCATCGACGACCTGAAGATCGCCGTGTCCGAGGCGTGCACGAACGCCATCGAGGCGCACGACGCCGCCGAGACGGACGAGCGCGTGCTCATCCGCTGCGACGACAACGAGGGTCATCTCGAGGTGCGCATCGAGGACCGCGGCCGAGGCTTCGACCCCGAGACGCTGCCCGAGCACCCGCCGGTGACCGACCCGACGCGGCTGAAGTTCGAGCGGGGCCTCGGGATCCCGCTGATCCGCTCGCTGGTCGACGACCTCGACATCACGTCGTCGGACGCGGGCACGCAGGTGCGGATCGTCATGCGTCGCGAGGACGACGAAGAGCTCCTCGAAGAGGACTGACCGTGGCGCTGAAGAAGATGCTCCAGCGGCTCACGACGCCGGTCGAGGAGCTCGACAAGGAGCGGCTGGTCGAGTTCGTCTCCAGGATCCCGGACGTGACGTCGATCGCGTCGTTGGCATCGCGTGAAGAGGCGAAGGTCGTCGGCGAGATCCAGTCGGTGCGCATCGTGCCGCGTGCGGGGTCACCGTCGCTCGAAGCCACGATCACGGACGGGTCCGGCACCCTCGTGGCCATGTGGACCGGCCGTCGCCGCATCGCCGGGATCGCGCCCGGCAAGCGCCTCGTCGTGACCGGACGCGGGTCACCCACCGGCCCCGGCGGCCGGCTCCTGCTGTTCAACCCCCGGTACGAACTGCTGCCCTGAGCAGTCGTCAGCCGACGAGCAGTCGGCGGACGTCCTCCTCCGCCTCCTGCGCGACGAGCACGAGCACCTCGTCGCCCGCCTGCAGGGTCGTCTCGCCGCGCGGGACGATGACATGGCGCTCGCGGATGACGGCCGTGATCGTCCCGTCGCGCGGCATGCCGAGGTCGATGATCTGCTTGCCCGACGCCGGTGAGTCGTCGGCGAGGCGCACCTCGACGAGGCGGGCGTCCTCGAACTGCAGGAGTCGCACGAGCGATCCGACCGACACGGCTTCCTCGACGAGTGCCGTGAGCAGGTGCGGCGTCGACACCGAGACGTCCACGCCCCACGCCTCGTTGAACAGCCAGTGGTTCTTCGGGTGGTTGACGCGCGCGACGACGCGCGGGACGGCGAACTCCTGCTTGGCGAGCAGCGAGATGACGAGGTTGTCCTCGTCGTCGCCGGTGGCGGCCACGACGACGTCGACGTCGGCGAGACCGGCGTCGTGCAGCGTCGACACCTCGCAGGCGTCACCGATGAACCACCGCACGGGAACGGTCGGCTGGACGCGAGCCACGAGGTCGGGGTTCTGCTCGATCACGAGCACGTCGTGACCGGCCTCCTGGAGGTCCGACGCGATGTAGGTGCCGACGTTGCCGGCACCGGCGATGGCGACGCGCATGTCTACTCTCCCGGGTGGGTCGTCAGGCGCTCCTCGAGCGCGTCCTCGGCGTCGCGGCGGACGGCGACGTGCAAGATGTCGCCTTCCTGACCGACGAGCCCGGGTACCGCCAGGCGGCTGACGCCGCCCCGCGTCACCGACACGAGGCGGAACTGGTCGCCCTCGTCCAGGGCGGCGAGCTTGCGGCCCGCCCACACGTCGGGCAGCGCGCGCTCCACGATCGACACGCCGCCGGTCGGGTCGGTCCACTCCTGCGTCGAGCGCTCCGGGAACAGCCGGCGCAGCACCTGGTCGGTCGTCCACGAGACCGTCGCGACGGTGGGGATGCCGAGGCGCTGGTAGATCACGGCCCGCCGCGGGTCGTAGATGCGGGCGACGACGCTGGCGATCTCGAAGCGCTCGCGGGCGATGCGGGCGGTGAGGATGTTCGAGTTGTCGCCGCTGGTGACGGCCGCGAGTGCCTGGGCCTCGCGGATGCCGGCCTGCTCGAGGTGGTCGCGGTCGAACCCGAACCCCACGACGGCGCGGCCCGTCCACCGGTCCGGGAGCCGGCGGAACGCGTTGCGGTTCTTGTCGATGATCGAGACCGAGTGGCCGTCCCGCTCGAGGGCGACGGCGAGCTCGGAGCCCACCCGGCCGCACCCCACGACGATCACGTGCATGGCGGCACAGGCAACTCGCAGCCGGGGTTGTCTGCAACTCCGACGTGGCGGTTACCGTGCGCGCCCGTGTACGCCGCACTGAAGCGCCTCCTCGTCGGTCGGCCGATCGCCACGACCGAACAGGAGCACCATCGGCTGTCGAAGGTCGTCGCGCTTCCGGTGTTCGCCTCCGACGCGCTGTCCTCCACGGCGTACGCCACCGAGGAGATCCTCTTCGTCACCGCTGCCGGGGCCGGGTCGAGCCTGGCGCTCGGGCTGTCGAAGCTCGTGCCGATCTCGATCGTCGTCGCCGTCCTGCTGTTCCTCGTCGTGACGTCGTACCGGCAGACGATCTTCGCCTATCCCGGAGGCGGCGGCTCCTACATGGTGAGCCGCGACAACCTCGGGCGGTACCCGTCGCTCGTCGCCGGCGCCTCGCTGCTCGTCGACTACATCCTCACCGTCGCCGTGTCGATCTCGGCCGGCGTCGCCGCCTTGATCTCGCTGCCGGCGTTCCGGTCCCTCGCCGATCAGCGCGTCCTGCTGTGCATCCTGTTGATCGCGCTCGTGACGATCGCCAACCTGCGGGGACTCAAGGAGTCGGGCGCGCTGTTCGCGGTGCCGACGTACCTCTACGTCGTGTGCATCAGCGGCCTGGTGATCTACGGCCTCATCCGGACGTACTTCGGCCACATCGACCCGGTGCCGTTCAAACCCGACGAGTTCGAGGGGACCCTGAAGGCCGGCGGCAGCCTCGGGCTCTTCCTGCTGCTGCGCGGGTTCTCGTCGGGCGCGGTCGCCCTGACGGGCGTCGAGGCGATCGCCGACGGCGTGCCCGCCTTCCGCAAGCCGGAAGCGAAGAACGCCGCGCAGACGATCGTGATGATGGGCCTGCTCCTCGGCACGCTCTTCTTCGGCGTGTCGGTGCTCGCACACCACCTCCAGCCCTATCCGAGCCACGACGAGACCGTCATCTCGCAGATGGGCCGTGCGGTGTTCGGGAGCGGGCCGATCTACATGACGCTCCAGGTCGCGACGACGGCGATCCTCGCCCTCGCCGCCAACACCGCGTACGCCGACTTCCCCCGGCTGTCGTCGATCATCGCCCGCGACGGGTTCCTCCCGCGCCAGTTCGCGAACCGAGGCGACCGCCTCGTCTTCTCGAACGGCATCGTCTTCCTCGCGGCCGCGGCGGCGGCGCTCATCATCGTGTTCGGTGGCGTGACGAACGCGCTGATCCCGCTCTACGCGATCGGCGTGTTCACGTCGTTCACGCTGAGCCAGGCGGCGATGGTCGTGCGCCACCGGCGCATCCGCGAGCCGGGTTGGAAGCGGGGCATGGTCGTGAGTGGGGTCGGCTCCGTCGCCACGTTCATCGTCCTGCTGATCGTGGCGATCACGAAGTTCACGGTCGGCGCGTGGCTGCCGATCGTCGTCGTACCCGTGATCATCGCGATCTTCGTCGCCATTCGTCGCCACTACGACCGTGTCAGCGACGCGCTCGCCGTCACGCCGAGCCAGGTCCGGCGCGAACACCTCAACCACACCGTCGTGATCCTCGTCGGCCGAATCCACCGCGGCGTCCTGAAGGCGATCGACTACGCCGAGTCGCTCCGGCCGCAGCACATCGTCGCCCTCTACGTGTCGTACGAGGACGACGACCGCGAGGCGATGGAGCGCCAGTGGGAGGAGTTCGGCGTCGAGGTGCCGCTCGAGGTCGTGACGTCGAAGTACCGCGAGCTCATCAAGCCGGTCGAGCAGTTCATCGACGAGCTCGACGCCCGCTGGCGGAACGACACGATCACGATCGTCATCCCGGAGTTCGTCGTCGGGAAGTGGTACGAGCACATCCTCCACAACCAGAGCGCGCTCTTCCTCAAGGGCAAGCTGCTGTTCCGGGAGGGCGTCGTCGTGACCTCGGTGCCGTACCACGTCGACGCGGCCAAGACCGCGGTCACGTCAGGCGATCCCGAGTAGCACCAACGCGAAGATCAGCGACACCGCGCCGACGAGGTCCATGCTCGACGTGACCAGCGGGATGCCGTGGTTGTCCGGGTCGAGCCCGAGGCGGTGCGCGCCGATGCCGCCCCAGTACGCGATGACGATCGCGAACGTCGTGGCGATGAACCCGCCGAGGAGCGACGTCAGCACCATCTTCACCACCCCCGGGCTCGCGAGGCCCGCCGCCGCAGCGGCGAGGTCAGCCGACACCGCGACGAGCGCGAACACCGGCACCGCGTAGAGGAACGTCAGGACGAAGTCGTCCCGCGCCGCGCGCTGCGGCACGCCGACCGGGTCGATCGTGCCGAGGTGCAGCTTCGTCGACAGGCGCGACGACAGGATGCCCCCCAGCGCGCCGGTGTCCTCGAGGAACGGCGGGATCAGCACGAGCAGCGCGGGAAACGACACGAACGACTCGAGCCGCTTCTCGATCGTCAGCCCGGCGACGACGTCGACGAGCCCGGCGACGAGCAGTACCGGCAGCGACTCGCGCGCGATGCGGCGCACGAGGGGCAGGTCCGAGCGCAGCGCGCCGACGCCGACGACGACGCACACGGCCGCGCCGGCGACCGCGACCGCGGGCGTGAACCAGTCGATGCCCACCAGGAACGTGGCCACCCACAGCGACGGCAGTGTGACCATGTCGCCGGCGGCGGTGACGAGCGGGGACCCGACGTTGTCGAGGTCCCAGTCGCGTCGCGCCGACGCGCCGGCGACGGCGAGCGTGAACACGAGCACGACCGCCGACGAGATGATCCCGCCGACGACCGAGATGACGACGAAGTCGCCGACGCCGATGGTGTGCTCGAGGCCGAACCCGACGGCGACGGCCTTGGCCAGGACGGCCAGCGCGAGCGAGACCGACAGCGACAGCGCGACCGCGGCGACGACGTTCTGGCCGACCACGGTGTCGCGCCGGCGCGACGTCGTGAACGTGCCGGTGTGGATCGCGGTGCCGAGCCGGCTGCCCAGCGCGCCGAACACGTTGCCGCGCATGCCGATCGCCGCGGGGACCAGGACGAGGAGGCCGGGGAGCCGGTCGAGCGTGTGGGTGATCGCGCCGAGCGTCAGCCCGGCGACGAGGTCGCCGCCCGATGACACCAGCAGCGCGAGGAGGCCCTGTCGCGTGCCGGCGGGGTCGGCGGCGACGACCGCAGCGAGGCGCGTGAAGATGCGCCGCGCGGGGCGCGGCCGGCGTGTCTCGGACATGGCGGCCTCACCCTCACGGGGCGATTCTGCCCCCTGGGCGTGGCCCGGCCGGCTGCTAGCGCGGGCCGGTGCCGACCCGGTCGCGTGCGCGCGCCGGCTCGGTCACCCGCCCCAGGCACCGCCAGCACGTCCCGTCGAGCACGAGCCGGTGCTCCTCGGGACAGCGGCAGACGTCGTCGTTCCCCACGTCAGAAGTTCTCGGAAGGGACGTCCCGGAACTTTAGGGACCTCTTATCGCAGGCTGATGCCGTAGACCCACCTCGGCGGTGGTCCACGGCATCAGCCTGCGGAATGGGAGCCCGGCGTACGGTTCGCGAGCGTGGACGCGCCGGTGCTGTACGTGTCGAAGCTGGTGCGGCTGCCGCTGCTCGACGCCGACGTGGCGCCGATCGGGCGGCTCGACGACGTCGTCCTCTCGCCGACGCGGCGGATGGACGAGCCGCCGAAGGTCATCGGGTTCGTGGCGACGGTCCAGCGCCGGCGGATCTTCGTCAACGCCGCGCGCGTCGGCGACGTCGGCCCGAGCGGCGTCCGGCTGCACAGCGGCACGATCGACGTGCGCCACTTCGAGCTGCGACCCGGCGAGCTGCTCGCCGCCGGTGGCGTGCTCGACCGGCGGGTCGACACCGAGATCGTGAGTGACCTCGGCATCGAACCGTCGCCCGAGCGGACACGGGCCTGGCAGGTCGCGACGGTCGCGCTGCGGCCGACGGGTGGCGGGCTGCGCCGTCGCGCCGCTCGCATCGTCGGCTGGCGGGAGGTCGCGTCGCTGTTCGACACGAGCGCGGTCGGCCACGAGGTCGCGGCCCTGCGCGAGATGCACCCGGCCGACGTCGCCGAGCGCGTCCGCCGCCTGCCGCTCGAACAGCGCCGCCGCCTCGCCGCCATGTTGCAGGACGAGCAACTCGCCGACGTCCTCGAGGAGCTGCCCGAGGCCGAGGTCGTCCAGGTCCTCGAGGGCCTCGACCTCGACCGCGTCGCCCACGTCCTCGAGGAGATGGAACCGGACGACGCCGCCGACCTCCTCGCCGAGATGCCGGGTGAGCAGCGCCGTCGCCTCCTCGACGCGATGGAGCCCGACGAGGCCGACGACCTTCGCCGCCTGCTGCGCTACGGCGAGCACACCGCCGGCGGACTGATGACGCCCGAGCCGGTCGTGCTGACGCCCGACATGACGGTCGCCGAGGCGCTCGCCCGCCTGCGCGACCCGGAGGTCCCGCCGGAGCTTGCCGCCCAGGTGTTCGTCGCCGACCCGCCGTCGACGACGCCGACCGGCGCGTACCTCGGCGTCGTCGGGTTCCAGCGCCTGCTGCGGGAACCGCCGGGGATGGAGGTCGGGCGCTGCATCGACGACGACGCCGTGTTCGTCGACGCCCACCTGTCCGAGGCGGCGACGGCGGAGCGGCTGGCGCAGTACGACCTCATGGCGGTGGCGGTCTGCGACGACGACCACCGGCTGCTCGGGGCCGTCACCGTGGACGACGTGCTCGACGCGGTGCTCCCCACCGGCTGGCGGTCGCGGCGGCGGTGACGTGAGACGGCGCGAGGACCTCTACACCCCCTCGGGCGGCGGCCGGAGCATCGGGATCCACTACGACCCGGAGGCGTTCGGCCGGTTCTCCGAGGCGATCGCCCGGTTCCTCGGCACCGCCCGGTTCCTCGTCGCCCAGACGGCGATCGTGGTCGTCTGGATCATCGTCAACGCCATCGCGTGGGGCCTGCGGTGGGACCCCTATCCGTTCATCCTGCTCAACCTGGCGTTCTCGACCCAGGCCGCGTACGCGGCGCCACTGATCCTCCTCGCCCAGAACCGCCAGGAGGCACGCGACCGTGCCCAGGCCGAGCAGGACCGCGCCGTCACCGCCCGCACCCAGGCCGACGCCGAGTTCCTCGCCCGGGAGATGGCGTCCGTGCGGATCGCGCTGTCCGACGTCGTCACGTCGGAGGACCTGACGCTGGCCGTCGCCCGGCTCACGTCCGCGCTCGAGCGGCTGGAGGGCAAGCTCGAGTCCGGGCCGTCCTAGGATCCGCGGCAACTTGACGTTTTGGGAGGCCAAAACCTAGGTTTCGGCCGCCTTGTCCACGGATTCCAGCCTCTCGAAGTCCGAGCGCGAGACGTTGAAGGCGCTGTACCGGCTGTCCCGCGACGGCGGCGACGTCCACACCGGCGCGCTGGCCGACTCGCTCGGGGTCTCGCCCGGCACCGCGACCGCCACGGTCAAGCGGCTGGCCGAGCGCCACCTGCTGGACCACAAGCCGTACAAGGGCGTCGAGCTGACGACCGAGGGGCGCCGCGCCGCGATCGCCGCCATGCGCCGCCACCGCATCGTCGAGCGCTTCCTCGCCGACATGCTCGGGTACGCCTGGAACGAGGCCGACCGGCTCGCCGGGAGCTTCGAGCACGACCTGCCGCAGGAGGTCGAGGAGCGGCTGTTCGTCGCGCTCGACCGCCCGGCGACGTGCCCGCACGGCTTCCCGATCCCCGAGCCCGAGGTCGCCGACATCCCGTCGATGCCCGGCCTGTACGACCTCGAGCAGGGCGACGTCGCCACCGTCGCGATCAGCGGCTCGACCGACCCCGAGGTCGTCGAGTTCCTCGACACGCTCGGGCTGCGACCCGGCGTGCGGGTCGAGGTGCGGGAGAAGCACCCGTTCGACGGGCCGCTCGTGCTGCGCGTCGGCGGCAAGGACCGGACCGTGGGCGAACGTGTCGCCCGACAGATCTACGTGCACAGGGAACAGAGAAGGGAGCAATCCGCATGACGAATCTCCTCGCCGCGGAAGGGGGGTATCAGGCCTTTCATCTGCACGGCGGCGAGTGGTTCTGGCTGGTGTTCTCCGGCCTCACCGCCGTCCTCGCCCTGCTCGTGGGGTTCAGTCTGATGAAGGG
>DASSOZ010000102.1:0-10480 GCA_035700105.1 Acidimicrobiales bacterium
CCCGTTGCCGAGCGGATCGCCTTGCAGGCGGCGTCGATCATCCCGTCACCCTCGGACGTCGCCTCGGACTTCTCGCCGTCGCGCACCAACACGACGGTCGCCCGCGGCGTGCCGACGGTGCCGCCGACGACCTCGAGCGACTCCAGCGAGAACGCCGACTCGACCTTCGTGCCGAGCTCCTCGGCGACGATCGCCTCGAGGTCGGCGTCGGAGATCTGGACCTTGCGGTCGGCGAGCTCCTTGAACCGCACGAACGCCTGGTTCAGCGCGTCGCCCTGGATCCGGTAGCCCATCTTCTCGAGCTGGTCGCGGAACGCGTGCCGGCCCGAGTGCTTGCCGAGCACGATCGACGTACCGGCCTGCCCGACGGCGGTCGGGTCCATGATCTCGTACGTCGTGCGCTCGGCCATCACACCGTGCTGGTGGATGCCCGACTCGTGGGCGAACGCGTTCCGTCCGACGACCGCCTTGTTGTACTGCACGGGGTAGCCGGTCAGGCGCGACACGAGACGCGACGTGCGGGCGAGCTCTTCGGTGCGTACGCCGGTGTCGAGCCCGCCGAACTGGTCGCCGCGGATGCGAAGGGCCATGACGATCTCCTCCATCGCCGCGTTGCCGGCCCGCTCCCCGAGGCCGTTGACCGCGCACTCGACCTGGCGGGCGCCGGCGTCGACGGCGGCGAGCGAGTTGGCCACCGCCATGCCGAGGTCGTCGTGGCAGTGCGCCGACAACGTGTAGTCGCCCTTCACGGTCTCGCGGATGCGGCGGAAGCGCTCGCCGTAGTCCCATGGTGTGGCGTAGCCGACGGTGTCGGGGATGTTGAGCGTCGTGGCGCCCGCGTCGACGGCGAGCTGCAGCACCTCGCACATGAAGTCGAAGTCCGACCGGGACGCGTCCTCGGGGCTGAACTCGACGTCGTCCGTGTACCGCTTCGCGTGCGCGACCGCGGCGGACGCCTCGGCCTTCACCTGCTCGTGCGTCATCCGCAGCTTGTGCTTCATGTGCGTCTCGCTCGTGGCGAGGAACACGTGGATGCGACGGCGCTCGGCCGGGGCGATCGCCTCCCAGCAGCGGTCGATGTCGGCACGGGCGGTGCGGGACAGGCCGCAGATGACCGGCCCGCGCACGGCCGACGCGATCGAGTGCACGGCGTCGAAGTCGCCCTGGCTGGCGATCGGGAACCCGGCCTCGATCACGTCGACACCGAGGCGCGCCAGCTGCTCGGCGATCTCGAGCTTCTCGGCGACGTCGAGCGCGATGCCCGGCGACTGCTCACCGTCGCGCAGCGTGGTGTCGAAGATCAGCACTCGGTCGCTCATGACTGGCGTCCTTTCCAGCGGTCGTTCGTGAATTCGGGCAACAAAAAACCTCCTGGGCCCGGAGGCGCAGGAGGCGAAGGCGAGCTCGCTCGGTGGCGTGCTCGCCGCTAGGTAAGAAGGAGGACGGTCGACAGGAGGGTCGCGGCCATCGGACGAATGTTCCCAGAGCACGTGGACGAGGTCAAGCGGGAACATCGAGAGGCATAGGGTTCGGGTGATGGTGCGTCGGTCGTTTCGGAGGGGACTACGGCTCGGCTTGCTCGTCGGCATCGTCGTCGCCGTCGTGAAGGTGATGCAGTCGTGGCGCGCCAACGAGGAGCCACCGCCGCACGTCGCGCCGCCGTCGCCGTGGCCGGCCGTCGACCGGACGACCGCGAAGCCCACCGAGCCCGAACCGGTCATGGAGGCGGCGACGTTCGTCGAGGCGCCCGCCGTCGTCGAGGAGACGCCGCCGCCCCGGCGCGAGCGCCCGCTCAAGGCGTCACCCGCGCCGTCGCCGGCGAAGAAGCGGGCGACGAGGAAGCCCGCCGACGCACGCATCTGGGTCGAGCCGAGCGGCAACGTCTGCCCACCGTCGCATCCGATCAAGGCGAAGCTCAGCAGCAAGCTGTTCCACCTGCCGGGCATGCTCGCCTACGACCGGTGCAAGCCCGACCGCTGCTACGCGACCGAGCCCGACGCCGTCGCCGACGGGCTGCAGAAGGCGAAGCGCTAGGCACGCACCTCCCGGTTCTCGTCACCGTGGACCACACATACGGTGGCCAGCCGTGACAAGAAGGCGAGAGAGTCGCCAGTCAGCCCTGGCTGATGGCGGCGACGCTCGTCACGCCCGGCGCCGACCGCAGCTGGTCGATGACGTCCGCGGGGACCGGCTGCGTCGTCGAGAGCACCATCATCGCCGTGCCGCCCTCGATGCGGCCGACGTCCATGTCCTCGATGTTGACCTCGGCGGCGCCGAGGGTCGTGCCGACGACGCCGATCACACCGGGCCGGTCGTCGTTGCGCACCAGGAGCATGTTGCGCGCCGGCGGGACGTCGAGCTTGTGCCCGTCGATCATCACGATGCGGGGCTCGCCGCTGAGCCCGGCGAGCGTGCCGCCGATGCCGTGGTCGCCGCCCCGCAGGGTGACGAGGTTGACGTAGTCGTGCGTCGTCGTCGTCTTCGACTCGCGCACCTCGATGCCGCGCTGGTCCGCGAGCTGCGGCGCGTTGACGTACGACACCGGCTCGTCGGTCACCCCGCCGAGCGCACCGCGCAGGACAGCGAGGGTGAGGATGCGCGTGTCGTAGTCGGCGAGGCCGCCGGCGTACGCCACCTCGATCACCGGCGGCAGGCCTTCGCTCAACGCCGCGAAGATCGAGCCGAGCCGCTCGGCCAGCGGTAGGTACGGCCGCACGGTCTCCGACGCCTCGGTCGCGCTGACGTTCACGGCGAACGGCACGAACTCGCCGGCGAGCGCGAGCACGACCTGCTCGGCGATCGTCTGGCCGGCCTTGTCCTGCGCCTCCCTGGTCGACGCGCCGAGGTGCGGCGTGACGACAACGGCGTCGAGGTCGAACAGCGGCGACTCGGTCGTCGGCTCGTCGGCGAACACGTCGAGCGCGGCGCCGTCGACCTGGCCGTCACGGATCGCCTCGGCGAGCGCGGCCTCGTCGACGATGCCGCCGCGCGCGGCGTTGACGATGCGGACGCCGCGCTTGGCCTTCTTCAGCAGGTCGGTGCCGATGAGGCCCATCGTCTCGGGCGTCTTCGGGAGGTGGATCGTGAGGAAGTCGGCGTCGGCGACGACGGCGTCGAGGTCACGCAGATCGACGCCCATCTGGCGCGCCCGGTCGGGCGAGACGTACGGGTCGTACGCGATCAGCCGCATGCCGAACGCCAGTGCCCGCTGCGCGACCAGCGCGCCGATGCGACCGAGACCGATGACGCCGAGCGTCTTGCCGTGGAGCTCGACGCCCTCCCACTTCGAGCGCTCCCACCGGCCGGCCTTCAGCGCGGCGTTGGCCTGCGGGATGTTGCGGGCCTGACTCAGCAGCAGCGCCATCGTGTGCTCCGCCGCGCTCAGGATGTTCGACTGCGGCGCGTTGACGACCATGACGCCGCGGGCGGTCGCCGCCGGCACGTCGACGTTGTCGAGGCCGATGCCGGCCCGGCCGACGACGACGAGCTGCTGCGCGGCGGCGAGGACGTCGGCGGTCACCTTGGTGGCGCTGCGGATCACGACCGCGTCGGCGGTGGCGACCTCGGCGAGCAGGTCCTCGGCGGAGAGGCCGAGGCGCACGTCGACGGTGTGCCCGGCGTCGCGCATGGCGGCCAGGCCGCGCTCGGCGAGCTCTTCGGTGACGAGGATGCGACCCACGGGGTTCATGGTCGCGGATATGCACCATGCGGACGTAATGCGTTCGTGCACGATGTCGGCGTGGACGTGCGCCCCGCCCTACCGAGCGACGCGGCCGAGATCGCCCGCCTCGGGGTCCTGATGTTCGAGGCGCTCGGTCTCGAGCCCGACGACGACTTCCGCCGCCGAGCGGCCGACACGGTCGCGGCCCGGGTGGGCGACGGCTCGGTCGTCGCGTTCGTCGTCGACGACCCCGCCGGCGGTGGCCGCCTCGTCGCCAACGCCGCCGCCGTCATCAGCGCACGGCTCCCCCACCCGCGCAACCCGAGCGGCCGCACCGCCTACGTGCAGTACGTCTGCACCGAGGCGGCGTGGCGGGGCCGCGGGCTCGGGCGGGCGGTGATGCAGGCCGTCGTCGACTGGTGCCGGGACAACGACGTGCTGCTCGTCGAGCTGCACGCGTCGCCCGACGGGCTCGCGCTCTACCGGTCGATGGGGTTCGACGAGAACCCGAACCCGGCGCTGAGACTGCGGCTGCCCCGATCGAACTCGGCGTAGAAAGTTGCGCAGAGCGCAACGAACTACGCCGAGTTCGGTGGGGGGTGTCCGCGGATCAGGCCGGTTCGGCCTCGCCGAGCAGCTCCTGGATGCGGGCGACACCCTGCTTGAGGTCGTCGTCGCCGAGCGCGTAGGACAGCCGGGCGTACCCCGGCGCGCCGAACGCCTCGCCGGGGACGATGGCGACCTCGGCCTCCTCGAGCAGCAGCTCGGCGAGCTCGAGCGTCGACATCGGCAGCCGCCCGCGGATGCGCGTGCCGAGCGCGCCCTTGAACGACGGGAACGCGTAGAACGCGCCCTCGGGCTCGACGCACTCCACGCCGGCACAGTCGTTGAGCATCGAGTGGATCGTCTGGCGGCGCCGGTCGAACGCGGCGCGCATCTCGGCCACCGCCGAAAGGTCACCGGACACGGCCTCGAGCGCGGCGACCTGGGAGACGTTCGCGACGTTGGACGTCGAGTGCGACATGAGGTTCGTCGCCGCCTTGATGACGTCGTCGGGCCCGATCATCCACCCGACGCGCCAGCCGGTCATCGCGTACGTCTTGGCCACGCCGTTCACGACGACGCAGCGGTCGGCGACGGCCGGCACGAGCGTGGGCATCGACGCGAACGTCGCCGATCCGTACACGAGGTGCTCGTAGATCTCGTCGGTCATCACCCAGACGTCGTTGTCGGCGGCCCACTCGCCGATCGCGCGGATCTCGTCGGGTGAGTAGACGGCGCCGGTCGGGTTCGACGGCGACACGAAGATCAGCATCTTCGTTCTCGGCGTGCGCTGGCGCTCGAGCATCTCGACCGTGGCGCGGAAGCCGGTCGACTCGTCGGTGTCGACGACGACGGTGTGGCCGCCGGCGAGCGCGACGGCCTCGGGGTACGTCACCCAGTACGGCGCGGTGAGCAGCACCTCGTCGCCGGGATCGAGCAGCGTGGCGCACGTGTTGAACACCGCCTGCTTGCCGCCGTTCGTGACGAGCACCTGTGCGGCGGTGACCTCGTAACCCGAGTCGCGCCGCGTCTTCGCGGCGATCGCCTCGCGCAGCTCGGGGAGCCCCGCGGCCGGCGTGTAGCGGTGGTACTTCGGCTGCGCGCACGCCCGCTCGGCCGCCTCGACGATCCGCTCCGGCGTCGGGAAGTCGGGCTCGCCGGCGCCGAAGCCGATGACGTCCTTGCCCGCCGCTTTGAGGGCCTTCGCCTTGGCGTCGATGGCGAGCGTCGCCGACTCCGCGATGGCACCTACTCGTTCGGAGACTCGTCCCATCGGGTGCCATGCTCTCACAGTGAGCGAGGCCCCCCTTCCCGATATCACCCTCCCCGACGAGCTGCGCCCCGGCGACGGGCGGTTCGGGTCGGGGCCGTCGAAGGTGCGGCCGGAAGCGGTGGCCGCGCTGGCCGAGGTCGCGTCGTCGTTCCTCGGTACGAGCCATCGCCAGAAGGGCGTGAAGTCCGTCGTCGCCCGCGTCAAGCGGGGCGTCGCCGACCTGCTCGGCCTGCCCGACGGCTACGAGGTCGTGCTCGGCAACGGCGGGTCGACGCTGTTCTGGGACGTCGCCACGCTGTGTCTGATCGAGCACCGCAGCCAGCACCTCGTCTTCGGCGAGTTCTCGTCGAAGTTCGCCGCCGCCGCGAAGGCGGCGCCGTTCCTCGACGACCCAGAGGTGATCGAGTCGGAGTACGGATCGCACCCGGAGGCGAAGGCGACGCCAGACGTCGACGCGTACGCGCTCACGCACAACGAGACGTCGACGGGCGTGATGATGACGGTCGAGCGACCGTCGGGGACGACCGCCGGCGACGGCCTCGTCCTCGTGGACGCGACGTCGGCGGCGGGGGGTCTGCGCGTCGACGCGTCGCAGTTCGACGTCTACTACTTCGCACCGCAGAAGGCACTGGCGTCCGACGGCGGGCTGTGGCTCGCGGCCATGTCACCGGCGGCGATCGAGCGCGTCGGCCGGCTCGTACCGCACCGGTGGGTGCCGGCGGTGCTCGACCTGCAGCAGGCGATCGACAACAGCCGCCTCGACCAGACGCTCAACACGCCCGCGCTCGCCACGCTGTTCCTCGTCGCGCAGCAGCTCGACTGGCTCGAGTCCAGCGGCGGCATCGACTTCGCCGCCGGTCGCTGCGACCGCTCGGCGTCGATCGTCTACGGGTGGGCGGACGCGTCGCCGTACGCGTCGCCGTTCGTGTCCGACGCGGCCATGCGGTCGCACACGGTCGCCACCGTCGATCTCGACCCGTCGGTCGACGCCGCCACCGTCGCGAAGGTGCTGCGCAACAACGGCATCGTCGACACCGAGTCGTACCGGAAACTCGGCCGCAACCAGCTGCGGCTGGCGATGTTCCCGGCCATCGAGCCCGACGACCTCGAGCGGCTCACGAAGGCGATCGACTTCATCGCCGAGCGCATCGCTACGTCTTGACGAGCGACAGGACGTCGGCGGCGTCGGCGGCGCCGTCGTAGATGAGCTCGCCGTCGCGCAGCGCGACGCAGCGCGACGAGCGGGAGACGATCTCCAGCTGGTGGCTGGCGACGACGACGGCGACACCGGCGCGCGCCGACTCGTCGAGCAGGTCGAGCACCGTCGCCTGGCCCGACGCGTCGAGACCGACGAACGGCTCGTCGACGAGCAGCACCTTGAACGGCCGCACGAACGCCAGCGCCAGCGACGTCTTCTGGCGCAGGCCGCGTGAGAAGGTCGCCGGCAGGTCGTCGATGCGCTCGATGAGCCCGAGCTGCTCGAGCAGCTCCTCGGCCCGCTTCTCCCAGCCGTCGGCGCCGTGCAGCCGGGCGGTGTACTCGAGGTGCTCCCAGACGTCGAGGTCGTCGTAGAGCACGGGGTTGTCGGGGATGTAGCAGAGGTCGGCGCGGGCCTCGAGCGAGCCCGCGGGGTTGCCGGCGATCGTGACCTCGCCCGACGACGGATCGAGCAGCCCGGCGGCCATGCGCAGGAACGTCGTCTTTCCCGAGCCGTTGTGCCCGACGAGCACGACCGCCTCGCCGGCGTCGACGGTGAGGTCGAGGGCATCGAGGGCGACGAGGTCGCCGTAGTCCTTCGTGAGCTTCTCGGCCTCGAGGACCGTCATGAGGACGATGCTCCCGTCGATGCCTTCGCCTCGGCGAACGCGTCCGACATCCACTTGCGGGCGTCGTCGCGGAAGCGGACCCACGCACCGACGAACGCGACGACGAGCAGCACGATGATGCCGACGCTCGTCGCCGCCTGCACCGGCGACGGTGCCGTCGGGTTGGTGCTCGTGTACGCGGCACGCGCCACGACGACGGGGACGAAGCCGGCGATGGCGACCGCGGCCGGCCACACCAGGCGCATCGCGGTGATCGACCCGAGCGCCTCGGGCGGGAGCAACGCCGCGTACTCGCCACGGCTCGCGGGATCGCTCGTGATCGCGCTCCCCGCCGCGCCCGCGACCGCCGCGCCCGCTGCGACGACGAGCGTCACCGCGCCGACCTGCGCCGTGAGCGCGCGGTCGGGCCCGATGGCGACCGCGGTGGCGAGGCCGACCGCGCCCGTCAGCAGCGTCACCGCGAACGCCGTCGACAGATGACGCAGGTGCAGCGACCCGGCGACGATCGGCACGCTCGAACCGCGGTCGGGGTGGTCGAGGTCCTGCCCGAGCGGCTCGACGGCGTCGAGGGCGGCGACGAACATCGCCAGCCCGGCGACGGCGATCAGCGGCGTCGTCCCGTCCCACACGGCACGAGCGGCGGCGCCGGCGACGGCGCCCAGCGCGACGACCCGCGCGATCCGCCCCTTGGGCCACCGGGCGACGCCACGCCAGTCGCGCACCCACACCGCGGGGCCGCGGTTGACGCGGAACCACGGGCGCGAGCGCGGCAGCTCCTGCGCGAGCTGGCGGCGCAGGAGCAGCACCGTGCGGACGTCCTGCAACGTCACGGCGAAGCGCATCTGCCCGACGAGCGCGGCACGCCGTTCGGACGACTCGAGCGACGTGCCCCCGATCGACGCGTAGCCGAGCGCCGCGAGCGCGAGGAGGGCGAGCGCGGGCACGACGTCGACGACGTGGAAGCGGATCGGCGACAGCGCGAGGCGGCCGAAGAAGGACAGCGGCGACGTGAGGTGGTCGGTGAGCACGTCGACGATCGACCACGCGACGAGCGCGACGCCGACGAGCGACCCCAGCGGGCGACGCACGTGGCGGCCCGACACGGTCATGGCCGCGCCGGCGAACCCGACGGCGAGCGACGCGCCGAATGCCGCGCCGGCGACGATCCACGCGATGTCGTTGCCGGGCAGGCGGCGGAACGCGAGCTGCCCGGCGACGATGCCGACGAGCCCGCCCGTGAACGCGACGTGGCGCAACTGGCGCTGCGCGATCGGTCCGAGCGCGATCTCTCGGCGCACGGGCGCGAGCAGGACGTGGCGCACGTCGGCGGCCTCGATGGCGAGCGGACCGCCCCGCTCACCGCTGCGGAGCCCGACCGTGACGACAACGGCGGCGAGCAGGCCGAGCAGCGCCGGTCCGTCGGCCGCGACCTTCTGGGCGGTGGATGTGGCGACGCGGTCGCCGCCCGCCCACGCGGACAGCAGGGCGATGCTGACGATGCCGACGATGCCGGTCAGATACGCCTTGTAGAGCGCGTCGATCCAGTCGATGTCGGCGACCCGCCACGCCCGCCGCTCGCGGCGCATCTCCCGGAGGACGTCACGGCTCGAGGCGGCATCGAGCACCGGCACGTCGTCCGACGCTATCCGGGGCCTCCTCGCGGGCGCGAACTACCCTCGTCCGGTCGTGCTCTGGGCCCGCAAGCTCGCCGCACTCGCCGCCGCCGTCCTCGCCGGGATGCTCGCCGTCGTGCTCGCCACCGTCGCGCCCGCGCACGCGCAGACGGCGACGACACCCCTGCCGCCACCGCCGCTCCCGAAGTCGTGGATCGTCGTCGACGCCGACTCGGGCGCGGTGATCGACGCCGGCAACGACCGGGCGCCGGTGCCGGCGGCGAGCGTGTTCAAGCTGTTCACCGCGCTGTTGACCGTGGAGAACCTGAAGCCGCACACGCCGGTGCCGATCAGCACCCGGGCCGAGGGCATGCCGGCGCGCAAGATCAACGTGAAGGCCGGGCAGGTGTGGGATTCCGACGACCTGCTGCACGCGCTGCTGCTCGTGTCGGCGAACGACGCCGCCGTCGCGCTGGCCGAGCGGCTCGGCGGGTCGGAGCAGGGGTTCGCCGACCTGATGGTGCGCACGGCGAAGGCGCTCGGGTTGTCGGACTCGCCGGTGCTCCTCGACCCCGCCGGGCTCGACGACGAGTTCTCCTACCTCGGCGGCAACCGCATCTCGGCGCGTGACCTGGCGATCATCACGCGGGCGGCGATGTCGTACCCGCAGATCATGTCGATCGTGGCGCTGCCCGACTACCGCTTCCAGGGCGGCGACGGGAACGGCCACCGGCTGCTCAACCACAACCGGTTCCTGAAGACGTACCAGGGCGCGGTCGGGATGAAGACCGGCTACACGAAGAAGGCCGGTCACACGTTCATCGGCGCGGCGCGTCGTGGTGACCGGACGTGCCTCGCAGTCGTGCTGAACGCCCCCGACTACTACCGGTCGGCGGCAGGTTTGCTCGACTCGTGCTTCGCCACGCCGGTCGCCGCGCTCGTCGACAAGGCGCACCTCCCCGAGGTGGTGATCGGCCCCGGTCCGGTGACACCCGAACAGGTCGGGGGGACGGCGAAGGCGACGACACCCGAGACGGTCGCGGCACCGACGGCTCGCGTCGAGAAGGCGTCGGCGTCGACGCCCTGGTACGACGACCCCGGCGCCCGTACCGGCGCGCTGGCGGTCCTCGGCGGCGCCCCCGCCCTCCTGATCCTCGTGAAGCGGGCGAGGCGCCGCGCGCATCCTCCAACAGACTCGCGTTCCGAGGGCCGAAAACGCGGCGAAAACGCGAGTGTGTTGGAGGATGCGGAAGGGGGCGAGCGGTACACGGACCGCTATGCCCGGACGGTCACCCGGCGTTAGGTGGCGTCAGCCGCCGCTGACGTCCTGGGGGTTGGCCTTGCCCGCCGAGATCCACGGCATCATCGCCCGCAGCTCGCGGCCGACCTTCTCGACGGGGTGGTCGCGGTCCGCGTCGCGCAACGACTGGAACTTCTTGCGCCCGGAGTCGTTCTCCGCGATCCACTCGTCGGCGAACTTCCCCGAGCGGATCTCGTCGAGGATCTTCTTCATCTCCGCCTTCGTCGCCTCGTTGACGATGCGCGGGCCCCGGGTCACGTCGCC
>DASSOZ010000103.1:0-6910 GCA_035700105.1 Acidimicrobiales bacterium
GACGATCTCGTCGTCACCGACCGGCGCACGGCCGCCGGGCAGGATGTTCCAGACGCTCAGCTGGTCGTCGCTGATCCAGCCACCGCCGAGCGTCGGTGCGCCCGCCGCCGGGTTGCCGATCGCCTTGCCCTTCTTGTCGACGATCTGCGCGTAGCCCTCGATCGTCGGCGCCGCCCGCTCCACGCTCGGCACCGCGCGCACGCGGTCGAGCAGCGACAGGTCGACGCGCTCACGCTGGTCACCGAACGCGGTGTCGAACGCCTCGTGGCTGCGGACGATCGCGTCAGTGTGCTGGAGGCCGTTCTCGAACAGGTTCTTGAACCCGTGGTCGAGCGTGTCGGTGAACACCAGCGTCCCCGCCATGAACGCCACGCCGAGCAGCACCGCGGTGGCCGTGAGGAGGAAGCGCAGCTTGTGCGCGAGGAGGCCCTTCAACGTCACGAGCAGCATGGCTGCCTCACCCCGTCATTCAGTCGCCCAGTCGCTTGATGGTGTCGAGCACCCCCTCCACGGTCGGATGCTCGAGCTCGTCGACGATGCGACCGTCGGCGAGGAAGAGGACGCGGTCGGCGTAGCTCGCGGCGCGCGGGTCGTGCGTCACCATCACGACCGTCTGACCCGTCGTGTCGACGACGGATCGCGTCAGCGTGAGGAGCTCGGTCGCCGACTTCGAGTCGAGGTTGCCGGTCGGCTCGTCGGCGAAGACGATCTCCGGGCGCGTCGCCAGCGCGCGCGCCGCGGCGACGCGCTGCTGCTGGCCGCCGGACAGCTCGCTCGGCCGGTGCTGGACACGACCGTCGAGCGCGAGCGCGTGGACCAGCTGGTCGATCCAGACGCGGTCGGGCTTGTGGCCACCGAGCGTCATCGGCAGCGCGATGTTCTCCGCGGCCGTCAGCGTCGGCACCAGGTTGAACGCCTGGAACACGAACCCGAGGCGCTCGCGGCGCAGCAGCGTCAACTGCTTGTCGGACAGCGTCGTCAGGTCGGTGTCGCCGATGAACACGTGGCCGGACGTCAGCGAGTCGAGGCCCGCCATGCAGTGCAGCAGCGTGGACTTGCCCGACCCCGACGGGCCCATGATCGCGGTGAAACAGCCCACGTCGAACGCGACGCTGACGCTGTCGAGCGCCCGCACCGCCGTCCCTCCCTTGCCGTACACCTTGACCGCGTCGACGGTTCGCGCGGCCACTGCCGTCCGCGTCATCGTTGTCGTCACACTCCGACGATCCGCCTGCCCCACGGGCGCCGACAGGGCCGGAGGTCCCGAGTTCGGTGTCTCGCGACACCGCCCGCGGGTACGAGCGCGGTCATGGCGGTACGGCGGTCGCTGCCCGAAGTGCCGGAGGGGGACGTCGCGCCGTGGATCGACGGCGTCGAGTTCCCGGCGAGGCGCGTCGACCTGGTCGCGGCCGCGCTGCGGCGCGACGCGCCCGACTGGGTCGTCGAGCGGCTCGGACGGCTACCCGAGGAGCGCTTCGACGCGGTCGACGACGTGTGCCGGGGACGCGAAAGAGCCGCCCGATCGGGCGGCTCCGGCGGAGAGGGAGGGATTTGAACCCTCGGTGAGGCTAATAACCCCACAACGCATTAGCAGTGCGCCACCTTCGGCCACTCGGTCACCTCTCCAGGCCCGACGAGTGTACGCAGACCCGGCGATGGCGGAGGGAGTGGGATTCGAACCCACGGGGCTCGCGCCCAACGGTTTTCAAGACCGTCGCCTTCGGCCGCTCGGCCATCCCTCCGGGCGACGACGGTACCGGGTCGATCGCCTACGACGGCTCGATCTGTGATCGCAGCCCGCGCAACCAGGCGTCGGCCGACTTCCACGCCGCCGAGCGGGCCCGCCGCCGGGCCGCGCCCTGCTCCCCCGCCGCCGGGTAGGAGCCGAGGAACTTCACGTCCCGCAACTTGGACCGCAGCTCGCGCAGGCAGTCGGCGACGACCTCGTCGGCGACGTGGCCGTCGAGGTCGATGATGAAGCAGTAGTCGCCGAGCCCCTTCTTCGTGGGGCGCGATTCCAGCTTGGTCAGGTTGATCCCTCGCGCGGCGAACTCCTGCAGGATCATCAGCAGCGACCCGGGCCGGTCGGCGTGCTGGAAGCAGGCGATCGTCGTCTTGTCGTGGCCTGTCGGCGCCGGCACACCGTCACGAGCGAGCAGCACGAAGCGGGTCTGGTTCTCGGGGTGGTCCTCGATGTCGCTGGCGAGGATGTCGAGGCCGTACAGCTTCGCCGCCAGGGCGTTGCCGAGCGCAGCGACACCCTTCGCCTTCGACCGCCCGACGGCGCGCACCGCCTCCGCCGTCGAGTTGGCCGGTTCGAGCGTGACACCTGGGAGCTCGCGGGCGAAGAACTGCCGGCACTGCGCCGTCGCGTGCGGGATCGACACGACCCGCTTCACGTCCTTCAGCTTCGTGCCGGTCGGCGCGATGAGGCTCATCGACACGTTCAGCACGACGTCGCGCTGGATGAGCAGGTCGTGCTCGAACGTCAGCGCGTCGAGGCTGACGTTGACCGTCCCCTCGATCGAGTTCTCGATCGCCACGAAACCGAGCTCGACCTCGCCGGCGTCGGTCGCGGCCAGGACGTCGGGCATGGACCCGTACGGCACGAGCTCGGACTCGGCGAGGTCGGGCTGGGTGAGCAGCGCTTCCTCGGTGAACGTGCCCGGCGGACCGAGGAAGCCGATTCGCGCCATGAGGGAGCAGGATAGGTGCCGACATGGACGAGCCGACCCTGCGCCAGCTGCTCGACGACGTGCGCGCCGGCGTCGTCTCGGCCGACGACGCGGTCGCCCGGCTGCGACGGCTCCCGTTCGCCGATCTCGGGTTCGCCCGCATCGACCACCACCGCTCGCTGCGTCAGGGCCTGCCCGAAGCGGTGTACGGCCCGGGGAAGACGGCGCAGCAGTGCGCGGACATCGTCGCCGAGCTGCTGGCCGTCGACAGTGGCGACCCCGTGCTGTTGACGCGGGCGACGGACGACCAGGCCGGCGCCGCGCTCGCCCGAAACCCCGGCGGCACCCGGCGGGGTTCGACGGTCGTGTGGCGGCCCGCCGATCCCGACGCCGAGCGCCGTCCGGCGCGCGTCCTCGTCGTCGCCGCCGGCACGGCGGACCTCCCCGTCGCCGACGAGTGCATCACGGTCCTCGAGGCCCACGGCATCCGCCCCCACGCGCTCACCGACGTCGGCGTCGCCGGGGTGCACCGGCTGCTCGCCGACGTCGACGAGCTCGCCGCCGCCGACGCGGTGGTCGTCGTCGCCGGCATGGAGGGCGCGCTGGCGAGCCTCGTCGGCGGCCTCACCCCGGCGCCGGTCGTCGCCGTGCCGACGAGCGTCGGCTATGGCGCGTCGCTCGAGGGCGTCACCGCGCTGCTGGCGATGCTGTCGAGCTGCGCGGCGGGGCTCACCGTCGTCGGCATCGACAACGGCTACGGCGCCGCCTGCGCGGTGCTGCGGATGCTGCCGTGAGCGCAGCGAACGCAGCAGCCGCGCCGGTCGAGCTCGCGCCAGCGAGCCGGACGGCGATGGGGTCCGGGGGCGCAGCCCCCGCAACGATGCCGATGCTGCCGTGACGACCGTCGCGTGGTTCCACTGCTTCGCCGGGATCGCCGGCGACATGGCGTTCGGCAGCCTCGTCGACGCCGGTGCCGACCTCGACGAGGTGCTCGGGCTGCTGCGGCGCGTGCCGGTCAGCGGCTGGTCGGTCGAGGCCGAACCGGTGCTCCGCGGTGGCATCGCCGCGACCAAGCTCCACGTGCGGGCGAACGAGACGGGCGTCGTTCGGACGTACCGCCACATCTCGGGCCTCGTCGACGAGGCCCGCCTCCCCGAGCGCATCCGTGATCGCGCCCAGCGGACGTTCGCGCTGCTCGCCGAGGTCGAGGGCCGGCTGCACCGTCGCAGCACCGACCTCGTGCACTTCCACGAGGTCGGCGGCACCGATGCGATCGTCGACATCGTCGGCACGTGCGCCGCGCTCGAGGTGCTCGGCGTCGACGAGGTCCAGTCGAGCGCGGTCGCCACCGGCACGGGGATGGTGCGCGCCGCCCACGGCATGCTGCCCAACCCCGCGCCCGCGGTCGTCGAGCTGCTGCGCGACATCCCCGTCGTCGGCCGTGAGCTCAACGTCGAGCTCACGACGCCCACGGGCGCCGCGCTCCTCGCCGCGATGTCGGTGCGGTTCGGGTCGCTGCCGGCGATGACGGTGCGGGCCGCGGGCTTCGGCGCCGGCAGCCGCGAGCTCGACACGCTGCCGAACGCCACGCAGGTCGTCGTCGGTGACGTCGCCGACGTCGACGGCGACGCCCACGATCGTCCCGGGCAGCCCGTCGTGCTCCTGGAGGTGAACGTCGACGACGCGACCGGCGAGACGCTCGCCCACGCCGTCGCATCGCTGCTCGACGCCGGTGCGCACGACTCGTGGATCACACCGATCGTGATGAAGAAGGGGCGGCCGGCGCACACCGTCAGCGCCCTCGTCGATCCGTCGCTCACGTCCGCCGTCGCCACGGTGCTCGCACGCGAGACGGGCTCGCTCGGCGTACGCGGGCAGACACTCGAGCGGTGGCCGTCCGCCCGCGCGATCGGCGAGGTCGACGTCGACGGCGTGCCCGTGCGGGTGAAGGTCGCGCCCGGCCGGGTGAAGGTCGAGCACGACGACGCCGCACGTGCCGCCCGCCGGCTCGGCGTCCCGCTGCGTGACGTGGTGTCGAGGGCCGAGGCCGCCTGGCGACAGCGTCCCTCGGGCGACGAGCCCGACGACGTCGCCTGACGGCGCCTCACCGGAAGATCGCCTGCCGCTCCCAGAGGTTGTCGACGACGGACGTCTCGCCGTCGACCGGCTCGACCCGCACCGAGATCACCGCCGGCTGGTCGGCGGGCGGTGCCAGGCCGCCGAGCTGCACGACCTCGCGCTGGCCGACGGCGAGGTCGACGAACTGGCGGGCGGTGTCCGGCTCGCCGCCGGGCAGGCCGACCGACGCGGTGACGGTCACGCGCGACTCGGCGTCGTTGCCGACGTTGGCCACGACGACCTGGAGCTTCAGGTTGCGCGTGACCGGGAACACGTCGAGGTCGCCGTCCCTGCCGACCGGCGGCGGGTCGAGCCCGACGGTGACGATGCGCACGTCGTGCACCGGCCCCTTGGCTCGCGACGCCCGCACGGTCGACACCCACGCGCCGAGGTCCCCCGGTTGCCACACCGTCGGATCGTCGATCCACGTCGATGCCACCGTGACGCCCGGTCGCACCTTCGGCGCCGAGTCGACGAACAGCTGGTACGTCCGGTCGGCGACCGCGAGGTCGTCGCCGACACGTGACAGCGCGCCGACCGCGTCGGTCAGCGACGCGTCGCCGAGCGCCAGGTCGAGCGCCGGCCGCAGCTCGCGCAGCGCGCGGGCGCGGACCGCGAACGTCGACAACAGCAGCGCGTGCGCGTCGCGCACCGAGTCGGGATGGTCCACGGCGTCGACCCGACGCACCTGGGCGTCAGCCTCGTCCTGCAGCCGCTTCGCCCGGCGCGACGCGGTGGGCCGGTCGAGCGACGACAGCGTCGTGCGCAGGTCCCGCAGCTCCGCACCGAGCTGGTTGGCGTCGGCGACGACGGGCCGGACGTCGTCCAGCCACGCCAGCGCCGCGTCGCCGCTGCCGGACGACCCGCCGGCCAGGCGCAGGCCGACGACGATGACGGTGACGATCAGCAGGAGGATCGGGATCACCGGGCGGCGCCGCTGACGTCGGCGGGCGACGACCATGACTTCGGGCAGGGTAGTGCCGGGCTGCCGACGGGTACGCGCCGCCGATGGAGTTCGTCGTCATCCTCGTGGTGCTGCTGATCGTCGGCGCCGTCGCCCTCGGCTTCATGCCCCGCGGCCGCCGCAACCGCTACGACACCGTCGAGGAGCGCCCGCCCGGCCGCGACTGACGACCCGGCACCGGCCATCATGGGCGGCGCATGCGTCTCGTCGTCGCGACGTGCTCGGTCGACTACGTCGGCCGGCTCACCGCCCACCTCCCCACCGCCACGCGGCTGCTGATGGTGAAGGCCGACGGGTCGGTGTCGATCCACGCCGACGACCGCGCCTACAAGCCGCTCAACTGGATGTCGCCGCCGTGCCGGCTCGACGACGCCGACCCGCGGCGGTGGACCGTGACGAACCCGAAGGGTGAGCGGCTCGTCATCACCATCGACGAGGTCCACAGCGACGCGTCGCACGACCTCGGGGTCGACCCCGGGCTCCAGAAGGACGGCGTCGAGGCGCACCTCCAGGAGCTGCTCGCCGCCAACTGCCACGCCATCGAGGCCGGTCTGCGGCTCGTCCGGCGCGAGTACCCGACCGACATCGGGCCGGTCGACCTGCTGTGCCGCGACGAGAGCGGCTGCACCGTCGTCGTCGAGGTCAAGCGCATGGGCGAGATCGCCGGCGTCGAGCAGCTCGTCCGCTACCTCGAGCGCCTCGGGCGCGACGTCGCCCTCCGGCCGCTTCGCGGCGTCTTCGTCGCCCAGTCGGTCAAGCCCCAGGCCCGGGTCCTCGCCGAGGCCCGCCAGATCCGGGTCGTCGAGGTCGACTACGACGCGCTGAGGGGACTCAAGGAAGAGGACTTGACGCTCTTCTGATACGCCCGGGCGGGTAGCACCATGGAGGCGTGGACCGCTTCACCGTCCCCACCAGGTACTGGCACGCGCTCGACGACGGTCGCATCCAGTGCGACGTCTGCCCCCGGGCGTGCAAGCTCCGGGATGGCCAGCGCGGCGTCTGCTTCGTCCGCGCGCGTGAGGACGACCAGGTCGTCCTGACGAGCTACGGGCGCTCGAGCGGCTACTGCGTCGACCCGATCGAGAAGAAGCCGCTGAACCACTTCCTGCCGGGCACGCCCGTGCTCTCGTTCGGCACCGCCGGCTGCAACCTC
>DASSOZ010000104.1:0-2164 GCA_035700105.1 Acidimicrobiales bacterium
TACCCGCACTCCGAAGGGAGCTGGCCGTACACGACCGAGGCGCTGCGGGCGGCGTTCGGCGGCGTGCCCGAGGACGAGGTGCGGCGCATGGTCGAGACCAACGCGGCGTCGCTCTACGGGTTCGACCTCGACGCGCTGCGCGCCGTCGGCGACCGCATCGGGCCGGCGGTCGACGCCGTCGCGCAACCACTTCCGCCGGGCGACTACCCGCCCGACTCGACCTGCAACGCGTTCGACACCGCCCAGGTCATCCGCGCCTGGTGAACCCCCTCGTTCTTGTCACGCCTGACCACACATGTTGTGGTCCGGCGTGACAAGAACGCCGGGGGTCACGACGTGATCCCGTACTCGGCCTTCCACCACCGGGCGGCGGCGACCTCGACGGGGTCGGTGCGCAGCGTGACGTCCTGGCCGAGGTCGGCGGGTGTCGGGCCGATGCGGTCGGCGATCGGGCGCAGCGCGTCCATGTCGAAGCCGTAGACGTGGGCGGCCGTCTCGCCGATGAGCTTGCGGGTGTCCTCGACGGGCACGTCGGCGAACGACGTCCGTAGTCGCTCGATCGTGTGTGGCCACGTGCCCTCGGGGTGCGGGTAGTCGGTCCCCCACATGAGCACGTCGCAGCCGATGACGTGACGGCGGCGGATCTCCTCCTTCGACATCGTCGACGCGCCGATGAAGATCGACGAGCCGAAGTAGTCGGAGGGCAGCTTCGAGATCTTGCCCTTCAGCAGCGCCGCCATCTTCTTCGTCGTGTGACCGCCGCCCATGTACTGGTCCCACTTCCACATCATGTCGGCGGCCCAGTAGCCGGCCGCCTCGGTGACGACGAAGCGCAGCCCGGGGAACCGCTCGAACACGCCGCCGAAGAGCAGGTGCCACAGCGGCCGGGCCGCCCACCACACCACCTCGGCGAGGTAGATGCCGGTGTGGTCGCCGTACTCCTCGTGCGGTGCCTCACCCGAGTGCGTGTGGACCGGCAGCGAGTGGTCCTGGCACGCGGCCCACACGCGGTCGTACACCGGGTCGTGGTACGGCGGGTGGTGGCGCCACATCGTCGGGACCATCACGCCGCGGATGCCGGCGTGCTGCGCGACCCACTCGATCTCCTCGACGGCACGGTCGGCGTCGTGGCAGATCGGCACGAGCGCGATCCCGGCACGCCGATCGGGCTGGTCGGCGCAGAGGTCGACGAGGAAGCGGTTGTGGGCGCGCGCGCCCGCGAACGCGAGGTCCGGGTCGGTGATCTCGCCGGCGGAGAGACCGGCGCCGAACGGCGGCGACGCCATGCCGGTGACCGCGTCGGCGTCGGCGAAGATCACCTCGGCGGCGACGCCGTCGGCGTCGAGCTCCTTGTTGCGGATGGCGGCGTCGAACGCACCGCGGAGACCCTCGGCGTTCGAGGTCTCCCAGCCCATGATGTAGTCGTAGTTGAAGGCCAGCGCCTCGGCCCGCTTGGCCTCCTTCTCCGCCAGCCACGCGTCGAACGCGCCGTGCAGCGACGACGGCAGGTACTCGCGGTAGCCCTCGTTCGGGAGCCCGGCGTGGCCGTCGGCCGAGACGACGACGTAGCGGTCGCTCATCGTGGCGCCCACCCGCTACTTCGCCCCCAGCACCGACAGGTCGTCGTAGCGCTGGTGGACGTACGGCAGCAGCGTGTCGGCCGGGACGGTGCCCTTCGGCTCGCCCGTCTGGTGCGACGCGAGCTCGCCGTACTCGATCGACACGATGGAACGGACCGGGAAGTCGGCGATCGGGTCGAGCGGGGAGTCGATGAGCTTGAGCTCGCCGTCGACGGCGCGCAGCGATCGGGCCTTCTCCTTGCGGTGGCAGTACACGAACGCGGGATCACCCTCGAGCCCGGCGCCGGTGCACGACGGCAGGATCTTGAAGTAGAAGTCGATCTTCTCGCGCTCGTAGCCGGGCAGCTCGGCGCCGAGCGAGCCGCTGATCTCGGCGACGCGGAACCCCATCCGCTCGATCGACGCACCGACGCGATCGCCGTCGCGTGACATCGACACGTCGGCGATCTTCTTCGGCTCGCCGAACGTCTCGCGCCCGCCGATCGTAGCCTGCTCGGTCGTCATCGGCATGAACAGCGCGTACTCGCCCTCGACGTCGCCGTGGCGGGCCCGCACCCCGAACCAGCCGGCGCCGAACGGCTTCA
>DASSOZ010000105.1:0-8630 GCA_035700105.1 Acidimicrobiales bacterium
GTCGAAGCGCACGTCAGAACGTGCCGATGCCGGCGGCCTCGTTGCGGGTCCGCCACTCGTCCTTGCTCATGCGGGTGACGTCGACGTCGGTCGCCAGCGCCCGGAGCGCGCCGACGCTCGCCTGGTCGCGCGAGGTGTGGGCGAACGGGTCCCAGTCGAAGAACCGGCACGCGTTCTGCCACGTGATCTTGTGGATCTCGTCGTCGCGACACCTGGCGGCCTGGAACTCCCGCCACGCGAACTCCGGCGATTCCGGCCACGTGGTGTCCGTGTGCGGGTAGTCGCACTCCCAGGCGATCATGTCGATGCCGATGCGGTCGCGAAGCAGCAGACCCGACGGGTCGGTGATGTAGCAGGCGAGGACCTGCTCGCGGAACAGCTCCGACGGCAGCTTCCCGCCGAAGTCGTCGGCCCCGTGCAGCCAGCCCTGGTTGGTGAAGTGGCGGTCGACGCGGTCGAAGTAGAACGGGATCCACCCGATGCCGCCCTCGGACAGCGCGACGCGCAGCTGCGGGAAGCGGCGCAGCGTCGGCCCGAACAGCAGGTCCTGCGCGGCGATCGCACTGATCTGGCACGCCAGCACCATGAGGTGATCGACCGGCGCCTCGGGCGCGCGGCGGATGACCTCGAACCCGGCACCGATGTGCAGGCACAGGACCATGTTCTCGTCGGAGATCGCCTGGAGCACCGGGTCCCAGTAGCCCGACAGGTAGCTCTCGTAGCCGTTGGCGTGCGGCGTCTCGAGCATCGACACCGCCCGGCAGCCCTTCTTCGCGATGCGGTGCACCTCGGCCGCGGCGAGCTCGGGGTCCCACATCGGGACGATGCCGAGCGGGATGAACCGGCCCGGGTACGCGCCGCACCACTCGTCGATGGCCCAGTCGTTGTACGCCTGCAGCATGACGAGCGCGACTTCCTTGTCGTGCGACTCGGCGAACGTGCGGGCGTTCCACCCGGCCATCGTCGGGAAGTTCATCGACGCCAGCACACCGTTGGCGTTCATGTCACGCACGCGCTCGTGGACGTCGAAGCAGCCGGGGCGCAGCTCGGAGTAGGCGCCGGGGTTGAAGCCCCACTCCTCACGCGGCCAGCCGACCGTCGCGGCCATGCCGAACGGCGTCGACGTCCTCTCGCCCTGGAAGACCCACTCGTCGACGCCCTGCTCGTTGCGGACGACCTTCGGCGCCTGGTCGAGCCACTTCTTCGGCACATGGTTCTCGTACATGTCGGGCGGCTCGATCATGTGGTCGTCGATGCTGACCAGGATCATGTCGTCCATCTGCATGGCGGGTGCCTCTCAGCTCGCAGTGTCGTCGTTCAGTTCGGTGTGTGGACCGGGAGCTTCTCCCAGCCCCGCACGGTCGACGTGCGGGCCTGCACGGCGTTGTCGACGTCGACCTCCCAGTCCGGGAAGCGCTGCAGCACCTCGTCCAGCGCGACCCGACCCTCGAGCCGGGCGAGCGCGGCGCCGAGGCAGAAGTGGATGCCGTAGCCGAAGCTCAGGTGGTGGTCGATGCGGCGGTGGATGTCGAACCGGTCGGGGTCGTCGAAGTGGCGCTCGTCGCGGTTCGCCGACCCGTTCAACAGGAGGACGATGCTGCCCTGCGGGACCTTCGTCCCGTGCCACTCGGCGTCCTTGGCCACCCAGCGCGCCTGGACCGGTGACGGCGCCTCGTACCGCAGGATCTCCTCGATCGCCTGCGGCACGAGCGACCGGTCGGCGACGATCTCGCGCCGCTGGTCGGCGTGCATGCCGAGGAGCTGGCCCGTCCAGCCGATGAGGCGTGTCGTCGTCTCGTTGCCGGCGCCGGCGAGCAGCATGACGTAGCCGAGGATCTCGTCGCGCGTCAGCTTCCGGTGCGTGCCCGTGTGGTCGTCGAACTCGACGTTGAGCAGCTCGGTCATCAGGTCGTCCGACGGGTGCTCGGCCCGCCAGTCGAGGTACTCGGCGAACACCTGGGTGCCGGCGGTGAGCGTGTCGCCCGCGCTGTTGGCGCCGTCCTCGAGGCGGAGACCGTCGTCGATCCGCTGGCGGATCGCCTCCTGGTCCTGCTCGGGGATCCCGAGGAGCATGCCGATCGTGCGCATCGGCATGTACGCGCCGAGGTCACGGATGAAGTCGAAGCTGCCGGTGCCGACGAGCGGGTCGAGCGTCTCGGCGCAGAAGGCGCGTACCTTCGGCTCGATCGCCGCCATCTTGCGGGGCGTGAACACGCGTGACAGCAGGGCGCGGTGTGTGTCGTGGTTGGGCGGGTCCTCGAAGAGGATGCTGCCCGGTGGGATCTCGATGTTCGCCTTGATGATCTCGAGGACGCTGCCCTTGCCGGACAGGTACGTCTCCCACTCGACGAGGCCGCGCTCGACGTCGGTGAAGCGGCTCAACGCGAAGAACTCGTGCTTCTCGTTGTAGTAGAGCGGTGCCTCGTCACGGAGCCGCCGCCAGACCGGGTACGGGTCCGCGTCGATCTCGAAGTCGTACGGATCGTAGTAGACGTCGCTGCTGCTGTCCGTGACCGTCACCGGCCCCCCTCGAGGTGCGTTCGTCCGTCCCGCGGGCGACTGTAACCAAAATTGACGTCGCAGTCGAAAGACGCGTACGGTGCGGCTCCGGCGAGCACGAAGGAGGGGCGTGTCGACAGCTGCGATGGCGAAGTCGGGCCCCCGCTCACGCAAGGGTGAGCGGACGCGCGCTCGCCTGCTCGAGGCGGCGCAGGCGGTGTTCGAGGACGTCGGCTTCCTCGAGGCCCGCATCTCCGACATCGCCGAGCGCGCCGGGCTGTCGCACGGCAGCTTCTACCACTACTTCGACTCGAAGGAGCAGATCTTCCGCGAGGTCGCGTCGAACGTCGACGAGCGGCTCAGCCAGCCGATGGACCTCGTGCTCGCGCATTCGGCGGATCCGCCGCGCGACCGCCTCCACCGTGCCATCCGCGCCCATCTCGAGCGCTACCGCGACGAGGCCCGCATGATGGGCGTCATCGAGCAGGTGTCGCGTTACGACGAGCACGTGCAGGCGGTGCGCGCCGAGTGGAACGTGCGCTACCGCGAGATCGTCGCCGACTCGATCCGCCGGCTGCAGCGCCGCCGCATGGCCGACCCGCGGCTCGACCCGCTCATCGCCGCGGCCGCGCTCGGCGCGATGTCGTCTCGGTTCGCGGAGACGTGGCTCGTCGAGAAGTCGATCGACTGCACCATGGACGAGGCGGTCGACCAGCTCACGATGCTGTTCGTCAACGCCATGGGCATCACCGACGCCCCCGCGCCGGCGGCGCCCCGCCGCGCGACGAAGCGGTAGATCCACCGAACTCTTCGCGGATTCCGCCCTCAGAGGGCGGAATCCGCGAAGAAGTCGGAGGGGGGTCGGTCCTCAGGTGCGGCCGGACGGGCTGCGGGGGACGTCCCGGAACGGCACGTCCCGGTCGCCCGAGCGCTCGCGGGGCATGCCGAGGACGCGCTCACTGATCACGTTGCGCGCCATCTCGGTCGTCCCGCCGCCGATGCACGACGACTGCCGCGTGAGGAAGTCGACGCCGATACCGGCCGCGCTGCCGTCGTCCGCCGTCCACGCCGCGCCGACGCCGCCGGCGAGCTCGTAGTTGATCGTCGTGCGCCGCGCCGACGACAGGCCGGTGAAGAGGCGTCCGACCGCCGAGGCCTGATCGGTCATCGCGCCGGTCGAGATACCGACACCGAGCCGGCGGCCGAGCTGCGCGCCCACGAGGTCGAGCACGCGCGACTCACCGATCAGGTCGCGCGCGACCGGATCGTGCAGCCGGCCGGCGTCGCGCGCGACGTCGATCGCCTTCCACGTGCCCGCGCTGCGCTCGGTGCCGACCGGGACGGTGATGAGCGGCGAGTTGAACAGCATCCGCTCGTGGAACATCCAGCGCGTGCCGACGGTCCACCCGTCGTCGACCTCGCCGACGCGGTCGGCGTCAGGGATGCGGACGTCGCTGATGAACTCCTGGCAGAACTCGCGGTTGCCGTTGAGCATCTCGATGCGATGCACCTCGATGCCCGGCTGGTGCAGCGGCAGGATGAACACGGTCAGGCCGCGGTGCTTGGGCACGTCCCAGTTCGTGCGGGCGAGCACGAGTCCCCAGTCGGACCACCACGCGCCCGTCGTCCAGATCTTCGAGCCGTTGAGGATCCACTCGTCGCCGTCACGCACAGCCGTCGTGAGCGCGCCGGCCACGTCGGACCCGCCGCTGGGCTCGGACAGGAGCTGCATCCACAGCTCGTCGCCCCGGAGGATCGCGGGGACGTGCGCCTTCTTCTGCGCCTCGGTGCCGAAGTCGAGCAGCACCGCGAGGCAGGGCGACATCGTCGGGACCTGGATGCGCTGCGGGAACTCGTAGCCGGCGAGCTCCACGTTGAGCGCGTGCTGGTGCGCGGGCGTGAGCCCCTGCCCGCCGTACTCGCGAGGCACGACGACGCCGGCGAGCCCGGCGTCGAACAGCATCCGCTGGATCTCGCGCTCGCGCGCGATGTTCGCGAGCTCCTCCTCGTCGCTGCCGAACGTCCGCAGTGAGATCGTCACCTGGCCGATCGGGCGCAGGTTCTCGCGCGCGAACGCCCGCGCCCGCTGTCGGAAGCCCTCGAGGTCCTCGACGCTGTCGGCGTCGACGCCGGTCATTGGCGGGCTTCCTCCTGCTCGACGAGGTCTGCGATGCGCTGGCGGTGGTCGGACGGCGTCCCGTACAGGCTGCGGTCGACGGTGTGGCGGCGCAGGTACAGGTGCAGGTCGTGCTCGTAGGTCACGCCGATGCCGCCGTGGATCTGCACGCAGTCCTGCAGCAGCTCGGTGCCGAACTCCCCGACGTACGCCTTCGCCGCGCTCACCAGCTGCGCGGCGTCGTGCGATCTCCGCGACACGGCGACAGCGGCGGCGTCGCTGATCGCGTGGCTCGCCTCGAGCCACGTCTTCATGTCGGCGAAGCGGTGCTTGATCTCCTGGTACGACGCGAGCGGCCGGCCGAACGAGTAGCGGTCGAACGCCCACTCCACCGTCATGTCGAACCCCGCCTGCATCGCGCCGACGCTCTCGGCGCATGCGAGCACCGCCGCGACCTGCAACTGCCGCTCGACGTCGACGCCGCGGAGCAGGGACGACGCCGGGAGTCGCACGCCGTCGAAGCGCACGAGCGAGAACCGGCGCGTGAGGTCGACCGTGGACATCGGCTCGACCGTCACGCCCGGCGCGTCCGTCGGGACGAGGACGTGCGTGTCGTCGTCGGCGCCGACGAGGACGTGCGTCGCCTCGGCGGCGGACTCGGCCGGCCGGGCGACGCCGTCGACGACGACGTCGTCACCGTCGGCGCGCACGTCGATCCGCGTCTGCCCGCCGGGCGCGACCCATGACGCGACCGCGTCACCGGCGAGGAGGTCGGCGAGCACGTCGCCCGCCGCGCCCGTCGCGCTGAGCGCGGCAGCGACGAGGTTCGTCGGGATCAGCGGTCCGGGCGCGGCGTGGCGGCCGAACTCGTACGCGACGAGCGTGAGGTCGACGAGGCCGTCGCCGCTGATCGTGCCGCCGCCGTGCGCCTCGTCGACGAGCAGCGACGTCCACCCGAGCTCGGCGCCGCCTGTCCAGAACTTCTCGTCGTAGCCGGCGGGGTCGTCGCGCAGCCGGCGCAGCTCGCCGACGGGCGCGCGCTCGTCGAGGTAGCGCGCGGTCGTGTCGCGGAAGAACTCCTGGTCGGACGTGAGGTCGAGCTGCACCCGCCCGCCTCAGGAACCGGCCGCGGCCGGCCAGGCCACCGACTTGACCTCGACGTACTGGTCGAAGCCGGCGATGCCGTTCTGGCGACCGACGCCGCTTGCCTTGTAACCGCCGAACGGCACGTCGGCCCCGTACGCTGCGCCGCCGTTGACGTTCATCGAGCCCGTGCGAACCCGGCGGGCGACGCTGAGCGCCCGGTCGAGCGCCGCCGAGTACACCGCGCCGCTCAAGCCGTAGACGCTGTCGTTGGCGATCCGGACGGCGTCGTCGTCGTCCTCGAAGGGGATGACCACGAGGACCGGGCCGAAGATCTCGTCCTGGGCGATCGTCATCGAGTTGTCGACGTCGGTGAACATCGTCGGCTCGACGAAGTAGCCCTTCGGTAGGTGCTCCGGACGAGAGCCGCCGAGCGCGAGCGTCGCGCCCTCGTCCACGCCCTTGGCGATGTACCCCATGACGCGGTCGCGCTGCTTGGCCGACACGAGCGGGCCCATCAACACGTCGGGCCGCTGCGGATCGCCGTAGGGGACGGACGCGAGGTACTGCTTCAGCAGCTCGACGCCCTCGTCGTAGCGCGAGCGGGGGAGGAGCATGCGCGTCGGGATGGCGCAGCCCTGGCCGGCGTGCGTGCACACGGCGAGGCCCATCATCAGCGACGTGGGGAAGTCGGCGTCGTCGAGGATGATCGACGCCGACTTGCCGCCGAGCTCGAGGAACAGCCGCTTGAGCGTCGGGCCGCCCTTCTCCATGATCCGCCGGCCGACGGTCGTCGATCCGGTGAACGAGATGAGGTCGACCTTCGGTGACAGCGTCAGCTCCTCGCCGACGAAGTGGTCCGACGTCGTGACGACGTTCAGCACACCGGCGGGGATGTCCGTCTTCTCGGCGGCGAGGCGGCCGAGCAGCGTCGCGTTCCACGGCGTGTCGGGTGCGGGCTTGAGGACGACCGTGTTGCCCGTCGCGAGCGCCTGGGCGACCTTGTTGATCGTCACCTCGAACGGGAAGTTCCACGGGACGATCGCGCCGACGACGCCGGCCGGCTCCTTCCAGATGCGGCGCGATGTCGCGATGCCCTGGAACGGATCGGGCGCGTCCGGGAGGACGGTCTCCCACTCGTACTCGTCGATGAGCTTGATCGGGTAGCGGATCGCGTGGGCGAGCGGGACGTCGAGCTGCGGCCCGTTCGTGAGCATGCGGGGGCAGCCGGTCTCGAGGATGAGCTGCTCGCGCAGTTCCTCCTGCTCGGCCTCGAGCGCTTCCTGCAGCTGCTCGAGGCAGCGCTTGCGCAGGTCGCGGTTCGTCGACCAGTCGGTCTCGTCGAACGCGCGGCGGGCGGCGTCGATCGCCCGGTGCATCTCTGCGGCGGTGCCGTCGGTGACCTCGCCCAGCACCTCCTCGGTGGCCGGGTTGATGTTCGCGAACGTCCGCCCGGAGTCGGCGTCGACGAGCTTCCCGTCGATGAGCATCCGGCTCTCCGGGTTGACCCTGGGCGTGTCGGTCACCGCTCCTACCCCCTCGTGTGACGGCGGGCGGCGACGGTAACCCAATTTCGACGTCGCAGTCAAAAACAGCCGCCAGGAGTCGTTTTGGTACCTGGAACGGGGCCGGATCGGCCCCGTTCCAGGTGCCAAAAGCGCCGGGTCAGGCGAACAGCTCGGCTCGGCCGTGTGTGACGACCTTCGCGCCGGTGCACTCGGCCTCGAACGCGACGGTGTCGGTGCCGGCGTCGTAGAGCGCGACCGAGAGCTCCTCGTCGAGGAAGGTCGGCGTCGCGAACCGGACGGCGACGCGCCGCACCCGGTCCGGGTCGCCGCCCGCCGCGACGTCGACGACGCCCTTGGCGCACAGCGTCATCGTGCAGAGCCCGTGGAGGAACGGGCGGTCGAACCCGCTGCGGCGGGCGGCGTCGACGTCGAAGTGGTGCGCCGACCAGTCGCCCGACACCTCGGCGTACCGGCGGGGCATGTCGGCGTCGACGGCGACGGCGTAGGTGCCGATCGGATGCCGGCGGGCGTCGTCGGGGAACGCGTGGCCCGGCGCCGGCGGGCCCGTCGTGTCGCATGTCGTGCCCAGGTACACCGTCGTCCACCACTGCTCGGCGACGATGTCGCCGCGCGCGTCGGCGACGGTGTAGCGCAGCGTGACCAGCGCGTTGCCGCCTGCCGGGCGCGTGCCGTGGCGGTCGACCCAGATGCGCAACGGCTCGCCGGCGACGATCGGGCGGTGCAGCACCACGTCGTGTTCGCCGTGGACGCCGCCCGTCGCCTCGCGCTGTACGTCCGCGGGGACGAGCGCGGCCCGTGCCGCCTCCTGCGCATCCCACAACTGCGTCACCACCGCTATCGGCGCGTACTGCGCGAGTACCTCACCGTCGAGGCGCGCGTCGAATGGTCCGCAACGCTCGTTCATCGAGGGGAGCTTGCCAACCGCGGCTTCGGCGTGTTCGCTACGCTCCACCGGAAGTTGATTCGCGTGTCGAAAACGCGCGCGGCCGCTTCAGATCAGGGGGAACTCGCGGATGTCACCGACCCATTCCCGGCGTCGCCGCCTCGCGGCCGTCGTCGTCGCCGCCACGCTCGTGCTCGCCGCGTGCGGGAACTCCGGCGACGACGACGACTCGGCGTCGGGCAGCACGAACACCACGGCGAAGAGCAGCGACTCGTCGTCGAACGTCAAGCTCACCGGGGTCCCGGGTGTGACCGACACCGAGATCCGGTTCTCGTCGTTCGGCACGAACTCGAACAACCCGCTCGGGACGTGCGTGCTCAAGTGCTACGACGACGGCGTCAAGGCGTACTTCGCGTACCGCAACGACCAGGGTGGCATCTACGGCCGCAAGCTCGTGCTCACCAAGGAGCTCGACGACGAGCTCGCGAAGAACCAGCAGCGGGCGCTCGAGATCATCAGC
>DASSOZ010000106.1:0-8005 GCA_035700105.1 Acidimicrobiales bacterium
GATCCGGGCACGCAACACCAGCGTGCGGACCCGGGCGACGAGCGACCAGTGGTGGAAGAACGCCGTCGTCTACTGCCTCGACGTCGAGACGTTCCTCGACTGGAACGGCGACGGCATCGGCGACTTCCCGGGCCTGACCGAACGGGTCGACTACCTCGCCGGCATCGGCGTCAGCTGCATCTGGCTCATGCCGTTCTATCCGACGCCCGACCGTGACGACGGGTACGACGTCACGGACTTCTACGGCATCGACCCGCGCCTCGGGACGTTCGGCGAGTTCGTCGAGTTCATGCGGACGTGCCGCGACCGCGGGATCCGCGTGATCGTCGACCTGGTCGTCAACCACACGAGCGACCAGCACCCATGGTTCCAGCAGGCCCGCTCGAGCCGCGACAACAAGTACCGCGACTGGTACGTGTGGGCCGACGAGCGGCCGGCGAACCCTCCGGAGGTCACGTTCCCCGGCGAGCAGAAGGAGACGTGGACGTACGACCGCCACACGCGGCAGTACTACTTCCATCGCTTCTACGCCCATCAGCCCGACCTGAACGTCGCCAACCCGGACGTACGCACCGAGATCGCCCGCATCGTCGGCTTCTGGCTCGAGCTCGGCGTGTCCGGCTTCCGGGTCGACGCGGTGCCGTTCTTCCTCGAGGTCAAGGGCGTGAAGGACCCGCACGCGTACCTCAAGGAACTGCGCGCGTTCCTCAACCGACGTGCCGGCGAGGCCGTGCTGCTCGGTGAGGTGAACCTCCCGCCGAAGGAGCAACGCACGTTCTTCGGTGACGAGGACGGCGACGAGCTCAACCTCGTCTTCAACTTCGACGTGATGCAGCGCCTGTACCTCGCGCTCGCCCGCCGGGACTCGAAGCCGATCGACGAGGCACTGCACGCGCTGCCGCCGGTGCCGTTCGACGCGCAGTGGGCGACGTTCGTGCGAAATCACGACGAGCTCACGCTCGACCAGCTCAGCGACGAGGAGCGGGCCGAGGTGTTCGATGCCTTCGGGCCCGATCCCGACATGCAGCTCTACGGCCGCGGCCTCCGCCGCCGCCTGCCACCGATGCTCGACGGCGACGCCCGCCGCCTGCGAATGGTGTACAGCCTGCTGTTCTCGCTCCCCGGCACGCCGGTGCTGTTCTACGGCGAGGAGATCGGCATGGGCGAGAACCTGGACGAGCCCGCGCGCGGCGCGGTCCGCACACCGATGCAGTGGACCGACGAGCCGAACGCCGGCTTCGCGCCGGCCGACGTCGACGCCGACGCGCTGCCGGCCCGGCCGCCCGCCGGCGAGTACTCGCCGCTCGCCGTCAACGTCGCCGAGCAGCGGCGCGACCCCGACTCGCTGCTCAACTGGATGGAGCGGCTGATCCGCCGGCGGCGCGAGACGCCCGAGCTCGGCCTCGGTCAGTGGCGCGTGATCGAGAACGAGCCGCGTGCGGTGTTCGCCCACCGCTGCGACTGGCAGGACTCGACGATCGTCGCCGTGCACAACCTCGGGCCGGAGCCGACGCCGGTCGACCTCCCGCTCGACGACCTCGACGGCGCCGACTTCGCCGACGACCTCTTCGACGGCGGCCGTACCGAGATCCGCGACGGCTGCCTGTCACTCACGCTGGCGGCGTACGGCTGCCACTGGTTCCGCGTCCACCGCGCCGGGCAACGGATCACGCCGTAGTGCGCGCGAGGACGACGCGGTCGAGCCTCGTCCCGTCGACGCGCCAGCCACGCGACACGTAGAACGCGACCGCTGCGCTCGCCTCCACGGCCTCGAGCGCGAGGCGCCTCACGCCGCGGGCCGCGCACTCCGACTCGAACGCGGCCAGCAGGTGCGACCCGACGCCTTCGCCGCGCACGGCCGCACCCACGACGAGAGCGTCCAGCCACCCGACCTCATCGCGCGTCCATCCGGTCGCAGTACCGACGACGTCGGCACCGCGCCACGCGGTGATCGCCAACGGCTCGCGTGTGGCGACGCCGGCGACGAGCGGCCACTCGCGCGACTCGAACGCGCGCGCCTCTGGCGGCAGCGTCGACGCGACGTCCAACCGCAACTCCAACCCGCCGCGCCCCACGACCGCTGGCGGACCGAACACGAACTCGGCGATCGGCGACCACACGCGGCCCTCCTCCTCGAGGACGTGGACGCGGTCGAAGATGACGTCGCGCTCGTAGCCGCCGAGTGCGTCGACCGCCGCGCGCAGCCGGGACGCCGGCAGCATCTCCTCGGACAGCGTCACGTGCGGGACGAAGTCGTACGTCAGCCGCCGTCGCAACGGCTCGGCGAACACGGCATCGCGCAACGCGGTCACGGCGTCGAGCGGCGAGACCCGCAGGTACAGCACCGGCGACACCGGCGCGAACGTCTCCGGTGGACCGAGGGTCACCGCGAACGGCCGAGCCGCAGCGGCGGCGCGGCGCACGACGTCGAGCGCGTCGCGCACACGGTCGTCGCGCACGTTCACCGGGGGGACGAGCGTCAGGTGGGCCGCGACGCGGCCGAGCGCGCCGTCACCGCACGCCAACCGCAACGCGTCGACCTCCGTCGACACCGGCGGCGGGACCAGCAGCACGACCCCGAGACGTCGTCGCGGCACGGTCCGACCCTACGAACTCGGCGCGGAAAGTTGCGCTATCCGCAACGTTTCGCGCCGAGTTCGGGCGGTTGTCAGCGGCGGGCGACGTCCAGACGCACGTGGGCGCGGCGCATGGCCGCCTCGGCCTCGGCGTCGTTCTCACCGCGCAGCGCGGACTCGGCCCGTTCGCGAGCCCGCTCGGCGCGGGCGACGTCGATCTGCGACGCCAGCTCGGCGACGTCGGAGAGGATCGTCACCTTCGTCTTGTCGTCGCGCCTGGACACCTCGACGAACCCGCCGTGCACCGCGGCACGCTCCTCTTTGCCGCCCGGCTGCTGGATCCGCACGAGGCCGATGTCGAGCGCGCCGAGGAACGGCGCGTGACCGGCGAGGAACGCGATGTCGCCACCGCCGACCGTCCGCGCGATGACCATCTCGGCCTCGCCCGAGTAGAGGATCCGCTCGGGCGACACGAGCTCGACCTGCATGGTCGCTGACTCAGCCACGAACGACTACGACTCCTGCAGCTTCTTGGCCTTGGCCAGCGCGTCCTCGGCGCCGCCGACGTTCAGGAACGCCTGCTCGGGAAGCTCGTCGAGCTCGCCGTTGACGATGGCGCCGAAGGACTCGACCGTGTCCTTCACCGGCGTGTACACGCCGGGCAGGCCGGTGAACACCTCGGCCACGAACATCGGCTGGCTGAGGAACCGCTGGATCTTGCGGGCCCGGTTCACCGTCACCCGGTCCTCCTCCGACAGCTCGTCGAGGCCGAGGATGGCGATGATGTCCTGCAGCTCCTTGTAGCGCTGCAGGATCTCCTGCACCCGCCGGGCGACGCGGTAGTGATCCGCACCGACGACCTCGGGCGTGAGGATCGTCGACGTCGACGCCAGCGGGTCGACCGCCGGGTAGATGCCGAGCGCGGCGATGTCACGCGACAGCTCGGTGGTGGCGTCGAGGTGGGTGAACGTCGTGAACGGCGCCGGGTCGGTGTAGTCGTCGGCGGGTACGTACACGGCCTGCAGCGAGGTGATCGACCGACCCCGCGTCGAGGTGATGCGCTCCTGCAGCTCGCCCATCTCGTCGGCGAGCGTCGGCTGGTATCCCACCGCCGACGGCATGCGACCGAGGAGCGTCGACACCTCCGACCCCGCCTGCACGAACCGGAAGATGTTGTCGATGAACAGCAGCACGTCCTGCTGCTTCTCGTCACGGAAGTACTCGGCGATCGTGAGCGCGGACAGCGCGACCCGCAGGCGCACGCCAGGGGGCTCGTCCATCTGCCCGAACACGAGCGACGCCTTCTCGAGGACGCCGGACTCGCCCATCTCGATGAACAGGTCGGTGCCCTCACGGGTGCGCTCGCCGACGCCGGCGAACACGGACACGCCGCCGTGCTGCTCGGCGACGCGTCGGATCATCTCGGTGATGAGCACCGTCTTGCCGACGCCGGCGCCGCCGAACAGGCCGATCTTGCCGCCCTGGAGGTAGGGGGTGAGCAGATCGATCACCTTGATGCCGGACTCGAACATCTTGAACGCCGGCTCCAGGTGCTCGAAGTCCGGCGCCGGGCGGTGGATCTCCCAGTAGCCCTCGATCTTGTCCTGGATGGACTCGAGCGACGTGTCGAGCGGCTCGCCGATCACGTTGAACACGTGGCCGAGCACGCCCTGGCCGACCGGCATCGTGAGGCCGCGGCCGAGGTTGCGGACCTCGGTGCCGCGCGTGAGGCCGTCGGTCGGCTTCAGGCAGATGGCCCGCAGCCGGCCGTTGCCGATCTGCTGGGCGACCTCGGCGACGACACGCACGTCGTTGCCGTCGACGTTGATCGTCATCTCGAGCGCGTGGTTGATCTCGGGCAGCGCGTCGGGCGGGAACTCGACGTCGATGACCGGGCCGGCGATGGCGACGACGCGCCCGGGCTTGAGCCCGGTCTCGGTCTGCTGCTGCTCCAACAAGGTCATGACGCGACTCCTGCTTCCTCTTCGTCGTGCTCCTGCGACAGCGCCTCGGCGCCGCCGACGATCTCCATGATCTCGGTGGTGATGGCGTCCTGGCGGGCCCGGTTCATCACCCGCGTGAGCTTCGTGATGAGCTCCTCGGCGTTGTCCGTCGCCGACTTCATCGCCCGCTGCTGCGCGGCGAAGAACGACGCCGACCCCTCGAGCAGCGCCGCGTACAGCCGGGCCTCGGCGTAGCGCGGCAGCAGGCGGTCGAGGATCTCCGACGGCGACGGCTCGAACTCGTAGTCCGCCGCCATCGCGCCCTCCGCTTGTTCGGTGAGGGCCTCGGTCTCGAGCGGCATGAACTGGCGGATGACGGCGCGCTGCGTGCCCGCGCTCAGGAACTGCGTGTAGACGAGGTCGACGCGGTCGTACTCGCCGGACTCGAAGCGCGACGCCACGAACTCGGCGACCTCCCGGGCGTTCTCGTACTCGGGCGTGTCGGCCATGCCGACGAACGACTCGTCGATCGCGAAGCGCCGGTAGCGGAAGTAGCCGAGCGCCTTCTTGCCGACCGGCACGAGCGCGTACTCGCGACCCTCGCTCTCGATCGTCTTCACGTGACGCTCGGCCATGCGGATCACGTTGGCGTTGTACGCACCGGCCAGACCGCGGTCACCCGACACGACGACGACGGCGACCTTGCGCGGGTCGTCGCGCGACTGCAGCAGCGGTGACGAACCGCCGGCGCCCGCGGCGGCGAGGTTGCGGATCACCTCGGTGATCTGCTCGCTGTACGGACGGGCGGCGGCGACGCGCTGCTGCGCCTTGACGATGCGACTGGCGGCGATGAGCTCCATCGCGCGCGTGATCTTCTTCGTCGACTGGACCGACCGGATGCGCCGGCGAAGGATCCGTTCCTGGCCACCTGCCACGTCGAGTCGCTCCTACGCCTCGGCCGCGGTCTCCGTCGGGACGAACCGCGACGCAAACGTCTTCAGCAGCCCCTCGAACTCGGCCTCGTCGTCGATCTTGCCCGACGAGCGGATGGCGTCGAGCACACCGCTGTGCTGGCTGCGGAAGAACTCCAGCAGGTCGGACTCGAAGCGGCGGACGTCGGCGAGCGGCACGTCGTCGAGGTAGCCGTGCGTGCCCGCGTAGATCGACACGACCTGCTCCTCGACCGGCATCGGCGAGTTCAGCGACTGCTTCAGCAGCTCGGTGAGCCGGTAGCCGCGGTCGAGCTGGGCCTGGCTCACCTTGTCGAGCTCGGAGCCGAAGGTGGCGAACGCCTCGAGCTCGCGGAACTGCTGCAGGTCGGACTTCATCGTCCCGACCGCCGACTTCATCGCCTTGATCTGCGCGGCGGACCCGACCCGCGACACCGAGATGCCGACGTCGACCGCCGGGCGGATGCCGGACTTGAACAGGTCGTCCTGCAGGAAGATCTGACCGTCGGTGATCGAGATGACGTTCGTCGGGATGTACGCCGACACGTCGCCGGCCTTCGTCTCGATCACCGGCAGGGCGGTGAGCGAACCGGCGCCGTTCTCGTCGCTCAGCTTGGCGGCCCGCTCCAGCAGACGGCTGTGCAGGTAGAAGACGTCGCCGGGATACGCCTCGCGGCCCGGCGGCCGGCGCAGCAGCAGCGACAGCTGGCGGTAGGCCTCGGCCTGCTTCGACAGGTCGTCGTAGACCGCGAGGCCGTGCTCGCCCTTCTCCATCCAGTGCTGGCCCATGGCGCAGCCGGCGTACGGGGCGAGGTACTTGAACGGTGCCGGGTCCGACGCCGCCGCGACGACGACGACCGTGTACTCCATGGCGCCGTGCTCCTCGAGCGTCGCCACCGTCTTCGCGACGGTCGACGCCTTCTGGCCGATCGCCACGTAGATGCACTTCACCCCCAACCCCTTCTGGTTGAGGATCGTGTCGACGGCGATCGTCGTCTTGCCCGTCTTGCGGTCGCCGATGATCAGCTCGCGCTGTCCGCGCCCGATCGGGATCATGGCGTCGATCGCCTTGATGCCGGTCTGGAGCGGCTCGTGCACGGGCTGGCGACCGGTGATGCCGGGCGCCTGCACCTCCATGCGGCGCGACTCGACGTTGGCGAGGGGGCCGCGGCCGTCGATCGGCTGGCCCAGCGCGTTCACGACACGCCCGAGCAGCCCGTCGCCGACGGGGACGCTGAGGATGCGGCCGGTCGAGCGGACCGACTGGCCCTCCTCGATCTCGTCGACGTCGCCGAGCACCACCGCGCCGATCGACTCCTCGTCGAGGTTCAGCGCGAGCCCGACCGTGCCGCCCTCGAACTCGAGCAGCTCGTTCACCGCCGCGTTCGGGAGCCCCGAGACGCGGGCGATGCCGTCGCCGACCTCCAGGATGCGCCCGACGGTCTGCGCCTCGACGCTCGGGTCGAAGCCCTCGAGGTGCTTGCGGAGGACCGCGGTGATGTCGTCGGTCTTGATGGTCAGTTCTGCCATCGGCTTACAACTTCTCCTTGAGGAGATCGAGGCGGTGACGGACGGAGCCGTCGATGACGGTGTCGCCGATGCGGGCGACGATCCCACCGAGGATGTCGGGGTCGACGGTGACCCGGACCTCCACCTTCTTCTTGGTGGCGTTGCCGAGCGCGTCGGCGAGGCGCTGCTGCTGCTCGTCGGTGAGCGGGATCGCCGAGGTCACCTCGGCCACCTCGTGCTGGCGCTCCTGGGCCGCCCGCGCGACGAGGCGGTCGACGATGGCGGGCAGGTCGCGACCGCGGCCGGCGCCGACGACGAACGCGACGAGGTTGGTGGTGACCGGCGACGCCCGGTTGCCGAGAAGGTCCTCGACGATCGCCTGGCGCTTCTCGGCCGGGATGCGCTGGTCGGTGAGCGTCTCGCGCAGCTGGTCGTTCGACTCGAGCGTGCGGGCGAACCGGAACAGCTCGTCCTCGACGTCGGCCGTCTGACCCTCGGCGCGCGCGACCTCGAACAGGGCGGCGGCGTAGGCGTCGATCCGGTCAGCCATCAGTTCTGCGTACCTACCTGGGCGATGTAGTCCTCGACGAGACGCAGCTGCGCGTCGCGGTCGGTGAGCTGGTTCTTGACGACCATCTCGGCGGCGTCGACCGACAGCTGGGCGACCTGCGCCCGCAGATCGGCGGTGGCCCGCTCGACCTGCGTCTGGATGTCGGCCTGGGCGCGCTCGCGCGTCGCCTGTGCCTCCGCCTCGGCCTTGCTCATGAGGTCGCGGCGCATGGCGTCGGCGGCCTGGCGGGCCTCGTCGACGATGCGGGCGGCCTCGTTCTTCGCGTCGGCGAGCTGGCGCTGGTACTCGTCGAGGATCGTCTGCGCCTCGGTCTTCGTCCGCTCGGCCTCGTCGAGGCTGTTGCGGATCCGCTCGGCGCGGGCGTTCATGCCCTCCTTCACCGCCGGGAAGCCGAACTTGGCGAGGAAGACGAACACGATGATGAAGCCGATCGAGCCCCAGATGATCTCGTTCGTC
>DASSOZ010000107.1:0-14305 GCA_035700105.1 Acidimicrobiales bacterium
AAGTGCTACGACGACGGCGTCAAGGCGTACTTCGCGTACCGCAACGACCAGGGTGGCATCTACGGCCGCAAGCTCGTGCTCACCAAGGAGCTCGACGACGAGCTCGCGAAGAACCAGCAGCGGGCGCTCGAGATCATCAGCGCGAACGACACGTTCGCCAGCTTCAGCGCCACGCAGATCGCGTCGGGCTGGGCGGACATGGCGAAGAACGGCATCCCGCTCTACACCTGGAACATCTTCGCCGAGGGCCGGCAGCCGTCGGTCTTCGGCTACACGGGTGCGATCTGCTTCGAGTGCACGACGCGCACGCCCGCGTACGTGACGAAGCTCGTCGGGGCGAAGAAGGTGGCGTCGCTCGGCTACGGCATCAGCGAGAACTCGAAGCAGGCGGCGCAGAGTGTCGCCAAGGGTCTCGACATGTACAGCGAGGCGACGGGCGGTGCCAAGGTCGTGTACCTGAACGACGACCTCCAGTTCGGTCTCTCGAACGGCGTCGGCCCCGAGGTCACCGCGATGAAGAAGGCGGGCGTCGAGCTCGTGTTCGGCTCGCTCGACCTCAACGGCATGAAGACCGTCGCGCAGGAGATGCAGCGTCAGGGCATGGGCGACGTGCCGATGTACCACCCGAACACCTACGACGCGGACTTCGTGAAGAACGCCGGCCAGCTCTTCGAGGGTGACTACGTGCTGACGCAGGCGCGGCCCTTCGAGGCCGATTCCGCCGGCAGCGCGCTCGACACGTTCAAGACGTGGATGGGCAAGACGAACGCCAAGGTCGTCGAGCTCGCGATGTACGGCTGGATCGCCGCCGACCTCGCGTACCAGGGGCTGAAGGCGGCCGGTCCGGACTTCGACCGCGCCAAGGTCATCGAAGCGTCGAACACCAAGCTGACGGCGTACACCGCCGACGGCCTCATCCCGCCGATCGACTGGAGCCGCCAGCACCAGCCGCCCACCCAGGACGACCCCGCGACGCACGGCGGCAAGTACGAGTGCAGCGGGCTCCTCAAGGTGCACAACGGGGCGTTCGAGCCCGTCGCCAAGAAGTCGACGCCGTGGTTCTGCTGGCCGGGCAACACCCGTGCCTGGTCCGAGCCGGAGCAGATGAACTTCAAGTAGCTCGGGCATGACCTTCGACCCGTTCGACGCGGACACCGTTCACGACGCATGGCCGGCATTGCGGTCCTTGCGCGAGGAAGCGGCGGTGGTGTCCGTGGCGAACGGGTTGCGGTACGTCACGCGTCACGCCGAGTGCAAGGACACGCTGCGCGACACGGTTGCGTTCTCGAATGCGTCGGGCTTCAAGGCGCCGGGCGTCGTGGTACCTGTCGAGGACCGCACGCTCGGCGAGCTCGACCCGCCGCAGCACTCGTTTGTCCGGCGGGCGATGGTCACGGCGATCACACCGAAGGCGGTGCGGGCCGCCGAGGGGTTCATCTCGTCGACCGCGAGCGCGCTGCTCGGTGCGGTGCCGCGCGACGGTGGCGCCGTCGACCTGGTGCCGCTCTACACGGTGCCGCTGCCGAACCGGGTCACCGTGCACCTGCTCGGTCTGCCGGCGTCGGACGCCGACATGATCGCGGCGTGGGCGAAGGAGCTCATGGAGAGCGGGTTCCCCGCGACGAACCGCAGCGACCGTGGCGAGGGCTTCGTCAACGCGTTCCCGGAGTTCGCCGGCTACATCGACTCGCAGATCGCGCGCCGGTTGTCCGGTGAAGTCGATGCCGACGACGTCATCAGCCGGCTCGCCCGGTTGGAGGTCGACGGATCGCGACTGACGCTCCGCCAGTCGCGGGCGATGGTCCGCAACCTCATCACCGGCGGGCTGACGACGACGAGCCAGCTGCTCGGCAACCTGATCCACCAGGTCCTGACCGTGCCCGGGCTCGAGACTGCGGTGCGTGCGGATCCTGCGGTGCTCGACGTGGCGATGGAGGAGAGCCTGCGGTTGACGCCGCCGGTGCTGCTCGCGCCCCGCGGGTGCGTGGCGGACGTGTCGATCGGCGGTTGCCCCGTGCACGCGGGCGAGCGCGTCGTCGTCGGGCTGGCGTCGGCGAACCGCGACGAGCGCGTCTTCGACGATCCCGACGACTTCCGGTTCGACCGGCCGAACGCCGGCGACCACCTCACGTTCGGCTACGGGCCGCATGTGTGCCCGGGCGCGTCGCTCGCGCGGACGGTGACGCGCGTCGGCGTGCTCGAGCTGCTGTCGGCGTTCCCGGCCGGGTCGTTGCGCCTGGCGCCCGACTACGTGCGGGTGAACGTGCCGACGTTCTTCGAGTCGGGGCCGCGCACGCTCGACGTCGTCACGGCGCCGGCCGGCCGAGCAGCTCGGCGCCGTCGGCGGTGATGCGGACGGTGTCCGCCCACCGCGGCGTCGTGATGGCGAGCGTCATGCCCTGTTCGAGGACGTCCGCGCCGGTGATCGGTGGCTCGAGCCCCAGGCCGATGCCACGAGCGGTTGCGTGCGGGTGGGCGGCGGCGATGTCGGCGCCGGTGGCGCCGGGGTGCAGCACGCCGGCGAGCGTCGACCACGTGTCGTCGACATCGCGCGTGCGGCCGACGACGCCGGCGTAGCCCTCGAAGACGGCGCCGCCCGTGAACGTGATGACGTCGTCGGTGTCGATCCGGCGGTCGGTCGGGATGCGCCCGTCGACCGTCCCCTCCGTGAGCGGTGTCGTGACGCCGAGACGCGCCATCGCCTCGAGGTACCGGCCGGTCAGCTCCCGTTCGGTGACGCCGGACGCGGCCGCGTCGAGCGCGGCGGCGACGCCGGCCTCGGCCACCGCGACCGCGTGCACGATGCACGCCACCTCGTCGGCGCTCTTGCGCCGCCGGGCGGCGAGCATCGGCGCGGTGGCGTCGACGAGCGTCGCGCCTGGCGCAACCGCGCTGAGGAGGGCGTGGGCTCGTGCCGTCATGCCGTCCACGCCGATGCGCGTCGCGCCGGGGATCCCCGGGATGGCACCGACCTCGTCGGTGAGGACCGCCGGGTTCCACGTCGTGCCGTAGAGGTGGTCGTGGTCGAGTTCCGGCGGCATGCCGTCGTCCCACGTCGACAGCACGTGCACGGCACCCGTCTCGCGCACGACGACGCAGCCGGGCGCGAACGGCCGGGTGCCCGCGGTCCACAGGCGACGGGCACCGCTGGCGAAGCGGGCGTTCGCCTCGCGTCCGAGGACGAGCACGTCGAGGTCGTCGTGCGCCATCGCCGCGAGCGTGCGGGTCCGGCGGTCGGCGCGGAGGCGTGCGTGGTCGATCATCCGAACGGCGCGTACGTGTGGTCGCTCAGCGGGACCCACCCGTCGTCGGTCACGGCGACGATCTCCTCGGAGCGGTAGCCGGCGTGACCGTCGTCCCAGATGACGGGTTCGAGCACGAGCACCATGCCGGGCGCGAGGACGAAGCCCTCGTCGAACGCCTCGCCCAGGTCGGTGCCGACGAGCGGCATCTCGGCGCTGTCGGTGCCGACGCCGTGGGCGAGGTAGAAGTGCGGCAGCCACGGCGTCGTGCGCTCACCGTGGCGCGCCGCCCGGGTGAGGTCGGCGGCGGTCGCTCCGGGACGGATGACGTCGCGCACGCGGTCGACGACGTCCAGCCAGCGGTGGAACTGGTCGACCTGGCGCGGTGTCGGGCGGGGCGGATCGCCGACGACCCACGTGCGGCCGAAGTCCGAGGCGTAGCCGAGGTAGGTGATGCCGGTGTCGACCCAGATGACGTCGCCGTCCGCGAGGACCCGCTCGGTCGTCGAGAGTGGGTAGGCGACGTGGCCCGTCGTCGTCCACGGGCCCTCTTCGATCATCGGGGCGACGACCTGCCAGATCGGGTCGATGGCGTTCGTGACCCGTGCACCGTCGCCGGCGGCGAGCTCGTTGACGCGGCGCTGGAAGGCGGCGGTGAGCTCGGTCTGTGCCGTGCCGGGACGCGCGAGTGGGCGGACGTCGTCCATCGCCGCCTCGTTGATCGCCTGCGCCCTGCGGATGCACTCGAGCTCGTCGCCGGTCTTCTGGAGCTTCGCCGCGCCGAGGATCGGCATCGCATCCCTTGCGGTGCCGTTCGTGCGGAACCACGTCGCGGTGGTGTGCTCGTCGAACGCGACGGTGGCGTCGCGGCCGCTGACGTCGTCGGCGAGGCGGAAGAGGTCGGCGGCGCCCCCGTCGGTGTCGAGATCGAGTGCGGGATGGACGTGCTCGACCGGTAGCTCGGGCGGCGCGCCATCCGGCCACGGCGTGCACAGGTGCGGCGCGCCGCTCGCCGGCACGACGGCTGCGATGCGCGGCGAGAACGCGTGGCTCTGGTCGCCGGCGACGTGGTGGGTCCCGACGGCGTACTGCACGTTCGACAGACCGAGCAGCACGAGCGCGTCGATCCCGGCGCCGGCCATGCCACGCTGCAGCGTGTCGAGCCGCTCCCGCCGCATCCGCGCCGGGTCGAGCCCCTCCCCGGCCAGCGGCGACGGCGACCCCGGCGTCACGGCGCCGGAGAGTAGTGCGGGGCGATCGGGCCGCTACCTGTCGCCGCGGTCGCCCTGACCCTTCTTCGCCGTGTGCTCGGCGTCGCGAGTGCGGTCCTGCGACAGCGACCGCCCGACCGGCGCGCTCGAGACGCCGCGGACGACCGGCACGCGGGCGGTCATGTCGTCACGACCGGATCACCTTCGATCAGGTGGGTGATGCGCAGCATCTCCAGAAGCCGCATTGCCAATCTCGACGGCGATCGCACGGTCAGACGCCGTCCACGGTCATCGAGGAGATCCGATGCCAGCGCGATGGCGCGCACGGTGCCGGCGTCGATGAACGTCGTCTGCGCCAGGTCGACGATCACCGGGCCCTGGGCGTCCGCAACGGCTCGCGCGAGCGCGCCCACCACCACCGGGAGAGTGGCGCGGTCTGCCTCACCCTCGATCGTCACGACCGCCGCGTCCGCGTCGACAGCGACCGACGCGACCAGCGCGACCGCGGAAGCGGGGCTCTGTGCGAGTTCGGTGAGCGTCATTCGGTGCCCTTCCCTGGTTCACGAGCGGTGAAGGCGCTACCAGGGTCCGGAGCAACGCTCCCGGAGGTGCCGTCGGCGGCGGCAGAGTCCAACACGGTGTGGGGACGACCCCGTGTCACTCACATGGTACTCCCGATTGCACGCTGTCTCGTCGGGTTCCCCGCGACGGGCCCGGGCGTCGGTCCTACGATGGGACGGAGGCGTCGCTCCGGTCCCTGGTGGCCTCTCACCTCGTTCGACGTGTGAGGAGCGTGCCGTGGCCGGTCTGGCGATCATCACCGAGGCGTGCATCGACGTGAAGGACCGGGCGTGCGTCGACGTGTGCCCGGTCCAGTGCATCTACGAGTTCGATGCCGCGAAGAACATCCTGTTCTCCGAGGAGAAGGCCGGCAGCGGGATCATCGAGACGTCACACGCACCCGACCCGGACGCGATCGCGATCTTCGGCGACAGCATCCTGTACGTGAACCTCGACGAGTGCACCTCGTGCACCGCCTGCTACCAACCCGACGTGTGTCCGGTCGGGGCGATCTACTCCGAGGAGCACCTGCCTGACGGGTCACCGAGCTCCGCGAAGTACAACGCGGCCGATCCGAACACGGGCCACGACCACACGTTCTTCCTCCAGCACAGTCGCGAGGTGTTCGCCGACTGACGGGACGCGCGCGGTCAGGTCGCCGGCGTCTTGGCCTGGCGGGCGAGGTCCTTCGCGGCGGCGGCCGTGGAAGCGATCGTCGTGGCGACGGTGGCGCGGGCGCGGTCGTACGTGTCGCTGACCTGATCGCGCGCCGCGGTGAGGACGTCGCCGGCGCGGGCGAGGTGGGTCTCGAACATGCCGACGTCGAACCCGTCGCGGACCAGGTTCGCGTGCAGCAGCCGCGCCGGCGGCCGGTGCAGGTCGCGCACGACCCGGAGCCAGCTGAGCGCGACGAGGACGTAGTACGTGAGGTCGAGCTCCCACCAGAAGAAGCCCTGGCGGGTCGAGGACGGCACGTAGTGGTGGTTGTTGTGCCACCCCTCACCACCGGTGACGAGCGCGATGAGGAACGAGTTGCGGCTCGAGTCGTGCGTCACGTACCGGCGGCGGCCGAACACGTGGGCCAGCGAGTTCACGAGGAAGGTGCCGTGCCACAGCAGCACGGTGGAGAGAAAGAACCCGACGACGAGCCCGCGGACGCCGAACAGGACGAAGGTGGCGACCGCCAGCGCCCAGGGGCCGACCCAGTTGTGCCGGTTCAGCCACCGCAGCTCGGGAAAGCGGGCGAAGTCGGAGATCCGGTCGAAGCGGGTGTCCTGGTACCGGTCGCACAGGATCCAACCGACGTGGCTCCACCAGAAGCCCTTCAACGGCGTGTGGGGGTCGTCGCGGGTGTCGGCGACGCGGTGGTGGTCCCGGTGCACGGCCGCCCACCACAGCGGGCCCTTCTGCACGGCGGTCGTCCCCCCGAAGGCGAGGACGAACTGCCAGAACCGATTCGTCTTGTAGCTGTGGTGCGCGAAGTAGCGGTGGTAGCCGGCGGTGATGAAGAACATGCGGGCCTGGTACAGCACCACGCACAGGACGACCACACGCCAGGTCACGCCCGTCCAGATCATCGCCAACGGCGCCAGGTGGACCAGCGCGAACGGGATCGACGACCACACGTGCAGTCGCTCGCTGTCGTCGCGCCGGGACTGGCCGGCGTCGTCGCCGTGAGCTGGATACGTCGGCTGAGCCTGCTCGGCGAGCACGTTGCCTCCCTGGTCGCGAACCACTTGTCGCGCCGCCAGGGTCCGGGGCAATGCGCAGAGTTCGTCATGGTAGGCGCCGCACTCCGACACCGGTCGGGGATCGCTCTCGGTGTCACCGGCAACGTCGCTGCCCGTCGGTCGGTGCAGCCAGGACCGTCGGTCCCGCTCGCCGAAGGGCGGTGTACCGTGACACCGGCGCGACGGAAGCTCCGACGTGCCGACGAGCGAGCGGCTCGTCTGGGAGCGACGCTCCGGACCTTGGCAGCGTGCCCATTCGCCGCGCGAGATGCCGGAGAACGAAGTGGCGCCCACCCACTGCCTGCCCGCACGTGCGCCGGCTCGCTGCGCGCGGCGCGGGCGACCGGGCGGCGCCGCCGGCACCGAGCGCCGTGACGCGCCATGACGTCGGACGGCGACCGCCGGCTGCGGCTCCTCGAGCGGCTGCGGCATGACGGCCGATTCGACACGCAGCGCCTGTGTGCCGTGTGCGCGGAGGTCACGGGCGCGACCGGCGCCGGGATCATGTTGATGTCGGGCGACGTCCCCCGGGGATCGGTGTGCACGACCGACGAGGTCAGCGCGTTGATCGAGCAGCTGCAGTACGACCTCGGCGAGGGCCCGTGCGTCGACGCCTACCACCACGACCGCCCCGTCGCCGAGGCGGATCTCGCCGATCCGTCGGTCACGCGCTGGCTGGCCTTCACCGGCCCCGCGGTCGAGGCCGGCGCGCGCGCCGTGTTCGGCTTCCCGCTGCAGGTCGGCGCCGTCCGCCTCGGGGCACTGAACCTCTACCGGGACCGGCCCGGACCGCTCACCGACGAACAGCACGCCGACGCACTGCTGATGGCCGGCATCGCCGCACAGACGGTGCTCATGCTCCAAGTGGACGCCCCACCGGACACGGTCAGCGTCGAGCTGGCGACCAACGCCGACTTCCGGTACGTCGTCCACCAGGCCTCGGGCATGGTCGCCGCCCAGCTCGACGTGACCATCGGCCAGGCCCTCGTCCGGCTGCGGGCGTACGCGTTCGGCAACGGCCGCACGCTCACCGACGTCGCTCGAGACGTGGTCGAGCGACGCCTCCGCTTCGACGCCGACAGCGGCGAGAAGGACCCGACGCCGTGACCGTCGACGTCGACGGGCTGCGAGGCCGCCGCGGTCGTAGAGTCCGTGGTCGGTCACGGCGCAAGCAGATGAGTCACGTCGGTCGAGACCGACAGGAACGGGGGATGCCATGACCAGGGAGGTGGTGCTCGCCAGGACCCTCGTGGAGCTGGCCGACACGCTGGTCGAGGACTTCGACGTCGTCGATCTGCTCACGCGGCTGGCGGACCGGTGCGTCGAGATCCTCGACGTGGACGCCGCCGGCATCATGCTCGCCGCCGTCGCCGACGGGCAGCTCCACGTGATGGCGTCGTCCAGCGAGGCGATGCGGGTGCTCGAGCTGTTCGAGGTCCAGGCCCACGAAGGACCCTGCCTCGACAGCCATCGCACCGGCCTGCCGATCGTGAACCAGGACCTCGCCACCGCGCGCGGCCGGTGGCCCGAGTTCGGGCCGGAGGCGCTGGCCGCCGGATTCCGGTCGGTCCACGCGCTGCCGATGCGGCTCCGAGGCACGGTGATCGGCGCGCTGAACCTCTTCCGCACGGGCCCGGGCGAGATGAGCCCGGCCGACGTCGACGTCGCGCAGGCCTTCGCCGACGTGGCCACCATCGCCATCCTCCAGCACCGCGCCGCCCTGGACGCGCAGGTCGTCAACGATCAGCTCGCCCACGCGTTGAACAGCCGGATCGTGATCGAGCAGGCCAAGGGCATGGTCGCCGAGCGACTCGACCTCGACATGGAGCAGTCGTTCGCCGTGCTCAGAGGCCACGCCCGAAACCACAACCTGCGACTCGTCGACGTCGCCGAGGCCGTGATCGCCGGCACCCTCGCCGCATCCGCGCTCGATCGACCGCGCCGCGATCAGCCATGACGGCGCGTGTGCGACGAGGCTCGCCGCTCGGCGGGTGACGTGACGCGGACGGCACTGCGCGCTCGATGACCCGACTCCTGCCGGACCACCTCGCCCGGGAACGCCATCTCGGCGGCCGCGGCGCGTGGCTTCGCGCCGCCGTGCTGGGTGCCAACGACGGGCTCATCTCCACCGCGAGCCTGATCGTCGGCGTCGCCGCCGCCGACAACACGCGCTCGGCGGTCCTGGTCGCGGGCATCGCCGGGCTCACGGCCGGCGCGCTGTCGATGGCAGCCGGCGAGTACGTGTCGGTCAGCTCGCAGCTGGACACCGAGCGGGCCGACCTCGCACGCGAACGAGCCGAGCTCGCGGCGGCCCCGGAGGCCGAGCTCGACGAGCTGGCCGACATCTATGAACGGCGCGGTCTCCGTCCGGAGCTGGCCCGCCAGGTCGCCGTCGAGCTCTCGCAGCAGGACCGGCTTGCCATCCACGCCCGCGACGAGTTGGGAGTCGACGTCGGGGCGCTGGCGCGACCGGTCCAGGCATCGGCGGTGTCCGCCCTCTCGTTCGTCACCGGTGCACTGCTGCCGGTGCTCATCGTCGCTGCCGCGCCCGCAAGGGTCCGGTTGGCGACCACCGTTGTCGCCACCCTCGCCGGCCTCGTCGTGCTGGGCGCGACGGGTGCGGGCCTCGGGGGCGCGCCACGGGGCAGGGCCGCGGGCCGCGTCCTCGTGGGCGGTGCGCTCGCCCTCGCCATCGCACTCGGCATCGGCCGCGTCACGGGTGCCGTGGTGTAGGCGGCGGCGCGGACGCGCGCGCCAACGGCGGTCGACGACAGGCCGGCTACTGAGATGGCCAGGACATCGCGGCGGCGTCGCCCCCGCGCGCATCAGTGGCTGCCGCGGCGACGGGGCGCCGCATCAAGAAGCACGTCGTGTCGCCTTTGCCGGCGACACCGAAGACCTCCTGCACCTCCCAGCCCTCGGCGGCGAGCTCGTTGAGGGCGGCCTCGGCCACGCTGGTGTCCTCGCTGCTGAGCAGCTCGACGATCTTGTAGGTGAAGGTCAACCCGGGCCCCGTCGCTCACACCATCGAGGGATCGGGATCGTCCCTCGCGTCGCGGTCGACGGCGGCGGCTTCCGGGGACGTCGACACTGGCAGCCACAGCGTGAAGCGCGCGCCATGGGGCCGGACGGCCTGGTGGACCAGGCGACCGCCGAACGACTCGGCGATCTGGCGGGCGACCGCGAGTCCCAGTCCCGCGCCGCGCGGCCCGGCGCCATCGCGGTCACCCCGCACGAACGGTGCGAACATCGCCACCTCGAGTCTGTCCGTGATGCCGGGCCCGTCGTCCTGGACGCCGAGCGCGACCCGACCGGCCTCGCCGTGCGCGTCGATCGTGATGGTCGGCCCGCCGTACCTGTACGCGTTGGTGAGCAGATTGACGAGTACGCGTGTGACGGTCGACCGTTCGGCGGCGACCACCGACGCATCCGTGGTCAGGTCGCCCGCCAACCGCACCGTCACCTCGGCGGGCGGCGGGGCCACCTCGAGTGCGTCCGCGACGACGCCGGCGAGGTGGACCGCCTCCGAGTCCGGCCAGTCGTGACGGTACCGACCGAGGTCGAGGAGTTGGTCGAGCGTGTCCGAGAGCCGTTTGGTCTGGCGCTCGAGGAAACCGAACGCGGCATCGAGCTCCGCCGGGGTCAGGCGATCGCGGTGGGCGCGCAGCGTCGACGTGCAGCTCGCGATCGTCGTCAGGGGCGTGCGGAGCTCGTGGGCGGCGACGGCGAGCACGTCCACGTCGTCGCGGCGTCCGCCGCCACCGTCCACTCTCGCCGGCGGCAGATCCCCCGTGGCGCGGCTCAGTGTGTGGGGGCCGACCGCGCGCGGGCGGTCGACGCGTCTGCGCTTGGCGCGATACATGGCCCGGTCCGCGGCCGCGACGATGGTCGCCGGCTCGATGTCGGGTTCGTCGGCGATCGCGATGCCGATGCTCACCTCTTGTCGTGGGTCCGCGGCCATCGAGTCACGGATCCGGTCCGCGATCGCCGACGCTTCGTTGGCGTCACGCAGGTCCTCGCACAGGACGGTGAACTCGTCGCCGCCGTAGCGCCCGACGACGTCGGCGGGCCGAACGCCGGCCTTGATGCGCTCGGCGACTCGTCGCAGGACCTCGTCGCCGGCGTCGTGGCCGAACGCATCGTTCGTCGCCTTCAGATCGTCGACATCGACGAAGAGCACCGCGGCGATCCGCTCCGGGGCTCGTCGCCGCCGATCGAGCGCGTGCGCGAGGAACTCGAGGAACTGCGCCCGGTTGCACAGCCCGGTCACCGCGTCGTGCGTCGCCCGGTCGAGCAGGCGCGCGATGCGGGCGCGGTCGTCGGTGACATCGGTGACGGTGATGACGATGCGTTGGAGCTGGCCGCCGTGGAAGGCGGGTCGCGCATCGACGTGGATCGTCCGCCGATCGTTGTTCCGGCCGGACACGACCCAATCGGCGCGGTGAGCAACGCCGCGTCGAGCATCGGCGAGGAGCGCACTCCGCCTGGCGTCCCGGTCGCCCGTACCGCAGACGTCGAGCCACCCGTCGCCGTGCGACTCGCGTTCGCTCTGGGCCGTCAGGTCGCGCCACGCGCGGTTGACGGAGGTCGCGCCCGCGTCGGGATCGGCGATCACGACCGCACACGGCAACAGATCGAGGACGGAGGCGCTGCGGCCGTCGCCGCGTCCTTCATCAGTGCGGATGCTGGATGACACCGATGACCTCGGTTCGTCGGGAATCCGCGTTCAACCGGGGTCCAGAGTCGACGCCATCCTTGAGGGGCAGCCCGCGAATGCTAGCGCCTCGACGACCTTGGCGTCGTGCGCTTCTCACGAGCTCGCGCTGCGGCGGGCGAGGCGGTACCCGACGAGCAGCGCGATGTTCGCCGCGTACAGCCACAGGCCCAGCAGGACCACCGACGCCAGCGCATCGGACGCGTAGCGGTGCTCGAAGTTGGCGCCGAGGCGGAGGTAGGCCACGTAGCCGACCGAGAGGACGGCGATGCCGCCGGCGGCGACGACCGCGCCCCGCAGCGTGGCCCGCCAGCCGGGCGGCCTGCGGGGGAACGTCGTGTAGATGACCGCCACCGCGGCAACCGTCGCGGCGAAGCTCGAGACGAGGCCGAGAAGCAGGCCCACCGCGACCTCGACCGGCGAGTCGCCCAGGGCCGCGGCGCCGGCGTAGCCCGCGACCAAGCTGCCCAGGACGAGCACGGGCACGAGACCCACCAGCACCAGCGCGGCGCCGCGCCCGCGCAGGCCGGGATCATCGCGGTCGCCGGCGATGCGGTCGAGGACGCGAGCCAGCCCCGCGCCGTACGCGGTGGCCGGCCACAGCGCGGCCACGATCGCCACGACGCCGAGCGTGGCGCTGAGATTCGCAACGCGCTGCAGCGCCCGGTCGACGCCGAGCGCTCGCGGCGCGACACGGGCCAGGTCGGTGGCGACGTGGTGCACGCCGCCGGCGCCGACGACGAGCGTCGTGACCCACAACGCCACGACGACGAGGGGGGCGACGGAGATCAGCGCGTAGAACGCCAACGCCGCCGCGTGCAGGAACAGGTCCTCGGCGCGGGCGTCACGAACGGCGCGCCGCGCGCGTCGAACGGCGCGGCGAGGAACACGTCGCACGCCGGCACGCACCCCTTCGGGGTTGGAGACCACTGGCCCGAGCCTCTCGCAGATGGAGGGACGAGTCCCAGGGCGTTCGCGGTGGGCGCAAAGGGACTCGAACCCCTGACCTCAGCCGTGTGAAGGCTGCGCTCTAACCAACTGAGCTATGCGCCCGCTCGCACGAAGTGCGGACGGTCATCGTAGCGGACCCCACCCCGGCTGCTTTCGGCCAGTTGTGCGTGCCATGCGCCGTCCGACTGGCCGAACGCAGCCGGGGACGGGGACGGTGACGTCAGACGGCGTCCCAGATCATCGAGAAGGCGCCGTCGCCGTTCGCGGCCAGCAGGTCCATCGGCGAGCGCTTGTCGATGTGACCGATCAGGCCGTTGTAGACGCCGTAGCCGACGAGCTCCTGCAGCCGGGGCGGGAACGACGCGACCAGCGACGGCGGCAGACCCAGCTGCTGGTTCTCCTGCTGGCGCACCCAGCCGGCGCAGTAGTTCATGGCGACGCCGATCCGGCGTTCGGAGGTCGTGTTCGCGCCACCGCCGTGCCACAACGACCCGTGCCACACGAGCACCGAGCCGCGGGGCATCTCGGCCGCGACCGTGTCGTACGAGCCGCCGTAGATCGGGTTGGAGTCGGCGAGGTGGGAGCCGGGCACGAGGCGGGTCGCGCCGTTGGCCTCCGTGAAGTCGGTCAGCGCCCACATCGTGTTGCACACCGTCGGCGCGTGCGGCTTCGCCAGCGGCATCAGCTGGTCGTCGGCGTGGATCGGCTGCGCCGTCTCGCCCGACCCGATGTCGATCGACGACAGCGACGACACCAGGCACCCCCGGTCGAGCACCGACTCCACCACCGGGAGCACGGCCGCGTGAACGGGCACCTGCTGCCACACCTCACCGTGGGCGAGCAGGTTGTAGATGCGCAGCGTCGACCGGCCCTCGAAGTCGTTGTCCGCCGGCTTCACGTCGAGCGACGTCGTCAGCGCCGCCAGCGACGCGCACAGGGCGTCGACCAGCGACGGCTCGATCACGCCCTCGAGGATCGTGTAGCCGTCCTCGGCGAGGCGCTCGGCGTGGTCGGTCTGCGTCGTCCCCATCGTCACCGAACCCTAGATCCGCAATGAAAGTGGTCGTCAGGGCGACCACTTTCATTTCATGAAATGAAGACGGTCGTTGGGCTGGGTGGCGTCACAGCGAGCCGAGCTCGGGCGGCAGCGGCGACGAGTGCACGACCGTGAGGCGCTTCGTCGCCCGGGTCAGCGACACGTACAGCGCCTGCAGCCCGTTGAACGACTCCGAGACGATCGCCGCCGGCTCGACGACGACGACCGAGTCGAACTCCAGGCCCTTGACCACGTCGACCGGCACGAGCGTGACCGGTGCGTCGAGGCCACGGGTCGCGGGCTCGCCGAAGTCCACGCCGGCGCGCCCCAGCGCCGACCGCACGGACTCGACCATCGACCCGACGCACACCACCGCGACCGTGCCGCCGCCGACCGACGACGACTCCGACTCGACGACGGCGGCGACCTCGTCCGGCAGGGCGGCGCCGCCGCCGGGGACGAACACCGACCGGGGCAGCTCGCCCGTCGAGCGCACCGACTCCGGCGGCGTCGCACCGGGGATCGCGGCCGCCAGCACCCGACCGGCGACGTCCATGATCTCCGACGGCGTCCGGTAGTTGACCGACAGCGTCACGACGTTCGTGCCCCGCCGCGTCGGCAGGTGCGACAGCACGTCGGACCACGACGACGGCGCCCACGTCCCCGTCGCCTGCGCGACGTCGCCGACCAACGTCATCGACCCGTTCAGCGAGCGCCGGGCGAGCATGCGCAGCTGCATCGGTGTCAGGTCCTGCGCCTCGTCGACGACGATGCCGGGCACCCACGATCCAGCCGGAATGAGCCGAGCGGTGAGGTGCGCGAGTGCGCGGCGGTTGCGACGGCCGGCCCGGCGCCGTCGT
>DASSOZ010000108.1:0-22201 GCA_035700105.1 Acidimicrobiales bacterium
CCCACCCGTCGTAGGCGATGCGGCCGACGGCGTGCATGAGCAGCGCCTCGCGGAACGTGGGCCCGCGACGGGCCTTGCGCTGCAGGTAGATCGGCGACGCCATGTGCACGAACGGCAGCGGGACGAACTCGGTGAACCCGCGCGTCTCCTTCTGCAGGTCGCGCGTCCGCACGAGGTGGCGCGCCCAGTGCACCGGCTGCTCGATCGACCCGAACATGATGGTGATGTTCGACCGCAGCCCGACCGAGTGCGCGGTGCGGTGGGCGTCGAGCCACTCCTGGGTGTCGATCTTGTCGGGGCACAGGTCGGCGCGGATCTCGTCGTCGAGGATCTCGGCGGCGGTGCCCGGGAGCGTCTTCAGCCCCACGTCCATCAGCCGCCGGAGGTAGTCGGCGAGCGGCTCGCCGAGACGCTTCGCCCCCTCCGTCACCTCGAGCGCGGTGAAGCCGTGGACGTGGATGGACGGCGCCGCCTCCTTCACCGCCCGGCAGACGTCGATGTAGTAGTCGCCGTCGAAGTTCGGGTGGATGCCGCCCTGGAGGCACACCTCGGTCGCGCCGTGCTCGACGGCTTCGACGACACGCGCCTGGATCTCGTCGAGCCCAAGGAGGTACGGGTCGCCGCGGAGGTTCAGTGACAGCGGGCCCTTCGAGAAGGCACAGAACCGGCACTTGAACGTGCAGATGTTCGTGTAGTTGATGTTGCGGTTCGAGACCCACGTGACGACGTCGCCGACCGCCCGCTGGCGGAGCTCGTCGGCGACGTCGGCGACCGCGGCGACCTCCGGACCCCGCGCCGAGAACAGCGTCGTGAGCTCGTCGACGCCGGGCTCCTGGCCCATGAGGACCCCGGCGAGCACCTCGCCGACCGCGCCGCCCGCGCGCGCCGTGCCGGCAGGGACCGGCAGCAGCGTCGGGGGGTCGGCGTCGGCGCCCGAGTACCACGCCTCGCCCGGTTCGCGGCCCAGACCTTCGGCGTCGGCGCGGTCGAGCACCGGGAAGTGGAGGCCGGCGTCGATCCACCGGGCGCGGTCGAGGACGTAGCGGGGGTGGACGGTGAGCCGGGGCGCCAGCGTGAACCCGCGCGACTCGGTCACCTCGCGCAGGCGGTCGAGCGCGGGCCACGGACGTTCCGGGTTGACGTGGTCGATCGTCACCGGCGAGACGCCGCCCCAGTCGGCGACCCCGGCGTCGAGCAGCGCACCGAAGTCCGCCGACAGGTTCGGCGGCGCCTGCACCGGCACGTCGGCCGGCAGGATCAGGCGGGCGACCGCGATGGACCACAGGTACTCGTCGTCCGGGCACGCGGGTGTGGCGTGCATCGCCGTCCCGGCCTTCGGCAGGAAGTTCTGCACGATGACTTCCTGCACGTGACCGTGACGCCGGTGCGACGCCGCGATCGCCTCCAGCGCCTCGATGCGGTCGGCGCGCGACTCGCCGATGCCGCACAGGATCCCGGTCGTGAAGGGGATGGCGAGCTCGCCCGCCGCCTCGAGCGTCGCCAGCCGGCGCGCGGGTGTCTTGTCCGGGGAGCCGCGGTGCGCGTCGAGCTCGCCGTTCAGCGACTCGACCATCATTCCTTGCGACGGCGACACGGGGCGCAGCGCGGCGAGCTCGTCGGCGAACAGCGCGCCCGCGTTGGCGTGCGGCAGGAGGCCGGTCTCGTCGAGCACGAGCCGGCACATCGCCACGAGGTAGTCGACCGTGGACCCGTAGCCGTTGGCGTCCAGCCACTCACGCGCCGCCGGGTAGCGGGCCTCGGGACGCTCACCGAGCGTGAACAGCGCCTCGTGACAACCGGCAGCGGCGCCGGCCCGGGCGATCGCCAGCACCTCGTCCGGCGACAGGTACGGCGCCGACAGCCGCGCCGGCGGCTGCGCGAACGTGCAGTACCCGCACTTGTCGCGACACAGCATGGTCAGCGGGACGAACACCTTGGGCGACCACGTGACCCGCGTCCCCGTCGCCGCGTCGCGCGCGTCGCGCGCCGCGGCCATGAGCTCGTCCAGGGGTGCGTGCAGCAGGTCCGTCGACACCTCCATGCCGACGGACCCTACCGGCCGCCCCGCTGCTTTCGGTCAGTACGGGGCGCTATGAGCGGCCGAACTGGCCGAAAGCAGCGAGGGGGCGAACGGTGGCCGACTACCTGCGCGCCCGGGCGGCGCGCTTCTTCGCCTCGCCCACCGCCACCTCGCCGGCGTCGCGGGCCCGGTCGAGGATCGCCGACACGGCGCCGGCGACGACGTTTCCGGGCGGCGTGTCCGGCGCCTTGGGGTGCGGGCGGGTCGGCGCGTTCTTCTTGCGGTCGGCCATGGCGTCGCCGAGCTCGCCGAGGACCTTGCGGCCGAGCGCCTCGCGCACCTGCGGGAAGAGCTCGTCCTGCTCCTCCTTGACGTGGTGGCGCACGCTCTCGATCAGCACGGTCGTCTTGGCGTCGAACCGCTCGTCCTCGGGCGACATGCCGTCGAGCTCGGACAGCGTCCACTTCACGACGTGGTGCTCCTCGAGCGACTCGAGGATCGTGGAGGCGACGTCGGGAACCGCCTGGCGCACGGCCGGATAGAAGATCTCCTCCTCGATCACCGCGTGGATGGAGAGCTCCTTGATCATCCGGTCGACGAGATCGCGCTTGGTCTTCGTCGCCCGCTCGCCCGCCTTCTCGAACTTCTTGAACAGGTCCTCGACCGTCTTGTGGTCGTTCTTCAGGAGCGTGATGGCGTCCATGCGGCCGGTGCTACCCGGCACGCCGCCGAACTCAACCCGCGCCGGCGGCCGCGTGGTCGACGAGCCAGACGATGCGGTCGGCCTTCACGTGCGACGCCGGGCACGTCGGGTCGCCGTCGCGCACACGGGCGAACGCCTCGCGCTTGGACTCGCCCGACACGGTGACGAGCGCCAGCCGGGCGCGGGCGATGCCGGAGTACGTGAGCGTCATCCGCTCGTGCGGGTTGTTGCCGAGCGGGTCGCTGTTCATGACGACGAGACGCCCGGGGTCGGCGTCGAGCGCCGGCGACTGCGGGAACAGCGACGCCGTGTGGCCGTCGGGCCCGAGGCCGAGGTGGACGACGTCGAACCGCCCGAGCTCGGCGACGAGCAGGTGGTAGGCGTCGGCGCCCTGGTCGCAGCGCATCGGGTGCACGGAGTTGGCGGCGCCGACGTTCTCGAGCAGCGCCTCCCGCCCGAGCTTCTCGTTCGACGCGTCGTCGTCGGGCGGGACGCACCGCTCGTCGCCCCAGTACACGTCCACCTGCCACCAGTCGACCTGGTTCGCGCCGTCGGATGCGAGGCGCTCGTAGCAGCGCCGCGCCGTCTCGCCGCCCGACAGTGCGATCGAGAACGACTCCTCGGGCCGCGAGTGGAACGCCTCGATGACGCGCTCGGCGAACTCGGCGGGGACGTCGTCGACGACGATCACCTCTCCGTTCATGATGCGGTCACCGACAACGGACGCTAGTGGTGTGTCCGCGACTCAGCGGCGCGCTTGTGGCGAGGGATCGGCGTCGCTGGCAAGGCGCGAGGGCGACGCGCTGGCCTTGCCCCACCGCTAGACCGAGCAACGCCGCCAGGGGCGTCGAGACCCGTCACACGCGCCCGATCACGTCGCGGACGCACCGCTCGGAGAAGGAGCGAGTGTCAGCGCGGCTGCGACCGCCTGCTCGTACACACGGTCGTGACCGAGGTGCGAGAGGGCCGTGCCGAGCACCCGGCCGGGGGAGCGGTCGCGCAGCCGCAGCGTGCGCACCTGGGGTTCCATGCCGTCGACCTCGACGGTCGTGGTGATCAGCCGTTCCGTGCTCTGGCGCTCGACGCGGAAGACGCCGTGGTGCCCGGACGCTTCGTCGACGCAGTCGAGTCGGATCGAGGCATGCCGATCCTCGACGAGCGACACCGCCGACGGCTCGAGCCCGAGCCGGCTCGCCAGCCAGCCGCCGAGCAGCAGCCGCGGCCCCTGCTTGCCCCACACCGTCGCCGACCGCACGCCGTGCACGAACGGGCGGAACACGTCGCCCTCGAACAGCCCGGCGGTGATCTCACGCCAGGGCTGCAGCCGCACCCACGAAAGGTCGACGACCGGGAACCGTCGCAGCAGCTCGGAGATGTCGGGCAAGCCGCCGGCGTCCCCGAGCTCCTTCGAGTCGACGACGATGCGGTCGGCGGCGCCGAGGAGCGGGTCGCTGAGCGGCGTGAGCATGCCGGGCAGCCACACGGCGACGGGCAGGTCGGCGAGCGTGAACGGTTCCACCACCGAGTCGAGGTGGTGCACCATCGGGCCGCGTACGTGCAGCACGAGGTCCTCGACGCAGACGCTGGCGCCCTCCCGCTCCAGCGCGTGCACCTCGACGGTGGCGTCGGTGCGCGATTCGCCGGTGTCGTCACCGACGACGAGGACGATCGCGTGCGCCGGGTGCGTGATCGCCATTTCCCGGATCGTCTCGAGGAACATCGCGCAGTCGCCGGCGTCGGCGACGACGACCAGCGTGAGCACCGCGGTGCGCACCGCGGCGCGGATCTCGGCGCGCCGGACGTCGGCCAGCGCCGCCTCGATCTCCGGGATGGAGGTCGACTCCGCCTCCCACGACGCCAGCGTGGTGATGTTCGTCACGAGCCGGCCCGCAACGCCCGCAACGCGTTCTTGTCACGGCTGGCCACGACAGTTGTGGCCAGTCGTGACAAGAAGCGGGGATCGTTCACGGGTTCCGCCAGTGGCGGCCGTCGCGGTCGAGGAGGCGGTCGGCCTCCTTCGGTCCCCACGCGCCGGCGGGGTAGCGCGCCAGTGGTGCGTCGCCCTCGCCCCATGCGGTGAGCAGCGGCTCGACGATCCGCCACGCCTGCTCGACCTCGTCCGTGCGAATGAACAGCGTGGGGTCGCCGAGCAGCGCGTCGAGCAGCAGCCGTTCGTACGCGTCCGACGTCTCCTGCGCGAACGCCGCGCCGTACAGGAAGTCCATCGACACCGAGCGCACCTCGAACGCCTGGCCCGGCACCTTGGCGCCGATCCGCAGCGTGATGCCCTCGTCCGGCTGGATGCGCAGCACGAGCTGGTTCGGTCCGAGGTGGCGCGCCTGCTTCTGTCGGAACGGGAGGTGGGGCACGCCCTTGAACTGGAGCGCGACCTCGGTCACGCGCTTCGGCAGCCGTTTGCCCGTGCGGATGTAGAACGGCACTCCGGCCCAGCGCCAGTTGTCGACGTTGAGCCGCATCGCCACGTACGTCTCGGTCGTGGACGTCGGCGACACGTCGACCTCGTCGCGGTACGCCTTGACCTCCTCGCCCTCGACCCACCCGGCGCCGTACTGCGCTCGGACGACCTCGTTGGCGACCTCGTCGGGCGAGAGGATGTCGACGGCCCGCAGCGCCTTCACCTTCTCGTCGCGGATGCCCTGCGAGTCCATCGTCGCCGGCGGCTCCATCAGCGTGATGGCGAGCACCTGCATGACGTGGTTCTGCACGATGTCGCGCAGCGCGCCCGCCTGCTCGTAGAACCCACCGCGGTGGCCGACACCGAGCGACTCGGCGACGGTGATCTGCACGTGGTCGATGTAGCGCCGGTTCCAGAGCGGTTCGAAGATCGCGTTCGCGAACCGGAGCGCCAGGATGTTCTGGACCGTCTCCTTCCCCAGGTAGTGGTCGATCCGGTAGATCTGCGTCTCGTCGAAGACGTCGTGCAGGCACCGGTCGAGCTCGCGCGCCGACTCGAGGTCGCGGCCGAAGGGCTTCTCGATGACGAAGCGCACGAACGCGTCGGGCTTGTCCTTCGGCGGCCGGTTCAGGTTGTGCTCGCCGATCGCGGCGGCGATGGTGGCGAACGTCGTCGGCGGCGTGGCGAGGTAGTACAGGCGGTTGCCGGCCGTGCCCCGCTGGGCGTCGAGCTCGTCGAGGACCTCCTTCAGCCGGTCGAACGTCGCCTTGTCGGCGTACTCGCCGGCGACGTAGCGGAACCCGCCGGTGAACTGGTCCCAGACGTGGGCCGCCTCCTCACCACCGTTCTCGTCCTTGACCGCCTCGCGCATGCGCTGGTGGAAGTCGTCGTCGTCCATCTCGGTGCGGGCGACGCCGACGACGGCGAACGCGGCGGGCAGCAGCCGCTTGAGCGCGAGCTGCTCGATGGCGGGCATGAGCTTGCGACTCGTGAGGTCGCCGGACGCGCCGAACACGACCAGCACGCACGGGGGCGCGACCCGCTCGCGGTCGAGTCCCTCCGCCAGCGGGTTGACATCGGCGGTGCTCAACGCGATCTACGACGAGAGCTCGGCGGACTTCGTCTCGAGCGCGGTGATCAGTTCGTCGAACGACTTGGTGAACGAGGCGACGCCCTCCTCCTCGAGGACACGGCTCACGTCGTCGAGGTCGACCCCGACGGACGCGAGGTCGTCGAGCACGCGCTGGGCGCCGTCGAAGTCGGCGTCGACGGTGCGGGCGATCGTGCCGTGGTCCTCGAACGCCTCGATCGTGGCGTCGGGCAGCGTGTTGACGGTGTTCGGCCCGATCAGCGAGTCGACGTAGAGCGTGTCGGGGTAGTCGGGGTTCTTCGTCGAGGTCGACGCCCACAGCGGCCGTTGGAGGTTGGCGCCCTTCGCCGCGAGCGTCGACCAGCGATCGCCCGAGAAGCGCTCGAGGAACAGCTTGTAGGCGAGTTGTGCCTGCGCGACCGCGGTCCTGCCCTTGAGTGCCTGCGCCTCGGGCGTGCCGATGTCGTCCAGGCGGCGGTCGGTCTCGGTGTCGACGCGGCTCACGAAGAACGACGCCACGCTGCGCACCTTCGACAGGTCGCCCCCCGACGCCGCGAACGCCTCGAGGCCCGACAGGTACGCCTCGATGACCTCGTCGTAGCGGTCGATGCTGAACAGCAGCGTGATGTTGATGTTGCGGCCCTCGCTCACCATCGCCTCGATGGCGGGCACGCCCGCGGCCGTGCCGGGGATCTTGACGTAGAGGTTCGGCTGGTCGATGCGCTCGTGGAGGCGGCGGGCCTCCTCGATCGTCTTGTTCGTGTCGAGGGCGATGTCGGGAGCCACCTCGATCGACACGAACCCGTCCTCGCCACCGCTGTCCTCGTGGACGTTGCGGAGGATGTCGCAGGCGGCGGCGATGTCGGCGACGACCATCGACCAGTACGCGTCCTCGACGCTCTCGCCCGCCTTCGAGAGCGTGCGGAACTGCTCGTCGTAGTCGGCCGAGCCCTCGATCGCCTTGGCGAAGATCGTCGGGTTCGACGTGATACCGCGGATGCCGTCGTCGACCAGACGTTGCAGCTCGCCCGTGGTGATGTAACCGCGCTTGAGGTTGTCGAGCCACGGGCTCTGCCGCTGCTGCTCGTACAGATCGTGAAGCTTCGTCATGCGGGGTGTCCTTCCCTCAACAGGTCGCGGGCGCGGGCGGCGACGTTCTCGGCGGTGAAGCCGAGGTTGCGAAGCGCGACGGTGCCCGGTGCCGACGCGCCGAAGCGGTCGATCGACACGCTGGCGTCGGCGTAGCGCTCCCATCCGATCGACACGCCGGCCTCGACGGCGAGGCGCTTCACACCAGCGGGCAGGACACTGGTGCGGTACGACTCGTCCTGCTCGGCGAACAGCTCCCACGACGGCATCGAGACGACGCGCACGGCGACGGGATCCTCACCGTTCGACAGAAGCGTGGCGGCTTCGACGCACACCGACACCTCGCTGCCCGTCCCGATGAGGACGAGCTGCGGATCGCCGTCGGCCTCCACGAGCGTGTACGCGCCCTTGGCGACGCCGCCCTGCGCCGTGCCCTCGAGGACCGGAACGTTCTGACGGGTCAGCAGCAGCGCGGTCGGGCCGTCGCTGTTGACGGCGACCTGCCATGCCAGCGCGGTCTCGTTCGCATCGGCGGGCCGGACGACACGCAGACCGGGGATCATGCGCAGCGACATCACCTGCTCGATCGGCTGGTGTGTCGGTCCGTCCTCGCCGAGCCCGACGGAGTCGTGCGTCCAGCTGTAGACGACGTGCGCCTCGCTCATCGCCGCCAGCCGCACGGACGGGCGCATGTAGTCGCTGAAGATCGCGAACGTCCCGCCGACCGGGAGCACGCCACCGTGGAGCGCCATACCGGTCATCGCCGCGCCCATGCCGTGCTCACGGATACCGAAGTAGAGCTGGCGGCCGCCGGGCTCGGTCGACGACTGGACGCCGTACGTCGCCTTGTCCTCGATCTCCGTCCCGGTGTTCTCGGTCAGGTCGGCGCCGCCGGCGAGCAGCCCGGGCACGACGTCGAGCACCGCGTTGAGGCACTGCCCGCTGGCCTTGCGGGTGGCGATCGACGTCCCCGGCTCCCACGTCGGCAGCTTCTGCTCCCAGCCGGTGAGGCCGCGGCCGGCGAGGCACGCGTCGAACGCAGCCCGGTCGCCCGACCAGTTCTCCAGCCGTTCCTCCCATTCGGCGCGCTCGGCCTGCCCCCGCGGGATGACCTCGCGCCAGTGGGTGAGGGCGTCGTCGGGCACCCAGAACGTCTCGTCGGGCGGCAGCCCGAGGATCTCCTTCGTCGCCCGCACCTCGTCGTCGCCGAGCGGGCTGCCGTGTGCCTTCGCCGTGTCGGTGAACTTCGGCGACGGCCAGCCGATGTGGCTGCGCAGGATCAGCATCGACGGCCGGTCGTCGACCGCCATCGCGTTGCGGATCGCCGCCTCGAGCGCGTCGGTGTCGTTGGCGATCTCGCCGAGCTGCTCGACGTGCCAGCCGTACGCCTCGAAGCGCTGGGCGCGGTCGTCGGTGTAGCTCAGCTCGGTGGGGCCGTCGATGGTGATGTGGTTGTCGTCGTAGATGTAGACGAGGCGGCCGAGGCCGAGGTGCCCGGCGAGGCTCGCCGCCTCGTGGCTGATGCCCTCCTGGAGATCGCCGTCGGAGCAGATGACGAACGTGTGGTGGTCGCACACGTCGGGGCCGAACCGCGCCCGCAGGATGCGTTCGGCGACGCCCATCCCGACACCGTTGGCCACGCCCTGGCCGAGCGGGCCGGTCGTCACCTCGACGCCGGGTGTGTGGTGGACCTCGGGGTGCCCCGGCGTGCGGCTGCCCCACTGCCGGAACGACTTGATGTCGTCGAGCGTCAGCCCGTACCCGGTCAGGTACAGGAGGCTGTAGAGCAGGATCGACGCGTGGCCGCAGCTCAGGATGAAGCGGTCGCGGTCGGGCCAGTCGGGGTCGGTCGGGTCGTGGCGCATCACGCGGTGCCACAGGACGTACGCCAGCGGGGCGAGCGCCATCGCCGTGCCCGGATGCCCCGAGTTCGCCGCCTGGGGGGCGTCCATCGCCAGCCCCCGGATCACGTCGATCGCCCGCTGTTCCAGCTCTCGGTCTCGGTCCGGCACGTCGGTCTCTCCTACCCGTCGCGGTCGTACGCCACCGTAGGCGCTACTCGAAAAGTGCGAGCGAGGCGGTGAACCCGTGCAGGAAGTTCCGGCCGCCCACGGGTCCGAGCTCGCCCGCGGCGAAGAACCCGGCGAGCGGCACGCCGTCGAGCGCCTCGCTGACGACCTCGGCGTCGTGGTCGGGCGATCCGAAGAGCCGGGTGCCGCGGCCGTTGCACGTGAACAGCAGCGCGCCCGTCGCGCACTCGCCGGCGAGGAGCGAGCGCAGGTCCTCGTCGGCCGTCTCGGCGTCGCGCACGTGGAACTGGACGGTCGCGCCGATGTCGACCAGGTCGCCGACCGCGATCGCGCCGGTCGACTTGTCGCCGCCGAGCACGTTGCGCACGAGGAAGTCGCCGCGCTGGAAGTCGAGCTTGTGCTCGTTGATGACCCGCCCGACGTGCAGCCCGCTGTTCATCAGGCGGCGGTCGTCGGCGCCGCACGCCTGGAACAGTTCCGTGAGTCGCTCCAGGGCCGGCTTGCCGCCGAGCTCGTAGATGAGGTTGCGCTCCGCCTTCGTCACCGCGAACGGCTCGCCGATCGGCCGGCAGCCCTGGCTGACGATGGTGCCGAAGCGTGCGGTCGGGCCGACGAACGCACCGACCGCCCCCGTCGTGTGGACGGCGCCGTCGAGCACGAGCCGGTTGCCGCCCGGCCCTCGCGCCGCGCTCGCCATACCGCCCGTCACCGGGACGTCGAGCGCGGCGATGACCTCCTCGGTCGGGAACGTGAACGGGTCGGCGAGCAGCACGAGGCCGCTGGCGTCGTCGGGCACGGTGACGGCGTGGTCACCGGCGTCGGTGTCGAGGCGCACCGGGGTGACCGGGCCGGTGTGTCCCGCCCACAGCGTGACCGCGGGTTCGCCCTCGACTTCGCGTGCGTTGCCGACGACCGACTCGGCGGTGCAGCCGAGCAGCGTCGTCGGTCGCAGCGTCGCTCGGACCGCGGCGGCCGCGTCGTCGATCGCGCCGGCGTGGGGCGGGGTGACGAACAGCAGTGCGAGGTCGGGCGCCTCACCGACGCGCTCGAGGACCTCGCCGATGACCTCGCCGACAGCCATCGCGGTGACCGGGTGCTCGCTGAGCGCGGCGCCGAAGCGACTGGTCACGGTCAGCTCGTCACCGGCGGCAGCAGCGTGAGCGGGACGATCGTCGCCGGGCCGTCGTCGATCTGGATGTGCGCCTCGACCGTGCCGTAGTCCTCGAACGTCAGCTCGGCCCGCACGAGCCGGTAGCCGAACTTCCCGGGCTCGACCTGCACCGGCTGCTTCGACTTGAGCAGCTCGGCGCCCTTCGGGTCGTAGAAGGTCGCGTTGAGCGCGTGGAACCCGGTGTCGTCCGCCGGGCAGCGCACCAGGACGATCATGTGCGGGTCGAGCGTCACGGGGACCGGGTTCGGCGCCGCGAGCGAGAAGAAGATGCCGCTGAGGTCGATGCGCGTCGACGGGCCCGGCACCTGCCGGAAGTCCATGTTCTCGACGAAGACCGCAGCCACGATGTCCATGGCCGGCCACGCTACCGGGGTGCCGCGCGTGCGATGACGGTCGCCGCCGGGCCCGCGGGGTGGTCGCGCGGTGTGGCGTCGACGTCGTCGAAGCCGTGCGTGGCGAGGCGGTCGACGACGGCGTCGAGCGTCGGCCAGAACGACCGCGGGTTGAGTCCGACCGTCGGATCGCCGGCGGGGTCGTCGTGGTCGTCGGGCTCGGCGCGCCACTCGCCCCGGAGACCGTCGATGGCGTGCGTGTCGCGGCCGGGCGGTGCAGCGACGTGCGTCCAGAGGTAGACGTTCGGGCTCGCGTCGCGCAGCCGGTCGAGCAGCGCCGCCGGTCGCTGGAGGTGGTACAGGAGCGCGCTGCAGAACACGGCGTCGAACGTGCCGAACGCTGCGGGGCCGGCGACCTCCACGTCGGCGTGGACGACCTCGACGTTGCGCACGCCCAGCGCGTCGATCGCGAAGCGAGCGCGCGCCACGTTGCCCTGCCGCGCCTCTACGGCGACGACGCGGTCGGCCGTCGTCGCCAGGTCGATCGCGTGCGCACCTTCGAGCGCGCCGAGGTCGAGGACGGTGCGGGCGCCGGGGAACGCGGCGCGGAACTCGGCGACGCGCACGTCGCCGGTGAAGTCGACGTCGCCGCCGTAGGTCCGGCCGTCGATCGTGAAGCGCGTCGTCCACGGCGCGTGGCGCCGGAACCCGCGTTCGACCCGGATGCGGTGCACGGCTCGCGCTCAGGCGACCTGCGCGCCGGCGATCCACGTCCCGGCGACGGCGAGGTCGGCGTCGAGGGCGACGATGTCGGCGCGCAATCCGGCGGCGAGGCGGCCGCGGTCGGCGAGGCCGAGCAGACGGGCGGGCGTCGTCGACGCGGCGCGCGCCGCGGTGGTGAGCGTCGCGCCGCACTGCTCGACGACGTTGCGGAACCCGTCCGCCATCGTGATGTTGCTTCCGGCGAGCGTGCCGTCGGGACGACGGGTGTGGCCCCGCGGAACGGCGTCGGTGACGAGCGCGATGCCGTCGGGTCCCTTCGCCCGTAGCGCCACGGTGAGCACGACGGGGTGCACGTGCACGAGGTCGGCGATGACGGACGCGACCACGCGGGTGTCCGACAGCGCGGCGCCGACGAGGCCGGGCGCGCGGTGGTGCAGCGGTGGCATGGCGTTGAAGCAGTGCGTGACGAGCCGGGCGCCGGCATCGATCGCGCGCGCCGCCTCCTCGAGCGTGGCCGCGGAGTGGCCGATGCCGGCGACGATCCCGCGTTCGTGCAGCGACTCGATGGCGCGGGCGGCACCGTCGACCTCGGCCCCGAGCGTCACGATGCGGACGATCGGGGGGAGCGCGTCGAGCCAGGCCGCGTCGATCGGGACGATCAGGTCGACAGGGTGCGCCCCGGGCATCACACCGAGGAACGGTCCCTCGAGGTGCACGCCGGCGATCGTCGGATGCCGGTTGCCCGCCGCGGGGGCCGTCGCTCTCGTGGCGGCCTGCTCGATGCGGGACAGGGGTGTGCGGTACCGGTCGAGCGGTGACGTGACGAGCGTCGGGCACCACGTGGTCGTCCCGCCGCGCGCCAGCGCGTCGGCGATGTGGTCCCAGTCGCGCCCGTCCGCCGTGCGAACGTCGACGTCGTCGACGCCGTTCACCTGCAGGTCGACGAACCCGGGCACCAGCGTGCGGTCCGGCGCGGCGCCGTTCGTCGAGCCGACGTCGGTGATGACGCCGTCGTCGATCTCGACGGCCCCGGGGGACAGGACGCCGTCGGGCGTGACGACGCGCGCCGCGGTGAGTGTCGTCGTCACGCGCCGAGGTCGAGCGCGACGACGAGCGCCCGAGCCGCCCAGTCCGAGTAGCCGGGGTACTTGGTGTCGAGCAGCCGCCGGGCCAGCGCCTCCTCGTCGGGCGCGAGGTCGAAGCGGGCGCGGGCGGTGTGGCGGACGCCGGCGAGCTCGACGAGGGTGCCCGGGGCGGCCCGGAGGTTGCGGACCCAGTCGGCGCGATCCATGCCGCCGGACAGGACGTAGACGGTGGTGCCGAGCGGTTCGGCGCCGAACCAGATCTCGATGCGGTGCGTGCGCCCCGTGCGGCGGCCGGTCGTCTCGACGTAGCAGAACGCCTCGTCGACCGCGATCACGCGTGGAGCTCCCACTCGGCGCCCGCGGGGGTGTCGCGCACCTCGACGCCGACCGCGAGGAGGCGGTCGCGGAGCGCGTCCGCCGCGTCGTACTGCTTGGCGGCGCGCAGGTCGGCGCGCGCCGCGAGAAGCGCGTCGACGTACGGTCCGATCACGTCGCGGGGGTCGCGCAACCCGCTGGTCGCGGCGTCGCCGAGGCGGACGACGAGCCCGCGCAGCGTGCGCCGGGCCCGGTCCATCTCGTCGCCCGAGAACGTCTCCGTCGACCACTCGGTGACGAGGTCCTCCAGCCCGAGGATCGCCTCGGTCACCCCCGTCGCGTCCCCGCGCTCGAAGGCCGCGCCCGCGTCGGCGTCCAGGCGCTCGACGTCGTCGAGGAACGGCGACCTCGCCTCGAGATCGGGTGGTTGCCGTTGCTCTGGCTCGGCAATCGCCCGATCTCGGCCGGTGGCTCGCGACAGCAACTCGTCGAAGCCGATGGTCTCGCCGCTGGCGAAGGACGTGGTGTCGCCGCCGGGGCGGCGGACGTACACGCTGCCGTTGCCGACGACCGTCGCGGTGCGGGCATCGAGATCGACGATGCACCCGGTGTGCTCGTCGACGCCGAGGACGAACGCGCCCGCGGGCAGCTGGGACTCGAGGATCCGCAACCGGCGCTCGCCCATGTAGCAGTAGCGGGTGTCGTGCGTGCCGCCCTCGGCGTTGTTCCAGTGGGGGACGACGGCGCAGTCGCCGAGCCCGGTGGCGGCGACGAGGTCGAGGCCGTCGAGCCACTCGACGTCGGCGCCGACCTTGTAGATCTCGTAGACGGGGATCGTCCAGCGCCCGAGCGTGAGCGCGGCCGCCGACGCGAACACCACGGCTCCGCCGGGACCTCCCGGGCGCAGCTTGTCGGCGAGCAGGTCGTGCACCGCTGTGCTCTTCCACTGCCGCAGCGCGTACGACGGCGAGCCCGGACCGGCGAACACGTACGACGCGTCGCGCAGGCGCGTCAGCATCGTCTCGAGCTCGACCGCGCTCGCGATGGCCGCCGACCGGAACGACGCCACGCCCAACGGCGCGCCCACCGACTCGCGGAAGTACTCGACCGCCTTCGCCGTGAGCTCGTCGGCGTTCTCCTGGAAGCCGAACGGCGTGTCGAGCACGACGGCGCCGCCACCGACCCGCTCCAGGACCGCGCGGTGCGTCTTCACCATCGTCGGGCTCGTCTCGCCCGACCCCATCACACAGAGCAGCCGCGGCGCGCTCACGACGCCGAGAAGAAGCCGTCGGCGACGCAGTCGTGCAGCAGCGTGCCGACGTCGACCGGGTGCTGCGCGTGCACGTCGTGGTGGGCGGGTCGGAACCACCGCGTCCGCACCGTCGCCAACGCCGACTCGGCGGCGGCGATCTCGCGCTCCTTGCGCGATGTCGCCTCCTCGTCGCCGTCGGCGGCGGGGACGAGGAGCACCGGGATCTTCACCGCGCCGTAGACGTCGCCCGGGCGGCGGTCCCACATCGCCCGGAGGATGGCGAGGTGGCGCTCACGCGTCAGCCACGGCGCCACCGTCCCGTCGGCGCGCACCTCGAAGCAGGCGAGCGCGCCGGCGATTCCCGACTCGGGCCAGTCGGCGTGCATCGCCCGAAGCATGCGCTCGATGTCGGTGAACGGCGTCCCCTCGAGGCGCGGCGGCGCCAGCGCGGACGCGCACTCGCCCCAGGACGCGAACCGGGCCTGGAGGTCCAAGGTGCCGCCGTCGACGCACGCCGCGCCACGCGCCAGATGGGGGTGGCGGGCGGCGAGCTCGAGCACGACGTTGCCGCCCCACGACTGCCCGACGACGACGGGTCGGTCCATGCCGAGCGCGTCCACGACCGCGGCGACGTCGTCGCACACCGTCGGGTAGTCGTAGCCGTGGTCGGGCTTGTCCGACCGCCCGTGACCCCGCAGGTCGACGGCGGCGACGCGGTGCCCGAGCCCGGCGAGGACGTCGCCGACGCCGTCCCACAGCCGCGCGTTCGACGCCAGGCCGTGGACGAGCACGAACGGCGCGTCGTCGCCGCCGGGCCACACCCGGACGTGCAGGCCGACGCCGCCGGCCCCCTCGATGCGCCGCTCGTCGACGATGGCCGTGGACCCTACCGAAGCGCGATCCCCTAGGGTCGGGCGCCATGGGGGAAGTGACCGTCGGCGACGTGCGCGTCGCCTACGACGTGCAGGGCTGTGACGACGCGGGTGCGCCGCTGCTCGTCCTGATCCACGGCACGACGCAGGACCGGACGGGGTGGGCGACGATCACGCCGGCGCTCGCATCGACGCACCGCATCGTCCTGCCGGAGATGCCGGGCTCGGGCCAGACCGTCGACGGTGGGGGACCGCTCGAGCTCGACGACATCGTCACGCAGATCGTCGCCGTTGCCGACGATGCGCTGGGTGACGCGTCGGCGCCGTTCGCGCTCGGCGGGTACTCGCTCGGCGCGGTCGTCGCCGCGGCGACCGCGGCGAAGCTGCGCGACCGCGTGACGTCGCTCACGCTGCTGTGCGGCTGGGCGACGAGCGACGCGCACATGCGCTTCGAGTTCGACCTCTGGCGACGCCTGCTCGAGACCGACGTCGAGCTGTTCCTCCGTCACGCGCTGAGCCACGGCTTCACGAGCGCGTGGTACGACATGGTCGGCGACGAGATGGCGGCCACGGTCGCGCAGGCGACGGTGGGTCTCGTCAACGGGCCGGGCGCCGCCCGCCAGGCCGAGCTCGACACCCGCATCGACATCGCCGGCCGGCTCGATGACATCACGGCGCCCACGCGGGTCATCGGTGCCACCGGCGACCGCTTCGTGCCGTTCCGTCACTCGGAGGCGCTGGCCAACGGCATCCGCGGTGCCCGTCTCGACTCGGTCGACGCCGGGCACCTCTGCATCCTCGAACGGGCCGACGACGTCGCCCGCCTCGTCACCGACCACGTCGCCGCGAACGGAGCGCACTGAAGATGGCCGCCACGCCCGACATCCTCTCGATCCACGCGTCGGCGAACCCCGACGGGATCGCGGTGATCGAGGGGGCGACGCGCACGACGTGGCGCGAGCTGAACGAGGAGGTCAACCGGCTGGCGAACGGTCTCGTCGCGCTCGGCATCACGCCGCGCGACCGCGCGGTGTGGTGCGGCCCGAACGCGCGCGAGGTCCTGGTGTTCATCCACGCGGCGCGCAAGATCGGCCTCGTCGCGGTGCCGCTCGCGTACCGGTTCACCGCCGAGGAGATGCAGTTCGTCATCGACAACAGCGAGTCCGTGCTCGTCATGATCGACGCCGAGCAGGCCGAGAAGGTCGGTCGCGTGCGCGACCAGTTGCCCAGCGTGCGCCAGGTCGTCGTCTACGGCGGACCGGCGATCGAGGGCGCGCAGGCATGGGACAACGTCCTCGCCGCCGGCGCGCCCACCGAGCCCGATCTCGACGTCGACAACGCCGCGCTCGGTGCCACGATGATCTACACGTCGGGCACGACGGGGAAGCCGAAGGGCGCGCTTCGCACGTCGTCGGACCCGGCGCTCGTGGGCGCGCTGATGGAGAAGCTGCGAATGCAGCCGGGTGCCGAGATCCACATCACCACCGGCCCGCTGTACCACTCGGGGCCGAACGCGTTCGCGGTGCTCACGCACCTCCTCGGCGGATGCGTCGTCGTCCAGCGCAAGTTCGACGCCGCCGAGTGGGTGCGGCTGGTCGAGGCGCACAAGTGCACGTCGACCTTCTCGGCGCCGACCCAGCTCAAGCGCATCGTGTCGCTCCCCGACGAGACGCTGCAGAACGCCGACCTGTCGTCGATGCGCACGTTCATCGCCAACGCCGCGCCCGTGCCGTACGCGCTGAAGCAGGAGGCCATCGCCAAGCTCGGCGAGGGCTGGCTGTTCGAGGTGTACGGCTCGACCGAGCTCGGCGTCGACACCGTGCTCGAGCCCGAGGACCAGCTGCGCAAGCCCGGTTCGTGCGGCAAGCCGTACGGGGGCATCGAGCTTCGCATCGTCGGCGACGACGGCTCGACGCTCCCAGCCGGCGAGGTCGGCCACGTCTACATCCGCACGACCCTTGCCATGGACGGCTACCACCGCACCGACGAGCGCCTCGACGAGCTCACCGACAGCGACGCCGAGTGGAAGTCCGTCGGCGACATGGGCTACCTCGACGACGAGGGCTACCTCTACATCTCCGACCGCAAGAAGGACATGATCATCAGCGGCGGCATGAACATCTATCCCGCCGAGATCGAGGCGGTGCTCTACGCCCACCCCGACGTGATGGACGCCGCGGTGTTCGGCATCCCCGACGAGGAGTGGGGCGAGCAGGTCCACGCCGTCGTGCAGGCCAAGCCCGGCCGCGAGATCGACATGGCGGACCTCGAGGCGTTCGCCGCCGAGCACCTCGCCGGGTACAAGCGGCCGCGTTCGTGGGAGTTCCGCGACGAGCTACCTCGCACGGAGGCGGGCAAGTTGCTCAAGCGCGTGCTGCGCGACGAGCACTGGAAGGACCGCGACTCGAAGGTGTGAGGCTGCAGCTCGCTTCTTGTCGCCGCTGACGACGACATGTGTGGGTAGCAGTGACAAGAACGCTGACTGTCAGGCGAGGCCGCGGCGGTCGCGCCAGCGCGCGTACCGCACGAGGTGCTCGAGCGCGGTGACGGCGCGGTTGGCCGACGGGTAGCACACGCGCCCGGTCTCGCGAACCGTTGCCGGCCCTGGGTTGTCGGGCATGGCGACGGCGAGCTCGGTCGCGGTGAGTATCGGCTTGCCGGTGCGGTCGCTCACCTCGGCGGCGGCTTCGGCGAAGCGGCGGTCCTGGCGTTCGTGGTAGGCGACGATGCGCTCGAGGCCGTGGTCGGGGTAGAAGCGACCGCCGCGCAGCAACGCCGCGGTGTTCGACTGGATGCCGAGGCCGAGGTAGACGACGGCGTCGACGTCGCGGTGCTCGGCGACGAGCGAGAGCACCTCGGGGATCGTGTCGCGCGTCTCGCCGCCGGCCATGTCGATCGGGTTGTTGCGCGACCACCGCGGCGGGAGCTTCTCGTCGACGGCGGCGCGCAGGTCGTCGGGCAGCGCGATGAGCTCCAACACGCCCGAGCGGGAGATCGCATCCGCGGTCACGACACCCCAGCCCCCGGCGGTGGTGACGACGACGGTCCGGCCGGTGGGACGCGGCAGCGGCTGGGTCGCGAACGTCGCCGCCGCCTCGTACGCCTCCTCGATCGTGGCGGCGCGCACGACACCGGCCTGGCGGGCGGCGCCGTCGAAGATGCGGTCGTTGCTGGCCAGCGACCCGGTGTGCGACGCGGCGGCGCGCTGGCCACCGGCGGTCGCGCCGCCCTTGACGAGGACCAGCGGCTTGCGCTCGGCGCACGAACGGACCCGGTCGTAGAACGCCCGTCCGTCGGCGATGCCCTCGACGTACGCGAGCCCCACCGCGGTGGCGGGGTCGTCGGCGTACCAGTCGAGGTAGTCGGGGACGGTGGTCGCCGCCGCGTTGCCCGCCGAGACGGCGCGGGCGATGCCGATGCCAGTTGCGATCGCGTAGTTCTGGAACGAGGACACGAAGTTCCCCGACTGCGACGCGATCGAGATGCGCCCCGCCGGCGGGTACGGCGCCACGATCTGGGCGCACAGCTTCGCCGGCGTCGACACGACGCCCTGACCGTTCGGCCCGGCGAGCAGGATGTCGAGGGAGCGCGCCAGCTCGACGAGCTCGCGCTCGGCCTCGCGCCCGGCGTCGCCCGCCTCGCCGTACCCGGCGGACGTGATGAACGCGGCGCGGATGCCCTTCGCCGCGCACGACTTCAGCAGCCCGACGTTCGCCGACGCCGGCGTGCACACGAACACGAGGTCGGCCTCGCCGTCGGGCAGGTCGTCGATCGACGGGACGGTCTGGATGCCGAGCACCGCCTCGCCCTCGAGGTTCGTGGCGAAGACCCTGCCCTCGTAGCCGTTGGCAAGGATGTTGTGCAGCGCGGTGAAGCCGAACTTCGCCGGGTGCGTCGACGCGCCGGCGACGACGACGCCCTTCGGCTCGAACAGCGCCTCGAACCCGGACGGCGCCGTCACGACGCCACCTCGACCAGCGCGTCCACCGCGACCGGCACCCCGTCGCGCACGATCAGCGGGTTCACGTCGGCGGAGACGATCGACGCGTCGGACTCGGCCAGCCGGCTCAGCCCGACCAGCACGTCGACAAGCGCGCTCCGGTCGACGGCGGGCTCGCCCCGGAACTCGCCGAGCAACGTCTGGGTGCGGAGGTCGCCGACCAGGTCCTCGGCGTCGACCCGGTCGACCGGCACGAGCCGGAACGCGACGTCACCCAGCGCCTCGGCGAGGACGCCGCCCACACCCAGCATCACGCACGGGCCGAACTGCGGGTCGCGCACGAGCCCGGCGATCAGCTCACGGTTGCCCTTCACCATCTCGCCGACGAGCACACCGACGTCGCCGTCCTCGGGTGTCGCCATGGAGAGCAGCTCGGTCGCCGCCGCCCGCACGGCATCGGCGTCGCGCAGGGCCAGGCGCACGAGGCCCCGCTCGGTCTTGTGGGCGATCGACGGGCCGCACAGCTTCGCGACGACGGGGTAGCCGATGTCGTCCGCGGCCGCGACGGCGTCGTCGGCCGACGTCACGAGCCGCTCACGCGCCACCGGCACGCCCACGTCGCGCAGCCGCGCCTTCGAGTCCGCCTCCGACAGCGTCGGCATCAGACCGTCGTCTCCCGGTCGCATGCACGCGTGCGCAGCACGCGCTCGACCTGGTCGCGTCCCTCGAGGAGCAGGCGGCGGATCGGACCGGGCAGCCCGTCGAGGCGCGCGTTCGTCGCCTCGACGAGCTCCGGCGTGGCGACCGCTGCCGGGTACATCGCCTCGGCGAACGACAGCGCGACCTCGGGCACCCGGTCGGACCACATGCGGCCGAGCGCCTCGAAGTACGGCTCGACGTACGGCTGCAGCAGGGCTTCCTGGTCGGGCTGCTGGAACCCGGCCATCGTCGCCTCCATCGTCGCCAGCGGCAGCGCGGTGTCGTCGACGATCGACGCCCACGCGCCCCGCTTGGCCTCGGCGCTCGGGATCGACGCGCGCGCCGACGCCGCGTGCCGGGCGCCGGCGTCGGTCGCGTCGCGAGCAAGCTCGTCGTCGATCAGCGTCGACGCGTCGTCCGCGCCGGCGGCGGCGAGCGCCTTGACGAGCGTCCACCGCAGGTCGGTGTCGACGGCGAGGCCGTCGATGACGAGCGAGCCGTCGAGCAGACGCCGCAGCGCGCCGAGGTAGCGGTCGGATCGCGCCGCGCCTGCGAACGCCTTCGCGAACGCCAGCTGGAGGTCGGACCCGGCGGGCGCGGCGTGCAGCAGCCGGTGGGTCGTGTCGGCCAGCGACGCCAGCGCGTCGTCGCGGCGCGCCGGGTCACCGAACACCACCGCCGCCGACGCCGCCTGCCGCAGCAGCGACTGCACGACCGAGATCTGGTCCTCGCCATCGATGTTGGCGAGCACCATCGGCAGGTAACGCCGCGCCGGGAGCTCGCCGTCGCGCAACATGTCCCACGCCGCCGACCAGCACAGCGAGCGGGCCAGTTCGTCGTCGATCGACCCGAGGGAAGACGTCAGCGTGTCGAGCGACCGGTCGTCCAGACGGATCTTCGCGTAGGCGAGGTCGCCGTCGTTCACGAGGACGAGGTCCGGGACACGCCGCCCGGCGAGCTGTGGGACGTCGGTGGACGGGCCGACGACGTCGAGCTCGAGTCGTTCGCGCCGCACGAGCCGTTCGCCGTCGCGCTCGAAGAGCCCGACGCCGACGCGATGTGAGCGCAGCGTCGGCCACGCCGCCGGCGCGCTCTGCTCGATGGCGAAGGACGCGAACTCGGTCTCGCCGTTCGCCCCGCTCGCCGCGGTGAACGACGGCCGCAGCGTGTCGACGCCGGCCTTCTCGAGCCACTCCGACGACCACGGGTCGAGGTCGCGCCCCGACGCTTCCTCGAGCGCGCCCAGGAAGTCGGCGAGTGTCGTGTTGCCCCACTCGTGGCGGCGGAAGTACGAGGCGACGCCCTTGAGGAACGCGCCCTCGCCCACCCACGCGACGAGTTGGCGCAAGACGGCGGCGCCCTTCGCGTATGTGATGCCGTCGAAGTTGACCTTGACGGCGTCGATGTCGGGGATGTCGGCGACGATGGGGTGCGTCGACGGCAGCTGGTCCTGCCGGTACGCCCACGTCTTCCACCCGTTGGAGAACGTCGACCACGCGCCCGTGAACCGCGTGGCCTCGATGAGCGCGTGGAACGACATGTACGTGGCGAACGACTCGTTGAGCCAGAGGTCGTCCCACCACTTCATCGTCACGAGGTCGCCGAACCACATGTGGGCCATCTCGTGGAGGATCGTCTCGGCTCGCCGTTCCCGCTCGGCCTCGGTGACCTTCGAGCGGAAGACGTAGGCCTCCGCGATCGTCACGCAGCCGGCGTTCTCCATCGCGCCGGCGTTGAACTCCGGCACGAAGAGCTGGTCGTACTTGCCGAACGGGTACCGGTACTCGAACACCCGCTGGAAGAAGTCGAACCCGTCCTTGGTGATCTGGAGGATCTCGCCGGGATCGAGGTACTGGGCCAGTGACTTCCGGCAGTAGATGCCGAGGTCGATGCCGTCGTGACTGTCGCGGACGACGTGGTACGGCCCGGCGACGATCGCGGTGATGTACGTCGACATCACCGCCGTCTCGGCGAAGACCCAGCGGCCGCCGTCGCGCGACGTGGCCGCGGTGTTCGACACGACCTCCCACGACTCGGGCGCCGTCACGGAGAACGCGAACGTCGCTTTGAGGTCGGGCTGGTCGAAGCACGGGAACACGCGGTGGGCGTCGAACGGCTCGAACTGCGTGTGCAGGTACGGCTCGCCGTCGACCGGATCGGTGAACCAGTGCAGGCCGACGCCGGTGTGCTCGTACACCGAGGTGGAGCGCAGCACGACCTCGTTCTCGCCGGCGCGCAGCGCGTCCAGGCGGACGCGGCAGACGTCGACGTCCCACGCACCGGCGACGTCGACGGCGCGGCCGTTCAGCGTGATCTCGTGCACCGCCGTTGCGACGAGGTCGACGAACGTCGCTGTCGCGCTGGCGGCGCGGAACCGGATCGTCGTGGTCACGTCGAACGTCTCCGACCCACCGGTCAGGTCGAGGTCGACGGCGTAGCGCAGGCCGGACACGAGGCCGGCCCT
>DASSOZ010000109.1:0-4147 GCA_035700105.1 Acidimicrobiales bacterium
GGCCGCGGTGGGCGGGCCGGCGGTTCCTGGGGGCGCGCCTCGTCCGGGAGGAACTCCGTGAGGTCGACGTCGCCGGCGGGCGCGTCGCCGTTGCGGCGCGACAGCGTGTCGGCGATGACCGCGAGCAGGCGCGCGTCGACCGGGACCACGTAGCTGCCCGACTTCGACCCCTTGCGGGCGCTGAAGATGAGTCCGCTCAGATCGGTGGTCAGTCCGACGAGGTGGAGCTTCTGCAACGGCCCCCCAACGACGGGCACCCGCCGGTCGGGGGCCCTGCGCGGGACCGTACCACCGCACTCTGCACCGCCCGCGGACCCGATCGCCCGTCGTGACGAGTGCCGGAGCGCGGGCACGAGCCCGGCCCGCTCGAGCAGGCGCACGGCGCGGGCCTCCTCGACGTCGATCACGATCGCGTCCCCGGGGTCGCGATCGCAGATGAAGGTGACGACGCAGTCGGTGCACGCGTCGGTGCCCTGCATGGTGCAGTCGTCGCAGCTGATGGTGAACGCATCGGCGGCCATGTCCGCATCATGAACGGGGGGTGTGACAGGAACGCGGCCGGGGTGGCGCACCAGATCGGCAACGAAATCGGGGGTCAGGGACCCCACTTCCGTTTCATGCAACGAAAACGGGGGTTGGGAGGTGTCAGCGGCGGGCGCGGACGACGGCCATCAGCTGCTCGGCGCTGATGACGTTGGCGCCGTTGTCGGCGGCGCCGGCACGGACGCGGTTGTCGCTCGACGCCACGACGACCGGGCGGTCGAGCGGGAGCGACGCCGAGCGGGCGATGACGACGTCGTCGGCCTCGGTCCCGGGCGGCGAGAAGGTCACCCGGACGCCGCGCCGGCCGCTCGCGAGCGGCTGGTCGACGTCGGCGCCGTCGAACACGACCTCGACGTCGGTGTGCGTGCGCGACGCCAGCTCGGTCAGCGCGTCGACGAGGCGGCGGCGCTGCTCGGGGATCGGGAGTCCCGCGGTCGGCGCGTCCCGCAACGTGCAGTTGTAGCCGTCGACGAGGACGACGGCGCCGGGGCGGCGCACGAGCCAGTCGGCGGCGTCGACGCTGTCGTCGAGCATGCCTCCCGGCAGGCGAAGGGGCTGGCGGCGCGCCGTTCGTGGTGGCGGCGGCGGTGGCGGTGGCGTGGACGCGAGCGCCGCGGGCGGGGTCGGCGACGGAGGCGTGTCGGGCGGCGAGGGTCGCACGGCGTCGGCCACAGCATCGAGTGCCGCCCGCGCTCGCGCGATCGCAGTCGTCACCGCGTCGAGATCGATCGCCGGTTGCGGAGGTGGCGCCGGCTCCGGCTCGCGTTCGACCGCAGCTGCGAGCGGGTGCGCCGTCTCGAGCTCGGCCAGCCGCGACTCGGCGAGCGCCAGCCGGCGACGGGCGTCGTCGCGCTCGTGGCGCAGTGCATCGACGCGCCCGGACAGCGAACGCACCGACACCTCGGCGGCGATCCGTGCGGCGTGCTCGGTGTCGGCGCGAGACGCCGCCTCACGCAGCGACGCCAGCGCGTCCTCGAGCTTCGACTCGACCGATGCGAGCTTGCGCTGCGCGGCGCGCTCGTCGCGCTCGTGTTGCGCGGCGGCCGATGCCGACGTCGTCGACTCGGACAGCGACGTGAGCTCGTCGGCCCACCCGTCGGGGCGGGTGAGGAACAGCCACGACGCCCGGTCGACGCCCTCCTCCGACGCCGCGGCGGCGACAGCAGCACGGAACTCGTCGTCGGCGTCGAGCACGCGGCGGATGGCGGACAGTGCCGACGCGCCCGGCAACCGTTGCATCCGGAGGTAGCGCCGCAGCGCCGGCGGGACATCGCGCGCCTCCATCGACTGCGCGACGGCGACCGCGAGCTCGCACGCGTCGCGCACGAGCCCGTCCGCGAACGGGACCGTCAGGCCGACGCCTCCGACAGCACCTCGACCGCCTTGCCCGACCCGCACCACCGGCACGACACGTCCTCGACGACCTCGGAGAGCACCCGCTCGTCCTCGACCGACAGCTCGCCGCCGACGGTGTAGTGGTGGAACGCGGAGGTGCGCCGCGTCGTCACGACGTCGAAGCGGGTGAGGTTGCCGCACGCCGTGCAGCGGTACCGGGTCGCCACCCGAAAGACTGTACCGACGGCGCTGTCGAACGTATGTTCTACGGCGATGGTCGCCACACTTCCCCTGCAACGCCCGCGACAGCGGAGCTTCGACGACCTCGGCACGCCGCTCGTCGACGCGACGTTCTGCGTCCTCGACCTCGAGACCACGGGCGGCTCCCCGAACGGCGGGGACGCGATCACCGAGGTCGGTGCGGTCAAGGTGCGGGGCGGCGAGGTACTCGGCACGTTCCAGACCCTCGTCAACCCCGGCACCGCCATCCCACCGGCGATCACCTACCTCACCGGGATCACCCAGGCGATGGTCGTCCCGGCACCGCGCATCGAGAGCGTGCTGCCGAGCCTCGTCGAGTTCGTCGGCAACGACACGGTCATCGTCGGTCACAACGTCCGGTTCGACATGAGCTTCCTGCAGGCGGCGGCGCGCCAGCTCGGCTACGCCCGGTGGGGCAACCGCGTCGTGGACACGTGCGCGCTGGCGCGTCGACTCGTCAGAGAGGAGGTGCCCAACCTCAAGCTCGGGACGCTCGCCGAGCGCTTCCGGCTGACGCACCGGCCGAGCCACCGCGCCCTCGACGACGCGTTGGCGACCGTCGACCTCCTGCACCTGCTGCTCGAGCGGGCAGGAACGCTCGGCGTCCTCGCCCTCGAGGATCTGTTCGAGCTGCCGACGATCAACGGTCACCCGCAGAGCCAGAAGCTGAAGCTCACCGTCGACCTGCCCCGCAAGCCGGGCGTCTACCTGTTCCGTGACAGCGGCGGCCGCGTCCTCTACGTCGGCAAGGCGACGGACCTGCGCAGCCGCGTCCGCAGCTACTTCAGCGGCGACGGCCGGCGCAAGGTCGACGCGCTGCTGCGCGAGACGGTGCGCATCGACCACGTCGTCACCCGCGGACCACTGGAGGCGGCCGTGCTCGAGGTGCGGCTCATCCACGAGCACGTCCCCCGCTTCAACCGGCGGACGAAGACCTGGCGCCGCTACGCGTACCTCAAGCTCACGCTGGACGAGCGCTTCCCGAGACTGTCGGTCGTGCGCGCCGTGCGCGCCGGGGACGGCTGCGTGTACCTCGGGCCGCTGTCGTCGTCCGGCGCGGCGAAGCAGGTTGCCGAGGCGATCGAGTCGGCGCTGCCGATCCGCCGGTGCACGAAGCGCTCGACCCGCACGCCGACGGCCGCGGCACCGTGCGCGCCGGCACAGCTCGGCGTCAGCGCGTGCCCGTGCTCGGGCGACGTCGACGAGGCGACGTACGCGCGCATCGTCGGCGACGTCGTCCGGGCGCTCACCGCCGATCCGACACTGGTGCTCGACCGGCTCGACGACAAGATGCGAGTCCTCGCGGTGCAACAGCGGTTCGAGGAGGCGGCGACGATTCGCGACCGGGCGAGCGCGTTCGCCCGCGCCGTCGCCCGCCAGCGGCGACTCGACGGGCTGCGCCGCAGCGGCCGCCTGGACGTCGAGGTTCCCGGCGAGGAGCGGGCGGTGCTCGACGGCGGCCGGTTGGTCCTCGGCGACGCCGCCGAGCTCTTCCCCGCACTCACCCAGACCGACGACGAACGGCGGCTCGCCGACGAGCTGGCGTGCGTCGCCGAGTGGCTCGACCGGCGCGCCGGGCGCATGCGGCTCGTCAGCTGCGACGGCGAGCTGGCGTCGCCGCTGCCGAGATTGCCGACGTTCGAGCCCCGTTAGTGTCGTCGGCATGGTCAACGCGTTCGTGCTCATCAACGCGGAACCGGCTCGCATCGCCGACCTCGCCACCGAGCTGGCCGAGGTCGACGGCGTCGCCGAGGTGTACTCCGTCGCCGGCGACGAGGACCTCGTTGCGATCGTGCGGGTGAAGCACCACGACGAGCTGGCCGAGGTGGTCACACGCCACATCAACGAGCACGACGGCATCGTCGCGACCCGGACGTTGATCGCGTTCCAGGCCTACAGCCGCCACGACCTCGAGGCGATGTGGGACCTCGGCGCCGTGTGACCGGCTGACGGTCAGACGGCGGCCGCCGCCTTCGACGTCGCCACGAGCTTCTCGAGCGCGGCCGAC
>DASSOZ010000110.1:0-2455 GCA_035700105.1 Acidimicrobiales bacterium
CGACAGTGCGGTGAAAGGCTTCGCTGACAGCAGACGTCACACGACGTCGCGGCGCTCTTCCACGACCGTGCGATCGCGGTGCGAGCCCCAGATCACCATCGAGGCGAGGAGCCCGATGGCGCCCACGACCATGAGGATCACGCCGATCGTGTTGAGGTTGAAGCCGCTCGGATCCTTCACGTCGACGCCCCAGTTCAGGACGGCGCCGACGGCGATGAGGAAGATGCTGAGGCCGATGCCCATCTCGGTCCCCTTTCGGTTCGAAGGTGGCCGGGGTGTACCCGAGAGGTGTCAAAGATCAACCGCGCGGAGGGCCTCCTCGAGCGTCGGGTGGCCGAAGGCGAACCCGGACGCGGTCAGCGCATCGGGGACCACCCGCTGGCTCCACAACAGCACCTGCGCGACGAGCTCGCGCCCGTACACCAGCCGAAGCGGGAGCAACGGCGTCGGCAGCACGGCGGGCCGGTGAAGCACGCGCCCCAACGTGGACGCGAAGTCCCGCTGCGTCACCGGCGTCGGGGCGACGACGTTCACCGGGCCCGACAGCGACGGCGTGTCGATGCAGTGCAGGAGCGCGGCCACCTCGTCGTCGAGCGACACCCAGCTCAGCCACTGCTTCCCGCCGCCGAGCGGGCCGCCGAGGCCGAGGCGGAACGGCAGCAGCTGGCGGGCCAGCGCGCCGCCGCGGGGCGACATCACCACGCCGGTGCGCGGATGCACGACGCGGATCGCGGCATCGCGTGCCGGCGCCGCCGCCGCCTCCCACTCCCGCACGACGTCCGCGAGGAACCCGTGGCCGGCCGACGACGACTCGGTCAGTGTCTCGTCGCCGCGGTCGCCGTAGTAGCCGATCGCCGACGCCGACACGAGCACCGACGGCCGGACGTCGCCGGGCAGGCCGGCGAGCGCGCCGGTGAGCAACGAGGTGCCGGCGCGGCGGCTGTCCATGATCCGGCGCTTCTGCTCGTCCGTCCATCGCCGCTCGCCGAGGCTCTCCCCGGCGAGGTGCACGACGGCGTCGTGCCCGGCGATCAGGTCGCGGTCGATCGTCCCCGCGTCCGGATCCCACCCCGCCGGGCGCGACAGCGGCGTCACGTCGTCGCCGCGTGCCGACAGCGCCTCGACGAGCGCGGTACCGATCAAACCGTGTGAACCGGTGACGAGGACGCGCATGGACCACGAACCGTATGCGATGCTCCGTCGCCGGTGGCCACGATCCACGACCTGAGCACGCCGGCGCTCGTCGTCGACGCCGCTGCGCTGGATCACAACCTCGCGACGATGTCGAGCGCACTGCCCGGCAACCGGCTCCGGCCCCACGTGAAGGCGCACAAGTGCACGTCGCTGGCTCGGGCCCAGGTGGCGCGCGGCCACTTCGCGTTCACGTGCGCGACGGTGCGTGAGGTCGAGGGCATGGCGAGCGCCGGGCTCGGCGACGACCTGCTCCTCGCCAACGAGGTGGTCGACGCGTCACGCCTCGGCGCGCTCGTGCGTGACGGCGCGGCCCGCGTCACGGTCGCCGTCGACTCCGAGGAGACGATCGCTGCCGCGGCGCGCGCCGGCGTGCGCGAGGTGCTCGTCGACGTGAACGTCGGACTACCGCGTTGCGGCTGCAGCCCGGACGACGCCGGACGACTCGGGGACCACGCTCGGGCCGCCGGCCTCACCGTGCGGGGCGTGATGGGCTACGAGGGGCAGGTGACAGTCATCGTCGACCGGGACGAACGCGGCGCCGCCGTCGAGAAGGCGATGACGAAGCTCCTCGCTGCGCACCGCGATGTCGGTGGTGACGTCGTCAGCGCCGGCGCGACCGTCACCTACGACCTCAACACGTGGGCGACCGAGGTCCAGGCCGGGTCGTACGCGTTGATGGACACGACGTTCGCCCCGATGGTCCCGGAGTTCCGCCAGGCGCTCGCCGTCGTCGCCACCGTGATCTCGGTGTCACCGCGCTGGGCGGTGTGCGACGCCGGGCTCAAGGCGCTCGGCATGGACCACGGGAACCCGGCCATCGACGGCGCCGAGGTCCTCATCGTGTCCGACGAGCACATCACGTTCGCTCCCGGTGACCCGGTGCGGGTGGGTGACCGTGTGCACGTCCGTCCCGCGCACGTCGACCCGACCGTCGCGTACCACGAGGCGATACACGTGGTGGGCGGCGACGGTGCCGTCCTCGACACATGGCCGGTCGACCTGCGCGGCTGGTGACGATCACCTTCTGCCAGCAGCAGAAGGACCGTTTCCGTCCCGCTCGTGCTGGCAGAACCGCCGAAGCTATTCGGCGGGGCGGGTCTCGACGAGGCGCACGAGCGGGATCCGCCGGCTGCACTTCGCCTGGTAGTCGTTGTACCACTCGCGGTCGGCGGTGAGGCCGGCCCACGTCCTCTCGTAGTCCTCCCCGTCGAGGATCTGGCAGTCCGACCAGTAGGCGCCGTGTTGATGGCGCACCAGGATC
>DASSOZ010000111.1:0-7192 GCA_035700105.1 Acidimicrobiales bacterium
GTCCTCGGTCACCGAACCGGCATCCGCCTCGGGCGACAGCGTCACCGCGGCGACGACCTTCTCGCCCCACTCGGTGTCGGGGACGCCGACAACGGCCGCCGACGCGACCGCCGGGTGCGACACCAGCACCGACTCGATCTCCCCCGGCGACAGGTTCTCGCCACCCCGGCAGATGACGTCGTCGAGGCGGCCGTGCACGTACAGGAACCCGTCGGTGTCGAGGTGGCCGGCGTCGCGGGTGTGGAACCACCCGTCGTCGAGCCCGTCGCCGCGGCCCAGGTACTCGCCCGAGACCTGCTCGCCCCGGACCCACACCTCGCCCCGCTCCCCCGCGGGCACCTCGACACCCGACGCGTCGCGGATCGACACCTCCACCGTCGGCAGCGGCCGGCCCACCGACCCGAGCCGCGCCCGCACCGCGGGATCCGACGAGTCGAACGCCTCGCGGTGATCGTCGGGACCCAGCAGCGCGATCGTCGACGACGTCTCCGTCAACCCGTAGGCGTTCACGAACCCCACGCCGGGCAGCAGCTCGAGCGCCCGCTCGATCACCGTCACCGGCATCGGGCCGCCGCCGTAGGACAGCGCCCGCAGCGACGGCAAGCCGCGACCGTCCGACGCGACCACGTCGAGGATCCGGTTGAGCATCGTCGGCACGACCATCGCGTGGGTCACGCCCTCGGACCGCACCAGCGACACCCACTGCTGCGGGTCGAACGCCTCGACGTGCACCACCCGCCGGCCCGAGTACGTCGAGGACAGCACCGACGACACCCCGGCGATGTGGTACGGCGGCACCGACACGATCGCCGCCTCGTCCTCGCCGGCAGCAGCGAACTCGACGGTCGACAGGATGTACGACGCCAGGTTGCGGTGGCGCAGCACCGCCGCCTTCGGCTCGCCGGTCGTGCCGCTCGTGTACAGCAGCACCGCGATCGAGTCGGGATCGCCGGCGTAGGGATCGGCGAGCTCGCCCGCCGGATCGACGGAGACGTCGAGCAGCTCCTTGCGCGTCACCAGCTCCAAGCCGGCCTCGGCGCACAGCTCCGGACCCAGCCGCTCGACGACGCCGTCACCGACCACGACCGTCGCCGGCAACGTCCGGCGCACGATCGCCCGCAGCTGCTCGTCCGCCAGCCGGTAGTTGATCGGCACGAACGGCTTGCCCGCCAGCGCCGACCCGAACAGCGCGATCGGCACCCCCACCGAGTTGAGGTCGACCATCGCCACCCGCTCGCCCGGGCGCGCCGCCAGCCACGACCCCAGCCGCCCTGCCCGCGCCCCCAGCTCCGCGAACGTGATGCCGTCGCCGTCAGACAGCGACCCGAGCGCCACCCGGTCGGCCATCCCGTCGGCCGCCATCTGCAACAGCATCGCCAGGTGCATCAGCTCGGCTCCCGCCCGGTCAATCCGACGACGGCAGCGGCTTGGCCTCCTTCACCCCGAGCGGCTCGTCGCCGATCGAGAGCGAGGACGGGCCCGGCTTCGTGCACAGGATCTCCAGCGTGCCGGCGTCGTCCGTGTAGCGCTTCCCCAACAGCAGGCCCTTGTCGAACCCCGCCGCCGGACCGGCACCACCCGCCGGTCGCTCGGCGTCGATCGGCACCATCGGCTCGCCACCGGCGCGCAGGTCCACGTCGCCACCCGGCGCCTTCACGACGATCACCTCGGCGTCGCACACCGCGGACCGCAGCCGCGTCCCCGCCTTGATCTCCACTCCCACTGACTACTCCCCCACGTCCTTCAGCTCACAGGGACCGGAACGCGCCGCCGTCGACCAGGATCTGCGCGCCGTTGACGAACGACGCCGCGTCGCTGGCGAGGAAGACGCACACCCCGATCATGTCTCGCGGTTCGCCGAGACGCCCCATCGGGTTCAGGCGGGCGGCGGCGGCGCGCATCTCCGGCGACCACGCGTCGGCGATGTCGGTGGCGAACGGCCCCGGCAGCACGACGTTGACCCGGACCTTCGGGACCCACGCGCCGGCGAGCCCGAGCGTCATGGCGTTGAGCCCGGCCTTCGCCATCGCGTAGACGAGGTCGTTCGTGTCCGGGCGCAGCGACCCGGCCGTGCTGACGTTGACGATCGATCCGCCGTCGCCCTGCGCCATGCGCGACCCGATCAGGACGGACAGGCGGAACGGGCCGCGGCAGTTCACGTCGTGGACCTTGTCGTAGTACGCCTCGGTCACCGACGGCAGGCCGTCGTACAGCGGCGACATCCCCGCGTTGTTGACCAGCACGTCGCACCGGCCGAACCGGTCGTAGACGGCGTCACACAGCGACGCCGCCGAGTCCCACTCGCCGGCGTGGAAGCGCACCGCGAGCGTCGACCGGCCCGTCGCCGACTCGATCTCCTTCGCCGCCCGCTCGCAGTTGTCCAGCTTGCGGCTGGCGACCACCACGTCGGCGCCGGCGCGCGCCAGCCCCTCGGCGACGGCGCGCCCGATGCCGCGGCTGCCGCCGGTGACGACGGCGACCTTGCCGCTCAGGTCGGCGGTCAGCCCGCCCGGCGCCGCCGCCTCCGACGTCAAAGGTTGCCGACCTCGTGCTCGAGGAACTCGGCGTACTTCTCCTTCGCCGCGGCGATCCGCTTGGGCAGGTGCTCGGTCGGCCAGAGATCGTCGCTCGGCTTGTAGTTGCGCAGGATCTGGCGGGCGACCGTCACCTTGTGCACCTCGGTCGGGCCGTCGGCGAGACCCATCACGGCCGCGCCCGTCATCATCCCGGTGAACGGCATCTCGTTCGACACGCCGAGCGCGCCGTGCACCTGCAGCGCCCGCTGGGCGATGTCGTGCAGCACGCCCGGCATCAGCACCTTGATGGCGGCGATGTCCTTGCGGACCTTGAGGTAGTCGTTGTGCTTGTCGATCGACCAGGCCGTGTAGAGCACGAACAGGCGGAACTGCATGAGCTGCGCGTAGGAGTCGGCGATGTAGCCCTGCACGAACTGCTTGTCGGCGAGCAGCGACCCCTGCGTCTCGCGGCTGAGCGCCCGCTCGCACATCATGTCGAACGCCTTCTGCGCCAGGCCGATCGTGCGCATGGCGTGGTGGATACGACCTCCGCCGAGACGTGTCTGCGCGATGGCGAACGCCTGGCCCTCGCCGCCGAGGATCGCGTCCTCGGGCACGCGCACGTCCTCGTAGTGGATCAGCGCGTGCGAGCCGTGGCCGAGCGACTCACCGCCGATGCCGACGTTGCGGACGATGTCGACGCCCGGCGTGTCGGTCGGGACGAGGAACATCGACATGCCCTTGTACGGGCTGACGTCGGGGTTCGTGACCACCATGACGATGAGGAACGACGCGGTGCTGGCGTTCGACGAGAAGAACTTCCAGCCGTTGATGACCCACTCGTCGCCGTCCTTGACCGCCTGCGTCTTGAACATGGTCGGGTCGGCGCCGGCGTGCGGCTCGGTCATCGAGTAGCAGCTGAAGATCTCACCGTCGAGCAGCGGGCGCAGGTAGCGCTCCTTCTGCTCGGGCGTGCCGTAGTGGGCGATGATCTCGGCGTTGCCGGTGTCGGGCGCCTGGCAGCCGAAGATGATCGGCGCCCACTGGCTTCGTCCGAGGATCTCGTTGAGCAGGCTCAGCTTGAGCTGGCCGTAGCCCTCGCCGCCGAGCTCGGGGCCGAGGTGGGTCGCCCACAGCTTCTGGCGCCGCACCTCCTCCTTGAGCGGATCGACGACCTTGCGGCGCACGTCGTCGAGCGGGTGGAACGCAAGCCCCGGCCACAGCACGTCCAGCGGCTCGATCTCGTTGCGGACGAACGCGTCGGCCCAGTCGAGCTTGCGCTGGAACTCGGGCTCGGTCTCGAAATCCCATGCCATCGTGGCAACCCCCTGTGGTTCGGCTGCCAGGATTGCAGACCTGATGGATGCGGACCGCCTGCGCGAGGTGCACCGCCTGGCGACGCTCACCCGGGCCGTGGACGAGCGGCTGTGGGCGCTGTCACGGCAGGGCCGTGCCGGCTTCGTGTTGACGGGACGCGGGCACGAGCTGGCACAGATCGCGACGGCGATGTCGCTGCGGGTCGGCGTCGACAGCGCGTGGCTGTACTACCGCGACCTCGGCGTGGCGCTGACGATGGGCGTGACGCCGCACGAGGTCTTCCTCGGTGCGCTCGGCAAGGCCGACGACCCGCACTCCGGCGGCCGCCAGCTCACCGCCCACTTCTCGTCGCGGGCGCTGCGGATCGGGTCGGTGTCGAGCGAGGTCGCCGGGCACCTACCCCACGCGGTCGGCGCCGCGTACGCGCACCGCGTGCTCGGCGACGGCGGCGTCGCCGTCTGCTGGTTCGGTGACGGGGCCGCGTCGGAGGGCGCGACGCACGAGGCGATGAACTTCGCCGGCGTCCACCGGCTGCCGGTCGTGTTCGTGTGCGAGAACAACGGCCTGGCGATCTCCGTGCCGCTGTCACTCCAGATGGCCGCCCCCGTCGCGGCCCGCGCCGCCGGCTACGGCATGCCCGGGCTGACGGTCGACGGGACCGACGTCGACCGCGTCTGGGCGGCGGCGTCCGATGCGATGGATCGTGCCCGCGCCGGCGAGGGGCCGACGTTGCTCGAGGTGGGCGTACCGCGCATGCTCGCCCACTCGTCGCAGGACGACGAGTCGTACCGCACCGACGAGGAACGCGCCGCGCTCGTCGCCGCCGACCCGCTCGTCGCGCTCCGCCGCCGGCTGGTCGACGAGGGTGTGCTGTCGCAGGACGACGTCGACGCCGAGATCGCGTCGACCGCCGAGTCGGTGCGCGACGACGCCCACCGCGCCCTCGACGCGCCCGACCCGACACCCGACCGCCTGCACCGTTGGCTGTACGCGTGACGTTTGGACGCGCAGCATGACCGACTGCAACATGGTCGAGGCGATCCGCCTCGCGCTGCTCGAGGAGATGGACCGCGACGCCACCGTCGTGCTGCTCGGTGAGGACGTCGGTCGCAAGGGCGGCGTGTTCAAGGCGTCCGAGGGCCTCCTCGACCGGTTCGGCGCGGGGCGGGTCGTCGACACGCCGATCTCGGAGATCGCCATCGCCGGTGTCGCCATCGGTGCGGCGATGATGGGCCTGCGCCCGGTCGCCGAGTTCCAGTTCGCCGACTACCTGCACCCGGCGTACGACCAGCTCGTGAGCCAGGCGGCGACGATGCGCTGGCGCAGCGTCGGCACCTGGGGCGTGCCTGTGGTGTTCCGGGCGCCGTTCGGCGCGGTCAACGGCGGCGGCGTGTACCACTCACAGAGCCCCGAGGCGCCGTACTGCCACACGCCCGGCCTGAAGGTCGTCGCCCCGTCGACCCCACGCGACGCCCATGGCCTGCTGAAGGCGGCGATCCGCGACGACGACCCCGTCGTGTTCTTCGAGCACAAGCGCAACTACCGCACGCTGCGCGAGGACGTCGGCGGGAACGACGACGTCCTGCGGCTGGGTACGGCGCGCGTCGACCGCAACGGCGACGACGTCGCCGTGATCACGTACGCCGGCGGCGTCCACCTCGCCCGCGAGGCCGCGGACGCGGTGTCGTCGCGTGACGGCATCGGCGTCGAGATCCTGGATCTGCGCACGCTCGCCCCGCTCGACCACGAGGCGATCGCGCGGACGGTCACGAAGACGGGCCGCGCCCTCGTGCTGCACGAGGCCAACAGGACGATGGGCGTCGGTGCCGAGGTCGCCGCGTTCGTCGCCGAGGAGCTGTTCGCCGAGCTCGACGCGCCCGTCGTGCGCGTCGGCGCCGCCGACGTCCACCTCACCTACAACGCGGTCGAGCAGGCCGCGGCACTGCCGAGCGTCGACGGCGTCGCGGGCGCGATCCGGCGCCTCGCGCACTACTGAGCCACCCGAACTTTTCGCGTTTTCCGCCCTCTCGGGGCGGGTCTGCGCGAAAAAGTCGGTCAGGCCTGGGCGACGAGCTCCTTCAGCAGCGCCCGGCTGCGGCGACGGGACGCACCGGCGTCGTCGCCGACCGGGAAGATCGCCGCCCACACGTCGGTCGCGGGTGGCACATGTAGGTCTGGAGCACCGACGTGCCGAGCTCGATCGTCGACGTCGCCCGCCCGGCGACGGCCATGGCGACGAGCGGGTCGCCGGCGATCGCCGACGCGTACCAGAGGCTGGTGAACCCGTCGGCCTCCGCACGTGTCGCCTGCTCGACCATCTTGTCGACGGTCGACGCCCCTCCGGTCAGCCCGATCCGCATGCGCGGCACCGTACCGCCGCAAGGACGACAACTAGCGTGCGACGCCATGGGGACGTTCCCGTACGCGGACCGCTTCGCCGTCAACCGCTCGCTGCCCGAGCACGGCCGCCCGAGGGACGAGATCCTCGCCGAGATCGCGGCGATGGCGCAGGAGGAGGACGCCTTCTGGGAGACCGGCAAGTGCTCGGGGACGATGTACTGCGGCGACCACGAGCACTACGACTTCATGACCGAGGCGTTCGGCCGCTTCGCCCACGTCAACGCGTTGCAGCGCGACATGTGCCCGAGCCAGACGAAGTTCGAGGCCGAGATCATCGCCATGACGCTCGACGTCCTCAACGGCGCGGCCGTGACCGACGGTGATCCCGTCGGCGTCGTCACCACCGGCGGCACGGGGAGCATCCTCCACGGCATGCTCGCCTACCGCGAGTGGGGCCGCCAGGAGCGCGGCATCACGCGGCCGAACGTCGTCAAGCCCGAGACCGCCCACCCGGCCTTCGACAAGGCGTGCCACCTCTTCGGCATCGAGCTGCGCAAGGCGCCGATCGACGAGAAGACGACACAGGTCGACGTGGGCGCGGTCGCGGGGCTCGTCGACGAGGACACCGTCGCGATCGTCGGATCGGCGTGCAACTACGGCTACGGCACGGTGGACCCGATGGACGAGCTGTCCGACCTCGCGCTCGAGCGCGGCGTCGGACTGCACGTCGACAGCTGCCTCGGCGGGTTCATCCTCCCGTTCGGGCAGAAGCTCGGGTACGACATCCCCGTCTACGACTACCGGTTGCCCGGCGTCACGAGCATCTCGGCCGACACGCACAAGTACGGCTACGCGTTCAAGGGCTCGTCGGTGTGCACCTTCCGCGACAAGGCGCTGCGAAACGCGCAGTACTTCTTCCTCGCCGACTGGAGCGGTGGCAAGTACTGCTCGCCCGGCATCGAGGGATCGCGCTCGGGCGGCATCCTCGCGGCGACGTGGGCGGCGATGGTGAGCTTCGG
>DASSOZ010000112.1:0-5595 GCA_035700105.1 Acidimicrobiales bacterium
GGCGATGCCGCGCAGCCGCCGATCCCCGGCGTGACGATCGCCGACAGCGCGGCGGGCGGCATGCACGCGGTGATGTCGATCCTCGCCGCGCTCGTCCGCCGATCGCGCACCGGTGAGGGCGCGTACCTCGACGTGTCCGTCACCGACGGGATGCTGGGCCTGATGGCGCTCCAGGTCGACGAGTACCTCGCCACCGGCGACCGGCCCGGCTACCGCACCGGCATCACGTCGGCGCGGTGGGCGTGTTACGACACGTACGAGGCGAGCGACGGGAAGTGGCTGTCGGTGGCGGCGATCGAGAACCGCTTCTGGCGCAACCTGTGCGCGCAACTCGGCCTCGACCGGTGGGCGGACGCGCAGACCGACGACGCGGTGCAGGACGATGTGCGCGCCGACCTCCGCCGCGTGTTCGCGACGAGGACGCGCGACGAGTGGACGGCGCAGCTGGCGCCGGCCGACACGTGTGTCGCGCCGGTGCTCTCGGTCGACGAGGTCGTCGACGATCCGCAGTTCGTGTCGCGCGGCGCGTTCGTCGACGCGACCCATCCGACCCACGGCGCGATGCGGCAGGTCGCGCCGGCGTTCGCCGGGATGCCGGCGCCGCCGTCCGAGCCCTACGCCCTCCGGGAGGGAGACGTGACCGACACCGACGAGCTGCTCGCGGCCGCGGGGATGTCGTCCGACGACATCGCCAAGCTGCGCGACGCGGGGGTGATCGCGTGAGCGCGGCGACCGATCTCCCCGCCGAGATCGCCGACCTCATCGGCAAGGTGCAGTACGAGGAGGAGGGCGACTTCCCCGTCGAGCGCGGCTATGTCTGGACGGTCGCGTCGTCGGTCGAGAACGGCAACCCGCTCTACTGGGACGACGCCGTCGCCGACGAGCTCACGGGCGGGCCGATCGCGCCGCCGACGATGATCTCGGCGTGGTTCCGGCCGCACCACTGGGCGCCGGGGCGGACGAAGGAGAAGCTCCCGCTCCAGGTGCACTTCGACCTGAAGGAGAAGCTCGGCCTGCCGGAGGCGATCATGTCGGAGAACACGCTCGTGTTCCACGAACCGGTCCGTCCCGGCGATCGCCTGACGACGTGCCAGATCCTCACGTCCGTGAGCGACGTCAAGACGACGAAGCTCGGCACGGGTCGCTTTTGGGACATCGAGGTGCAGTACCGCAACCAGCGCGGCGACCTGTGCTGCCAGGAGTCGATCACCGGCTTCGGCTACCGGCGCGGGGAGGCGGCGAAGTGACCGCCCGCATCACGATCGCCGACGTCAAGGAGGGGCTCGAGCTCGAGCCGCTCGCCTACGAGGTGACGGCGACGACCGTCGTGCTCGGCGCGGTGGCGATGCGGGACTGGCGGCCGATGCACCACGACTACCGCTTCGCCACCGAGCGCAACGGCACCAAGGACATCTTCCTCAACACCCCCAACCTGGCCCAGTGGTTCGAGCGCTATCTCACCGACTGGTCGGGCCCGACGGGCCGCCTCGGCCGCATGACGTTCCGCATGCGGGCGTCGGTGTTCCCGGGCGACACGATGGTGTTCAACGCGACCGTCACGAACGTCGAGACGGACGACACCGGCTGCGGCTGGGCCGAGCTCGACGTCGCGCTGACCGTCGGCGAGCAGGTGTGCACGACGTGCGCGGCGCGCATCGCGCTGCCGACCGCACCCGACGACAACCCGTGGGCCCGGCGCGGCGAGCGCTGGAAGCCGTAGACCGGAAGGCACGCATGGATCTCGATCTCACCGAAGAACAGGAACTCCTGCGCGACACCGTCCGCGGGCTGTGCGCGCGACACGCCGGGCTCGACGTCGTGCGCTCGCTCGAGGACGATCCGATCGGCTACGCCGACAAGCTCTGGGCCGAGCTGGGGGAGTCGGGCGTCCTCGGCCTGACGATCCCCGATGGCGACGGCGGCTCCGGCATGACGCTGCTCGACGCCGCGGTCGTGTTCCTCGAACTGGGTCGGGCGCTGTCGCCGCTGCCGCTGTTCCAGTCCGTCGTGATGGCCGGCGGCGTGCTGTCGCGCGCCGGCACCGACGCGCAGCGGTCGACGCTGTTGCCCCGCATCGCGTCGGGCGACGCGATCGTCGTCCCGGCGTGGCTGGAGCCCGACCGCGGCTTCGGCGAACGGGGCGTCGCGCTGCGTGCGTCGAGGGACGGCGACGGGTGGACGCTGACCGGCGTGAAGCGGCACGTGCAGTTCGCGCGCGCCGCGGAGCAGCTGCTCGTCCTGGCCCGTGCGGACGACGGTGTCGTCATGTTCCTCGTCCCGACCGACGCGCCGGGCGTGACGCTCACGCAGCAGCACACGATCGCGTCTGACGCGCAGTATCGCGTCGACTTCGAGAACGTGGTCGTCGGTGACGACGCGCGTGTCGGCGCCGCGGACTGGTCGACGTGGCACGACACGATGCTCGACGGCATCGTCCTGCTCGCCGCCCAGGCCGCCGGTGGTGCTCGCGTCGCGCTCGACCTCACGGTGCAGTACGCCAAGGACCGCAAGCAGTTCGACAAGCCGCTCGGCGCGTTCCAGGCGATCGCCCACTACCTGTCCGACGCCGTCGCGACGGTCGACGGCGCCGAGACGCTCGTGTACGAGGCGGCGTGGGCGGCGAGCACCGGGCGGTCGGTGTCACGGCTGGCGCCGATGGCGAAGCTGTTCGCCTGCCAGACGTTCCGTGACGTCACCGCCGTCGCGCAGCAGGTGTTCGGTGGCGTCGGCTTCACGGTGGAGTACGACATCCAGCTCTACTTCCGGCGGGCCAAGCAGCTGCAGATCTCGTGGTGGGACACGCGCTACCTCGAGGAGCTCGTCGCCGCCGACGTCCTCGACGGGCCGGCCCCGCCGAAGGTTCGGGAGTAACCGATGGCCAGAGGGATCCTCGGGTGGGGCGCGTACGTGCCGTACCGCCGGCTCGATCGCACGACGATCGCGGCGGTCGCAGGTGGCGGTGGCGGCAAGGGGACACGCAGCGTCGCGTCGTACGACGAGGACGCGACGACGATGGCGGTCGAGGCGGCGCGCATCGCGACGCGGTCGACCCCCGATGTCCAGCCGCTGTCCGTGTGGTTCGCGACGACGTCGCCGCCGTACCTCGACAAGACCAACGCGACGGCGATCCACGCCGCGCTGCGCCTGCCACGCGACGCGGCGGCGTTCGACGCGGGTGGTGCGGTGCGCTCGACGATCGGCGCGCTGCGTGCCGGCATGCACGACCACGCGCCGGCACTCGTCGTCGCGTCGGACGTGCGCACCGGTCTGCCCGGCAGCGCGGACGAGTCGGCGTTCGGCGACGGCGCCGCCGCACTCCTCGTCGGAGAGGGCGACGCGGTCGCCGAGCTGATCGCGTCGGGTACCTCGACCGAGGAGTTCGTCGACCGGTGGCGCACGCCGGGCGATATCCGGTCGAAGATTTGGGAGGAGCGCTTCGGCGAGACGCGCTACACCGCGCTCGGCGCGGACGCGTGGGACGCCGCGCTGAAGCAGGCGGGCATCGCCGCCGGCGACGTCGACCGCGTCGTCGTGGCGTCGACGCACGACCGGGCCGTGAAGGCGGTGACGAAGAAGCTCGGCGTGTCGCCCGACGCGCTCGACGCCGGCGAACTCTCGTCGACGATCGGGAACGTGGGCGCAGCCCAACCGCTTCTCGTGCTGTGCAGCGCGCTGGAGGCGGCGTCGCCGGGGCAGACGATCGCGCTCGTCGTGCTCGCCGACGGCGCGGACGTCGTCCTCTTCCGAACGACGGCGGCAGTCGGAGCGCGTCGGTCGGTGCGGTCCGTCGCCGAGCAGGTGTCGTCGGGCGGTGCGGTGTCGTACGGCAAGTACCTGGCGTGGCGCGGTGTGTTGCCCGTGCAGCCGCCGAACCGGCCGGAGCCGGCGCGCCCGTCGTCGTCCGCCGCCGGCCGGTCGATCGACTGGAAGTACGGGTTCGTCGGGTCGGAGGCCGGTGACGGATCGGTGCACCTGCCGCCCTCGCCGCACGACGACACCGCCCGACCGATGAGCGAGGCGACGGGCACGATCGTCACCTTCACGATCGACAAGCTGGCGTACTCACCGAGCCCGCCGGTCGTGTTCGCGGTCGTCGACTTCGACGGCGGCGGGCGGCTGCCGGTCGAGCTCACCGACGTCGATCCCGACGAGGTCGCGATCGGCGCGAGGGTCGAGATGACGTTCCGCAAGCTGTTCACCGCGGACGGGATCCACAACTACTTCTGGAAGGCGAGACTGGTCCGATGAGCAGCCATGGGATCCGGGACCGCGTCGCGATCGTCGGGATGGGCTGCACCCGGTTCGCCGAACACTTCGACAAGAGCCTCGACGACATGGTCATCGAGGCGTCGGGCGAGGCGTTCGCGTCGGCCGGCGTCACCAAGGACGACGTCGACGCGTACTGGCTCGGCACGGCGCAGTCCGGGATGAGCGGCATCACGCTCGCCCGCCCGCTCGAGCTCGAGGGCAAGCCGGTCACCCGGGTCGAGAACTACTGCGCGACGGGGTCGGAGGCGCTGCGGCAGGCGGCGTACGCGGTTGCGTCGGGCGCGTACGACATGGCGATGGCGGTCGGCGTCGAGAAGGTGAAGGACTCGGGCTACCAGGGCCTGAACGCGTTCCCGATCCCCACCGACGGCACGAACCGCACGCTCACGGCGGCGGCGATGTTCTCGATGGTCGCACCGGCGTACGCGAAGAAGTACGGCGTCGACCCGGCCGAGCTGAAGCGCGTGCTGGCGCGCATCGCGTCGAAGAACCACCACAACGGCGCCCGCAACCCGCGCGCGCAGTTCCGCCGGGAGATGTCGGTCGACCAGCTGTGCGCCATGCCGCGCGTCGCCGGCGACCTGTCCGTGTTCGACTGCGCCGGCGTGGCCGACGGGTCGGCGGCGGCGATCGTCGTCCGGGCCGAGGACGCGCTGCGGTACACCGATCGGCCGCTGTACGTGAAGGCGCTGTCGTTCGTGGCCGGCAACGGCTCGGGGCTCACCGACCCGACGTACGACTACACGACCTTCCCGGAGATCGTGGCGTGCGCGCGCGACGCGTACGCGCAGGCGGGGGTGACGGATCCTCGGTCGCAGCTCGCGATGGCCGAGGTGCACGACTGCTTCACGCCGACCGAGCTCGTGCTGATGGAGGACCTCGGGTTCTGCGAGCGGGGCACGGCGTGGAAGGAGATCCTCGCCGGCGCGTTCGACCTCGATGGCGACCTGCCCGTCAACCCCGACGGCGGACTCAAGTCGTTCGGGCACCCGGTCGGTGCGTCCGGGCTGCGGATGATGTTCGAGGCGTGGCTGCAGCTGCGGGGCGAGGCCCCCGAGGACCGCCGCATCTCCACGTTCGGTGCGCGCGACCTCGCGCTCACGCACAACCTCGGCGGTTATCCCGGCGAGATGGTGTCGTTCGTGTCGATCCTCGGCTCCTCGCTCACCGACTGACGCCGAGCAGCTCGGCGACGCGCGCGGCCAGCCACGCGCTGGCCTGCGCGGCACCGTCACCGGCGAAGTGGAGGCCGTCGTCACCTCGCGCCTCCGGATGTCGGTCGGTGAACTCGCGCATCGCGACGACGCCGAGCACGGCGCCGGCGTG
>DASSOZ010000113.1:0-5299 GCA_035700105.1 Acidimicrobiales bacterium
CAGGCGCTCGCCGTCGGGTTCGCGCTGCTGCCGATCCTCGACGATGCGCGCTGGGTCGCGAACACCTTCCTCTGGACGTCCGTCGCGCTGGCGTGGCTGTCGGGCATCCAGTACCTCGTCGACCACCGCGCCGCGCTGCGGGTCGACACCCAGTGAACTGTGTCGACACCCAGTGAACTGTGAGGTGATCGCGGTCGGGACCGAGCTGCTGCTCGGTCAGATCGTCGACACGAACTCGTCGTGGCTGGGCGAGCGGCTCGCGCTGGCGGGCATCGACTGCCACTTCCAGGTGAAGGTCGGCGACAACCTCGGCCGCATCGCCGCCGCCATCCGCCTCGCGCTCGCCCGCGCCGACGCCGTGCTGCTGTGCGGCGGTCTCGGGCCGACCCAGGACGACATCACCCGCGAGGCGATCGCCGACGTGCTGGGCGTCGAGCTCGTCCGCGACGACGAGATCGTCGAGCGGATCCGCTCGATGTTCGCGTCACGCAGCCGCGCGATGCCCGACTCGAACCTGCGCCAGGCCGACGTACCCGCGGGCGCCACGGCGATCGAGCAGCGCATGGGGACGGCGCCGGGGCTCATCTGCACGACGGGTGACAAGGTGATCTACGCGGTGCCCGGCGTGCCGCACGAGATGAAGGAGATGGTGGAGCGCGCCGTCGTCCCCGACCTCGTCGCGCGCGCCGGCGAGACGACGACGATCCTGTCGCGCACGCTGCGGACGTGGGGCATGTCCGAGTCGCAGCTGTCGGAGGTCGTCGCGACGCGCGTCGACCGCCAGACGAACCCGACGATCGCGTTCCTCGCGTCGGGGGTCGAGGGCATCAAGCTCCGGCTCACCGCGAAGGCCGCGTCGGTCGTCGAGGCGCAGACGCTGCTCGCCGGCGAGGAGGCCGAGCTGCGCGGCCTCCTCGGCGACACCGTGTTCGCCGTCGACGACGAGACGATGGAGGATGCCGTCGGGCGACTGCTGCTCGCCGACGGGCTCACGCTGGCCGTCGCCGAGTCGCTGACGGGCGGCATGGTCGCGTCACGGCTCGTCGACGTCGTCGGTGCGAGCAACTGGTTCCGCGGCGGCGTCGTCTCGTACGCGTCCGAGGTGAAGTTCGACGTGCTCGGCGTGCGCGAGGGTCCCGTCGTCACCGCGGAGGCGGCCGAGGAGATGGCATCGGGCGTCGCCCGGCTGCTGTCCGCCGATGTCGGGCTGTCCACGACCGGCGTCGCCGGGCCCGAGGAGCAGGAGGGCAAGCCGGTCGGAACGGTGTTCGTCGGGCTGCACCTCGACGGTCGCACCGAGTCGGCCGAGCTGCGGCTGCCGGGCGAGCGCCAGCACGTGCGGGGGCTGGCCACGATCTCGGCGCTGAACCTCCTGCGCCTGCGCCTGCTCGCCCGCTCGTCGTAGGGGGTCGTCGTGCGGCTCTTCGTCGCGGTCGGGTTGCCGGACGCCGTGCTGTCAGTCGTCGACGCGCTGCCCCGCCCCGGTGTCGTCGGCGTGCGGTGGACGAACCGCGCGCAGTGGCACGTGACGCTGCGGTTCCTCGGCCGCGTCGACGACGCGCTCGTCGACGGCGTCGTCGACGCGCTCCGGTCCGTCGACATGCCGCCGGGTCTCACCGCGACCGTCGGCCCGGCGACGGCCCGCTTCGGGCAGCGCGTGCTGCAGGTCCCGGTCGAGGGGCTCGACGGGCTCGCGGCGCGGGTCGTCGACGCAACGGCGCCGTTCGGTGAGCCACCCGATGACCGGCCGTTCCGCGGTCACCTGACGCTGGCACGCGTCGGGCGCGGCGCCGGGCGCGTCGACCTCCGCCCGCTGTGCGGTACGCCGATCCGCGCGTCATGGCCAGTCACCGGGTTCGAGCTCTACGCGTCGGAGCTGCACCCGTACGGCGCGCGGTACACGGTCGTCGAGCGATTCCGGGATATATCAAACTGACTTGATGGATCTCCTCCACAGGCGTAGGGTCGCCACGTGGAGTCCGGGCCGCCGCCCTTCGCCCAGTCGCTGGCACACCCGCTGCGATGGCAGCTGCTGCAGGAGCTGACGCGCAGCGACCGCGCCGTGCGGGAGCTCACCGAACGCGTCGGCGTCGCCCAGAACCTGGTGTCGTACCACCTGCGCGCGCTGCGCGAGAGCGGGCTCGTGCGCGCCCACCGCAGCGCCGCCGACGGGCGCGACACCTACTACGCGATCGATCTCCTCGCCTGCGAGCGGCAGCTGCGCGAGACGGGCGCCGCGCTCCATCCTGCGCTCGGACTGGCGCCGGCGGCACACGCACGCGGCACGCGACACGCGCGCCACCGGCGACGCGTCCTGTTCCTCTGCACCGGCAACAGCGCGCGCTCGCAGATCGCCGAGGCGCTCGCCGTCGACCTGTCAGCCGGCGCGATCGCAGCGAAGAGCGCGGGCAGCCACCCCAAGCCGCTCCATCCCAACGCCGTCCGGGTGATGCGCACGCGCGGCATCGACATCGCGTCGAATCGCACGAAGCACCTCGACGAGTTCGTGGATCAGCGCTTCGACGTGGTGATCACGCTGTGCGACCGCGTGCGCGAGGTGTGCCCGCCGTTCCCCTCTCACCCCGAGCTCGTGCACTGGAGCGTGCCCGACCCGGCGCAGGCCGGTCCGACCGATCGCGCCTCGTATCCCGCGTTCGTCGAGACCGCCGCCGAGCTCGAGACCCGGATCCGGTACCTGCTCCCGCAACTGACCGGACGAACCGCGACAACAAGGAGGTCATCGCATGCCGAGCGCTGAGGTGGTCAACGTCCGCTACATGGTCGACGACGTCGAGGAGTCGGTCGCCTTCTACACGAAGCTGCTCGGGTTCGAGCTGCTGTCGAACGCCGCGCCCGCGTTCGCCGACGTCCGGCGCGGCAACCTGCGGCTGCTGCTCGCCGGTCCGCTGAGCTCGGCCGGTCGCCCGATGCCGGACGGGACGAAGCCCGGCCCCGGAGGGTGGAACCGCATCCACTTCATCGTCGACGACATCGAGGGCGAGGTCACGAGGCTGCGCAGCGACGGCGCCCGGTTCCGCAACGACATCCTCGAGGGACCGGGTGGCAAGCAGATCCTGCTCGAGGACCCGTCGGGCAACGTCGTCGAGCTGTTCCAGCCGGCCACCCGGTAGCGCCGTGGGCTCTTGGAAGCGCGTCGGGCAATCGGCGTGCAGACCGCCGAGCCACGGTTCGTCGCTCGCAGGGCCGCAGGATCGACGCGCTGGCCGTGCCCCACCGCTGGGTCCGAGAACGACGCGAGCGGCGAAGCTTGGCCGGCGAGATGTGCGCCGGCGTTGTTCGACACGCTCCTAAGGTCCGCAGCCATGGCGCTCGAGCTCGTCACGGTCGAAGTCGACGGTCCCGTCGGGCGGCTGACGCTCGACCGCCCGGCGAAGCTCAATGCGCTCAGCCCGCAGCTGCTCGGTGAGCTCGTCGCCGCGGCGCGGTGGTTCGACGACCAGCGCGCGATCAAGGTGGTCATCGTGCGGGGTGCGGGTCGGGCGTTCTGTGCCGGGTTCGACCTCGACGCGTTCGTCGACCCGGCGATGCACCCGCGCGAGACAGGCGACCTCGGCCGGCTGATGGCCGAGGCCATCACGTCGATGCGGGCGGTGACGATCGCCGCGATCCACGGGCGGTGCGTCGGCGGGGGGCTCGTGCTGGCCGCCGCGTGTGACCTGCGCGTCGCGACCGACGACGCGCGGTTCTCGATCCCCGAGGTCGACCTCGGCATCCCGCTGGCCTGGGGCGGCATCCCGCGGCTCGTGCGCGAGCTCGGACCGGCGGTGACCAAGGAGCTCGTCATGACCTGCCGCGAGTTCGACGCCGCCGAGGCGCACGCGCTGCGGTTCGTCAACCGCGTCGTCGGTGCCGGTGTGCTCGAGCGCGTGGTGGAGGAGCTGGCCGCGTCGCTGGCGTCGAAGTCGGCGCTCACGCTGCACACGACCAAGACCCAGGCCAACGCCGTCGCCGAGGAGATCGCCTCGACCGGTCGCAACGCCGGCGACGCCGACCTGCTGATGTCGGCGCTCGTCGATCCCGAGTCCCGCGACGTCGCCCGCCGGTACCTGGAGGTCCACGGGAAGCGCCCGCCGAAGGGTCCTTGAACCGAACGCTCGTTCGACTTACGCTCGTGGAACTACGCCGGTGTTCTTGTCACACCCCCTCCATAGGGTGAGACCCGTACCTGCAAGCCACGAGGGAAGGACCCCACCGATGGACCGTGAGAAGGCGCTCGAGATGGCGATCGCCCAGATCGACAAGGCGCACGGCAAGGGCTCGATCATGCGCATGGGCGAGAACGCCCACATGACCGTCGAGACGATCCCGACGGGCGCCATGGCGCTCGACCTCGCGCTCGGTGTCGGCGGCCTCCCCCGCGGCCGGGTCGTCGAGATCTACGGGCCGGAGTCGTCGGGCAAGTCCACCCTCGCCATGCACGTCGTGGCCGAGGCGCAGCGCAACGGCGGCATCTGCGCGTACATCGACGCCGAGCACGCGATGGACCCGATCTACGCCAAGGCCATCGGGGTCGACATCGACGAGCTGCTCATCTCCCAGCCCGACACGGGCGAGCAGGCGCTCGAGATCGCCGACACGCTGATCCGGTCGGGCGCCCTCGACGTCGTCGTGATCGACTCGGTGGCCGCGCTCACGCCACGGGCCGAGATCGAGGGCGAGATGGGCGACAGCCACGTCGGCCTCCAGGCCCGGCTGATGTCGCAGGCGCTGCGCAAGCTCACCGCCAACCTCAACAAGTCGAACACGATCTGCATCTTCATCAACCAGCTGCGGGAGAAGATCGGCGTGATGTTCGGGTCGCCGGAGACGACGCCCGGCGGGCGGGCGCTGAAGTTCTACTCGTCGGTCCGGCTCGACATCCGCCGCATCGAGTCGATCAAGGACGGGGCCGAGGTGGTCGGCAACCGCACCCGGGTCAAGGTGGTGAAGAACAAGGTGGCCCCGCCGTTCAAGCAGGCCGAGTTCGACATCATGTACGGGCGGGGCATCTCCCGGGAGGGCTCGCTGCTCGACGTGGGGGTGGAGCTCGGGCTGATCAAGAAGTCGGGCGCCTGGTTCACCTACGAGGGCGAGCAACTCGGCCAGGGGCGTGAGAACGCCAAGAACTTCCTCGCCGACAACCTCGACATGATGGTGGAGATCAGCGAGAAGATCCGCCAGGCCGTGGGCATCGGCGCCGCGGACGAGGCCGCGGTCGACCTCGTGGACGAGTCCGAGGACGCGCTCGACGGCTGACGCCTCGGTATCGCTCGAATCGGTACGCACGGACGGCGCCCCC
>DASSOZ010000114.1:0-6511 GCA_035700105.1 Acidimicrobiales bacterium
ACCGCGTGGCGAGAGCCGGCTTCCGCACGACGTCGGTGTTCTCGAACACGTCGGGCCGCACCGCGTATCGCGGTCCGTGGCAGTTCGAGTCGGTCGCCCGCGAGGTGCTGCTCGACATCGCCGCCCGGCGGATCGGAGTCGACCCGATCGAGCTGCGTCGTCGCAACCTCTTGCGACGCGACGAGCTGCCGGTCTCGAACCCGAACGGCATGCCGTACAGCGACATGACGCCCCTGGAGACGTTCGAGCACGCGATCGGCATCCTCGACTACGACGCGTTCCGGCGCGAGCAGGCCGACGCCCGCGCCGCCGGTCGTCACCTCGGCGTCGGCACGAGCACGTACTGCGAACCCACGACGAGCGCGATGGGCTTCTTCTCGACCGAGGGCGCGACGATCCGCGTCGAGCCGACGGGCAAGGTGAACGTCTACGTCGCCGGCGGCTCGACCGGGAACAGCCTCGAGACCGCCGTCGTCCAGCTCGCCGCGGACGCGCTCGGCGTCGACATCGCCGACGTCCACACCATCCAGGGCGACACCGCGGTCACGCCGTTCGGCGCCGGCACCGGCGGCAGCCGCAGCGGCTCGATGCTCGCCGGCGCGGTCGGCACGACGGCCGCCGAGCTGCGCGAGCGCATCGTCGCCATCGCCGCCCACAAGTTGGAGGCGGCGCCGGACGACATCGAGCTGGCCGAGAGCCGCGCCCACGTCCGGGGCACGCCGGCGGCGTCGATCTCTCTCCGTGAGATCGCCGAGATCGCCTACTTCCGCACGCACGAGCTGCCCCCGGACGCGCCCGCCGGGCTCGAGGTGACCGGCCGCTACCGCCCGACGGCGCCGATCATCTGGGCGAACGCCACGCACGTGTGCACGTGCGAGGTCGACGTCGTCACCGGGCAGGTGCGGCTGCTGCGCTACATCGTGGCCGAGGACTGCGGCCCGATGATCAACCCGAGCGTCGTCGAGGGGCAGATCGCCGGCGGCACCGTCCAGGGCATCGGCGGCGCGCTGTACGAGCACCTCGCATACGACGAGGACGGCAACCCACTGGCGACGACGTTCATGGACTACCTGCTGCCGACCGCCACGGAGGTCCCGGTGATCGAGTACGGCCACGTCGAGTCGCCGGCGCCGGGGCCCGGGAGCTTCAAGGGCGTGGGGGAGGGCGGGGCGATCGGCGCGCCGCCGGCGGTGATCAACGCGGTCGCCGACGCGCTGTCGCCGTTCGGTGTCGAGCTGACGCGGTTCCCGCTGACGCCGTCGGCGATCGTCGCCGCGCTCGACGCCGCCGGAGCGTCGGGGGCGGCGCGATGAAGCCGGCGCCGTTCGAGTACCACGCGCCGACGACGGCGGCCGACGCCGTCGCCCTCCTCGCCGACCTCGGCGACGCGGCCAAGCCGATCGCCGGCGGGCAGAGCCTCGTGCCGATGCTGGCGCTGCGCCTGGCGGTGTTCGACCACCTCGTCGATCTCGGTCGCGTCGACGAACTGCGCGGCATCGACCGACGTGACGGCGTCGTGCGCATCGGCGCGATGACACCGCAGGCCGCGGCCCAGCGCTCGTCGGACGTCGCCGCGGTGCCGCTGCTCGAGCGCGCGCTGCCGCTCGTCGGCCACTTCCAGATCCGCAACCGGGGCACGGTCGGTGGCTCGATCGCCCACGCCGACCCCGCGTCCGAGCTGCCCGCCGTCGCGCGTGCGCTCGACGCAGACCTCGACGTGCTCGGGCCGAGAGGGAGGCGCACGATCGCGGCGGCGGACTTCTTCACCGGTACGTGGACGACGGCACTCGCCGACGACGAGCTCTTGACCGCGGTGACGTTCCCGGTGTGGGCGGGTCGCTGCGGGTTCGCGGTCGAGGAGCTCGCCCGCCGTCACGGCGACTTCGCCGTCGCCGGCGCGGCGGTCGCGGTCGAGGTGGGCGGGGACGACCGCGTCGCCCGCTGCGGGATCGGGTTGTTCGGTCTCGGGTCGACGCCCGAGCGAGCGGCAACCGCGGAAGCGGCGGTCGTCGGCACGCCGGTCGGTGACGTCGACGCCGTCGAGGTGGGTCGCCTTGCGATGTCGGCCCTCGAGTCGGTGCCGTCCGACCTGCACGGGTCCGAGGACTACCGGCGCCGTGTCGGCGCGGAGATGGTGGCGCGGGCGTGGCGCGCCGCGGGCGAGGAGGCGACGCGTGGCTGACGTCGAGATCGAGGTGCGTGTCAACGGCGAGGCGCGGCACGCGAGCGTGGCGCCTCGGCTCACGCTCGCCGACTTCCTGCGCGAGCGATGCGGTCTGACCGGCACGCACCTCGGGTGCGAGCACGGCGTGTGCGGCGCGTGCACCGTCCTGCTCGACGGCGACGCGGTGCGTGCGTGCCTCGTGTTCGCGGTGCAGGCCGACGGCGCCGAGGTCACGACCATCGAGGGACTGAGCGCACCCGACGGCGGGCTGTCGACGGTCCAGACGGCCTTCCGCGATCACCACGGCCTGCAGTGCGGGTTCTGCACGCCGGGCTTCGTCGTCTCCGCCACCGCGTTCCTGCGCGACAACGCCGATCCGACCGACGAGGAGATCCGCGTCGCGCTCTCCGGCAACCTGTGCCGGTGCACGGGCTACCAGGGGATCATCGACGCCGTGCGGGCCGCCGCCGGCCGGTCGGCTGCTCCAGCCGACTGAGCAGATCGTCGACGAACTTCAGGGTGACGTCGTGGCCGGTGTCGACGCCGATGCCGTCCTCGAGCGTGAGCACCTGTGACAGCCCCGTCATCAGCATCTGGGCAACCACGGGCGGCAGCTGGTCGTCGTCGATGCCGGCGGCGACGAGCGCGTTCGTCACCGCCTCGAGCTGCGCGGCGCGGAAGCGCTCGGCGTAGCGCGCGATCTCCGCGCGGATCTCCTTGCGATGATGGGCGAGCGCGACGAGCTCGATCGTGAACGCGACGCCGCGTGGGTCGCGGTTGAGGCGCCAGAGGTTGCGCAGCGAGCCGTCGGCGGCGATGGCCCGCTCGAAGCGCTCGAGGTCGCGCTCGGCGCGGCGGCGGAGGACCTCGATGAAGAGGTCGTCCATCGTGCGGAAGTAGTAGTGCACGAGCTGCGGCTTGAGGCCGGCGCGCGCCGCGACCCGCCGCGACGTGACCGCCGCGTAGCCCTCCTCGAGCAGGAGCGCCTCGGCGGCGTCGACGAGCTGCGCGCGCGTCTTCGAGTCGGCGGTGCCGATGCGGCGGGGGGAGGGCGGGGTCGCCACGGCGGGAGAGCTTGTCACGTCGGTTGCCCGGTGCTAAGCAAGCGGCCAACGGTGCTGTGCAACTGCACAGCGTGATCGCGGGGGAACCGGCGTGAGCGGGAACGACTGGCGCACGATCGACTTCTTCACCGACGAGTCGCTGGTCGACGACCCCTACCCCTACTTCGACTCGCTGCGGTCGGAGTGTCCGGTCCTCCCGCTGCCGCACCTCGGGGTCGTCGCAGTGACCGGCTACGACGAGCTCGGCGACATCTACCGCGACACCGACAGCTTCTCGTCGTGCAACTCGGTCGTCGGGCCGTTCGCCGTGTTCCCCGTGCCGCTCGAGGGCGACGACGTGAGCGCGGTCATCGCCGAGTACCGCGACACACTGCCGATGCACGAGCACATGGTCACGATGGACCCGCCCGAGCACACTCGTGAGCGGGCGCTGCTCATGCGCCTCATCACGCCCAAGCGGCTGAAGCAGAACGAGGACTTCATGTGGCGGCTCGCCGACCGCCAGCTCGACGAGTTCGTGCGCGACGGCGCGTGCGAGTTCATCGGCGCGTACGCGCAGCCGTTCGCCATGCTCGTCGTCGCCGACCTCCTCGGCGTGCCCGAGTCCGACCACCCGCGCTTCCGCGAGTTCTTCGGTCTCAGCAGGTCACCCGGTGCCGTGGGTGAGGGCGCCGAGCGCGACCCCGGTGAGAACCCGCTGAGCGGGCTCGACGAGTGGTTCTCGGCGTACGTCGAGGACCGGCGCCGCTCGCCGCGCAAGGACGTCCTGACCGATCTCGCGCTGGCGACGTACCCCGACGGTTCGACCCCCGACGTCACGTCGGTCGTGCGCACTGCGACGTTCCTGTTCGCCGCCGGCCAGGAGACGACGGCGCGCCTTCTCGCCGCCGCGCTCAAGCACCTCGCCGAGCATCCCGAGCTGCAGGACGAGCTGCGGGCGCACACCGAGCGCATCCCGGACTTCATCGAGGAAGCCCTGCGGATGGAGAGTCCCGTGAAGACGGACTTCCGGCTGGCGAAGCGCACGACGACGATCGGCGGCGTCGAGATCGCCGCCGGCACGCCGGTGGCGATGCTCAACGGCGCCGCCAACCGCGACCCCCGCCGGTTCGAGTGCCCGCACGAGTTCCGGGTCGACCGGCCGAACGTGCAGGCCCACATCGCGTTCGGGCGCGGTGTGCACTCGTGCCCCGGCGGTCCCCTCGCCCGCGCCGAGGGGCGGGTCAGCATCGAGCGGTTGCTGCAGCGGACGCGCAACATCCGCGTGTCGGAGCCGCACCACGGGCCCGCCGGCGACCGGCGCTTCAGCTACGAGCCGACGTGGATCCTGCGGGGGCTGACGAAGCTGTACCTGGAGTTCGACCCCGTCGCCTGATCAGGCGAAGCGCGACTCGCGCTGGCGGACGATCGCGCACAGCGTCTGGTTGTAGGGCGCCTCGAGCCCGTACTCCGGGCTGCGCTCGACGACCTGGCCGTTGATCGCGTCGACCTCCGAGCGGCGCCCGGCGAGGTGGTCGAGGCGCATCGACGGGCTGGCGTCGGGGATCGTCGACGCGAACTCGGTGACGTAGCGGAGCGGGTCGTCGAACGAGAACGTCACACCCGTCGCCACGCCGAGGCGGTACGCCTCGGTGGTGCAGCCGAGGGCGACGGCCCACGCCTCGCTGTTCGCCATCAGCTGGCCGACGGTGACGTCGAACGCCGCGCACGGCGCGCTCAATGTGACGTTGCAGATGAACTTCTCCCAGATCATCCGGTCGATGTCGGGGAAGCCGCGGACGTTGAACCCGGCGTCGCGCCAGAGCTGCACGATCCGTTCGACCCGTTCGGTCGTCCCGCCGCCGGGCTCGCCGATGCGGATGAGCCGCATCCCGTTGTGGTGCACGTGCCCCGGCTCGGGGACCGACGAGCCGAAGCCCTCGGCGATACCGACGAGGATCTGCTCGCCGGGGACGTGGCGCGCCAGCCGCTCGGGCGCACCGAGACCGTTCTGGAACGCCATGACCACGTCGCCCGGTCGCAGCAGCGGCGCGATGCCGGCGGCGACGTCCTCGACGTCGTGCGCCTTCGTGGCCACGATCCACACGTCGGCGGCGCCGGCGTCGCTCGGCGTGCGACCGACGTGCAGGTCGTCGACGACGTAGGTGCCGCTGGCGCCGGACACGCTCAGGCCGCGTGCGGCGATGGCGTCGAGGTGCTCCTGCCACCGGTCGATCGCCCACACCTCGTTGCCCGCCCTGCCGAGGAGCGCGGCGTACACCGACCCCATCGCTCCGGTGCCGACCACCGCGATCTTCATGCCGGGCGAGACCGTAACGGACGGCCTACCACCCGCCCATCGTCATCTCATGAAATGGGAGCGGGCGCCCGGGCCGCCGAACTCATCGCGGATCTCGACCCAGTGACCCGAGTCAGAAGTTCGCCGCGAACTCGTCGGCCAGTCACTAGAACATCTCCTTGGCGAGTGATCTCGTCGCGCCCATCATGGCGCCGAAGCCGAGGCCGCCCCAGATGCCGACGAAGAGCCCCATGCCGAGCGCGCTCTTCCACTCGAAGCCGTAGGCCAGCCCGAGGCACGTGATGAGGACGACCGCGATGGGGAAGCCGATGAGGGCCCCGCGGAGGGCGGCACGGCCGTGCGCAGCGTCAGAGTTCATACAGCGAACACTAGAGATATTCGCCGCTCTTTCGCCAATCAACCGCTGTTGTAGAGACAGGCCGCGCCACGCCGTCGTCGAGATCGGTGGCGACGGCGGGAAACTACGCTCCGGCGTACGCCGCGCTCGACGGCGACGTCGCCGCCCACACGGCGCGCACCGCGACGCTGCGGCAGGAGTGCTTCGTGAGCGACGATCACCGCGAGGGTGTCGCCGCGTTCGTCGAGCGCCGCGACCCGCGCTTCACCGGTACGTAGCTGCACAGGCAGTAGGGGAGACCATGGACTTCGACATCCCGGCCGACATCCAGGCGACGCTCGACGCGCTCGACGACTTCATCGAGCGCGAGATCAGGCCCCTCGAGCAGCGGGACGACAACGTCCGCTTCTTCGATCATCGACGCGAGTGGGCACGCACGGACTTCGAGAACGGCGGCGTCCCCCGCACGGAGTGGGAGGACCTGCTCGGCGAGATGCGTCGCCGCGCAGATGCCGCGGGGTGGCTGCGGCTCGCGCTTCCGGCGGAGTTCGGTGGCCGCGACGCGTCGAACCTCGAGATGGCGATCATCCGCGAGCACCTCGCCACGAAGGGCCTCGGGCTGCACAACGACCTGCAGAACGAGAGCT
>DASSOZ010000115.1:0-46269 GCA_035700105.1 Acidimicrobiales bacterium
GCCAGACCCGACCCGAAGATCGACAGGCCGATACCGGCGTCACCCCAGAACAGCTCCTCGAGGGCGACCGGCAGCGTCAGACCCGACGGGTCGGCCATGGCGGCGTTGGCGAAGAAGTCGAACGAGTAGAGGCCGATCTTGGCCGCCTCCTCGACGACCGGCCACGGGAACTCCTCCCGCTCGTCCCACTCCTCGGCCGCCGGCCGGACGACGGTCTCGGCGAAGTCGTGGACCCACTTCTGGATCTGGAGCTGGTCCTCGTTCAGTTCGAGGGAGAACTCGCCCATCTGGCCGCACCTCCGGGGGGACGCCGCTGGTTACTCGACGGTAACAAGGTTTCGCGGCGTACCCCCAATACCCTCCCGGCCGCCCCGAACCAGCACCAGCGCGGCGACCGCCATGAGGGCCGCGCCCGCCAGATACGGCGAGGCCACGCCGACGTGCTCGAACAGCAGCCCGCCGGCCGCCGGGCCCACGACCCGTGCGAGGCCCGACGACGACTGCTGCAGTCCGAGCAGCCGTCCCCGGGCCGACGGCGTCGTCCGTCCCGCCAACGTCGCCGACAGCGACGGCGACGCCAGACCCTGCCCGATCGTCAGCAGCGCGAGGGACGGGACCAGCAGGGCGTACGACTCGACGCCGGCGAGCAGCAGCAGCCCGAACGCGTTGAGCAACAGGCCAAGCCGCAGTGCGCCCGCCTCGCCGATGCGAGACACGACGGGATGGACCAGGCCGCCCTGCACGAGCGACAGCAGGATGCCGACGCCGGCGAACACCACCCCCGTCGAGACCTCGCCGAACTCCAACCGCGCCTTGCCGAACAGCGAGAACGTCGCTTCGAACGCGGCGAACGCCGCCATCGCCACGAAGGTCAGCACGAGGAGGTCGGCCACGGACCCGGCGCCCGACAGCAGCGACGGCCGGTCACGGCGCCGCCCCGCGGACGCGGCAACCCGGTCGACGTGCGTCTCGGGCAACCGCCGCCACGCCACGATCGCGTTCACGCCCGCGAGCACCGACGCCACCAGGAACGGGACGTGCGGTCCCCGCAGCGCGGCCAGCGCGCCCAGCGCCGGACCGGCGACGAACCCCACGCCGAACGCCGCCCCCAGCAACCCCAGCAGCCGAGCCCGCTGCGACGGCGGCGCCAGGTCGGTGACCGATGCCTGAGCGACCGAGATCGACGCGCCCGAGATCCCGTCGATCACCCGGCCGAGGAAGAGGACCCACAGCGCGCCCGCCAGCCCGGTGACGAGCGAGCCGATGCAGGTGCCGACGAGCGACAGCAGCAGGATCGGCTTGCGCCCGACCCGGTCCGACAGCCGCCCCCACAGCGGCGCGCACACGAGCTGCGCGGCGGAGAACGAGGTGATGAGCAGCGTCGCCACCGCCGGGCTGGCGCCGAACCGCTCGCTGTAGATCGGCAGCAGCGGGAACACCACGCCGAAGCCGACGAGGTCGAGGGCCACGGTGGTCCAGATCGTCCCGAATCCCGGCGGCAGCGGGGCCCGTTCCCGCTCTCGACGACGACCCCGCACGGCCCGCCATGATGCCTGCCGGACGCCGGCCCGCCCGAACTCGCCGCCGGAAATCCGACGGTCGAGGCATCCAACGGCGCAGCACTCGGCATCCACACACGCACGTCGACCGTCGGATCCCCGGCGTCGAGCACGGGGACGGCCGGCGGTACAGGAGTCACGATTCGCCCCGTCGAACGTCTAGGCCGCATGCGCACGATCGACGTCCGCACGGACGACGAGCTCGTCACCGCGGCGGCGGGCGGGAGCCGCACGGCGTTCGAGGAGCTGTATCGGCGCCACAGCGACGCGGCGTGGGGCGTGGCGATGTCGGTCACCCGCGACCGCAACGATGCCGCTGACGCCGTGTCCGATGCGTTCACCCGCATGTTCTCCGCGGTCGAGGCCGGCCGTCTCGTCGGCGTGCCGTTCCGGCCGTACCTGCTGACCGCGACCCGCAACGCGTCGATCGACATCCTCCGGCGATCGTCTCGCGTCGACCCGACCGACGACATCGACGACGCCCGCCTGCCCCGCACCCGCGAGGTGGCGACACCGGCCGACGCCGTCATGCTCGGCGCCGAGACCGCGCTCGTCGCCCAGGCGTTCGCCGACCTGCCCGAGCGGTGGCGGTCGGTGCTGTGGCTCACCGAGGTCGAGGGCATGGCACCTCGCGAGGCCGCCGAGGTGCTGGGGCTGAGCGCCAACGGCGCCGCCCAGCTCGCCGTGCGGGCGCGTGCCGGGCTGCGCGAGCGCTACCTGCAGGCGCACATCGGGACAGGCGTCGCCAGCAACGAGTGCCGCTTCACGCTCGACCGCCTCGGCGCCTACGTCGGCGGTGCGCTGTCGGCCCGCGACCTCGCCAAGGTCGACCAGCACCTCGCCGGGTGCGACGACTGCCGTGCCCGATGCGACGAGCTCGAGGAGGTCGGCTCGACGCTGCGCCGGGCGATCGTGCCGATCCCGCTGTTCCTCGGCGCCGCCATCTTCGGTCGCATGCAGCTGGCGTCGGCCGCGACCGGTGCGGCGACCGCGTCCGGGGCGACGGCGACGGCGCCGGCGTCGGGCGCCGGCCACGGCGCGGCGTCGACGACCGCCTGGGGACCGGCGACCAAGGCGCTCGCCGGGGCGTGCGCCGCGCTGCTCACGCTCGGCATCGTCGGTGTCGGCCTGCGGGCGGACTCGGACCACGCCCGCACCCGCGTGCCGGCGTCGCTCGCGGCACCGCCCGTCGTCGAGGGCTTCACGGTCACGCGGCCGCCGGAGGCGGCGGCGTTCAGCGCGCCGACGATCCCGGCGGTCGACGAGTTCGCCCGCTCGGCGCCGGTCGGCGTCGCCAGCGTCACCGCGCCGCCCGATCCCGGCGCGCTCCCCCAACCGCAGATCGGCGACGCCATGACGACCACGCCGCCCGCGCAGCCCACACCGGCGCCGCCGTCCAACCCGCAGCCGTCACCGGCGCCCTCGCCGACGCCGGCCGCCCAGATCGACGCCAGTGTCGGTGGGACGTCGGGGCTGAGCGCGGCCGTCGGCATCGGCGACGGGTCGTGCACCGGCCTCGCGGTCGGCGGCACGGGCACCGAGTGCGCCGCCCCCGACGACCCGAACTCCACCAAGCAGGTCGAGGTCGACGTCGCCGTCGCCGGCCTCCCGCCGGTCTCGATCGGGCTCTAGCCCGACCCCTCGCCGGCTTTCGGTGAGTTCGGCGTGCTCTGGCAGGCCGAAGTCACCGAAAGTCGAGGGGGGGGTCAGCGGGCGGGGCGGATGCGGGTCCCGTCGGGCGTGTCCTGCACGACGTAGCCCATCGACTGCAGCCGGTCGCGCAGCGCGTCGGACGTGGCGAAGTCCTTCCGGGCCCGGGCCTCGTCGCGCTGGCGGGCGAGCGCGACGGCATCGGCGGCGACATCCTCGGACCCGCCACCCGGCAACAGCTCGAGCCCGACCGCACGGCAGATCTCGTGGGCGGCTGCGGCGGCGCCGGCGTCACCCGTGTTCGCGCGGCGCACGAGGTCGAAGAGCAGCGCCACGACCTGGGGCGTCTGGAGGTCGTCGTCCATCAGCGCGCGGAACTGCGCCAGCGCCTCCGGATCCGGCTCGACCGCGCCGGCCGACGGCGGGTGGTTGCGGGCGAACTCGTCGAGGCGCGCGAGCGCGGCCGAGGCGTCGTCGGTGGTCGCCACCGTCACCTCGACGGGCGACCGGTAGTGCGACCGCAGCACCAGCAGCCGGTACGCCCGCGCATCAGTGCGAGCGAGCATGTCGGTCAGCGTCGTGAAGTTGCCGAGCGACTTCGACATCTTCTCGCCGCCGACCTCGACGAAGCCGTTGTGCACCCAGTGACGCGCAAACGCGAGGCCCAGCGCGACCGCCTGCGCCCGCTCGTTCTCGTGGTGCGGGAAGGCGAGGTCCTGGCCGCCGCCGTGGATGTCGAACCCCTCGCCCAGCAGGTCGAGCGACATCACGACGCACTCGGTGTGCCACCCGGGCCGCCCGTCGCCCCACGGTGACGGCCACGACAGGTCCTCGCCCGCCTTGGAGAACTTCCACAGCGCGAAGTCGATCGGCGAGCGCTTCTCCTCGTTCGCCTCCACCCGCGCGCCCGAACGCAGCGAGTCGAGCGACTGGCGCGCCAGCAGCCCGTAGCCGTCGACGCGCGAGACGTCCATGTAGACGCCGTCCGACGTCGTGTACGCGTACCCGGCCTCGAACAGCTCGCCGATCAGCGTCACCATGCGGTCGACGAACGCGGTCGCGTGCGGGTCGGCGGTCGGCCGCTTCACGCCCAGGGCGTCCATCGCCGACCACCACACCGCCTCGTACTCGTCGACGACCGACTGCGCCGAGCGGCCCTCGCGCGCGGCGCGGTTGAGGATGTTGTCGTCGACGTCGGTGATGTTGGAGACGTAGCGGACGTCGTGGCCCTTCCACTCGAGGTAGCGGCGCAGCACGTCGAAGACGAGCGAGAACCGGCCGTGCCCGAGGTGCGGTACGTCGTAGACCGTCGGTCCGCACACGTACATCGACACGGTCGGCTGATCGTCGGGAACGACGTCGACGACGCGGCCCAATGCAGTGTCGTGCAGTCGGAGCACCCAGGTACCGTAACCAGTCCATGTCGCGCCCGAACGTCCCGGAGAAGCCGACCCTCGACGGCCTCGAGCCCAGGTGGATCGAGCGGTGGGAGCGCGACGGCGTGTACCGGTTCGACCGCACGAAGACCCGCGACGAGATCTACAGCATCGACACGCCGCCGCCGACCGTGAGCGGCAGCCTCCACGTCGGGCACGTCTTCAGCTACACGCACACCGACTGCATCGCGCGCTACCAGCGGATGCGCGGGCGCGAGGTCTTCTACCCGATGGGCTTCGACGACAACGGCCTGCCGACCGAGCGTCGCGTGCAGAACTACTACGGCGTCCGGTGCGACCCGAGCCTGCCGTTCGACGGCGACTTCACGCCGCCCGCCGAACCGCCGAAGCCGCCGATCGCCATCAGCCGGCCGAACTTCGTCGAGCTGTGCGAGGGCCTCGTGCAGGAGGACGAGGTCGCGTTCGAGGAGCTGTGGCGGCGCCTCGCGTTGAGCGTCGACTGGACGCAGACGTACACGACGATCGGCGAGCGCTCCCGCCGCATCAGCCAGCGGGCGTTCCTGCGCAACCTGAAGCGGGGTGAGGCGTACCAGGCGGAGGCGCCGACGCTGTGGGACGTCGACTTCCGCACCGCGGTCGCGCAGGCCGAGCTCGAGGACCGCGAGCTCCCGGGCGCCTACCACCGAGTGTCGTTCCACCGCACCGACGACGGCGCGCCCGTGTTCATAGAGACGACGCGCCCCGAGCTCATCCCCGCGTGCGTCGCGCTCGTCGCCCATCCCGACGACGCGCGGTACCAGCCGCTGTTCGGCTCGACGGTCACGACACCGCTGTTCGGGGTCGAGGTCCCGGTGAAGGCGCACGAGCTCGCTGATCCCGAGAAGGGCTCGGGCATCGCGATGATCTGCACGTTCGGCGACACGACCGACGTCACGTGGTGGCGCGAGCTCGACCTCCCCGTCCGCTCGATCGTCGGGTGGGACGGGCGCATCCAGGCCGAGCCGCCCGCCGGCGTCCCCGGCAACGGCGCGTGGTCCGAGCTCGCGGGCAAGACGACGAAGCAGGCGCAGAAGGCGATCGTCGAGCTGCTTCGCGAATCGGGCGACCTGCACGGCGACCCGAAGCCGATCACCCACCCGGTGAAGTTCTACGAGCGCGGCGAGCGCCCGCTCGAGATCGTCACGACGCGTCAGTGGTACATCCGCAACGGCGGCCGCGACGAGGCGCTGCGCGATGCGCTCATCGCCCGCGGCGCCGAGCTGGCGTGGCACCCGCCGTACATGGAGGCCCGCTACGACTCGTGGGTGAACGGCCTGAACGGCGACTGGCTCATCTCCCGCCAGCGCTTCTTCGGCGTGCCGTTCCCCGTGTGGTACCGGCTCGACGACGACGGCAACCCGGTCCACGACCTCGACCAGTTGCTGCTCCCGGCCGAGGACCGGCTGCCGATCGACCCGTCCACCGACGTCCCCGACGGCTACTCGCCGGACCAGCGGGGGAAGCCCGGCGGCTTCATCGGCGACGCCGACATCATGGACACGTGGGCGACGTCGTCGCTCACGCCGGAGATCGCCGGCGGGTGGGAGGACGATCGCGACCTGTTCGAGCGCGTCTTCCCGATGGACCTGCGCCCGCAGGCCCACGAGATCATCCGTACGTGGCTGTTCTCGACGGTCGTGCGCGCGCACCACGAGTTCGGGTCGCTGCCGTTCACGAACGCGGCGATCAGCGGGTGGATCCTCGATCCCGACCGCAAGAAGATGTCGAAGTCCAAGGGCAACGTCGTCACGCCGATGCACCTGCTCGAGCAGTACGGCACCGACGCCGTCCGCTACTGGGCGGCGGGCGCCCGCCCGGGCGTCGACACCGCGTTCGACGAGGGCCAGATGAAGATCGGCCGGCGACTGGCGATCAAGCTGCTGAACGCGTCGAAGTTCGTCCTGTCGATCGCCGCCGACGGCGCCGAGACCGGCGGTGACGTCACGGAGCCGATCGACGCCGCGCTGCTGTCGCGCGTCGCGCACGTCGTCGACGACGCGACGCGCGCGTTCGACGGCTACGACTACGCCCGTGCCCTCGAGCGGACCGAGGCGGCGTTCTGGTCGTTCTGCGACGACTACCTCGAACTGGTGAAGGGCCGGGCGTACGGCGCGCAGGGCGACGCGCCGGCGACCTCGGCCAAGCGCACGCTCACGCTCGCGCTGTCCGCGTTCCAGCGCCTGTTCGCCCCGTTCCTCCCGTTCGCCACCGCCGAGGTCTGGTCGTGGTGGCAGGAGGGCTCGGTCCACCGGGCGCCGTGGCCGTCGGTCGACGAGCTGCACGCCGCGACCGCGAGCGACACCGACGTCGCCGTCCTCGACACCGCCGCCGACGTCCTCGGCCGCATCCGCAAGGCGAAGACCGAGGCGAAGCGGTCGATGAAGACGCCGGTGGCGCGCGTCGTCGTCAGCGACACCACCGACCGCCTCGCCGCGCTCGCACGGGCAGAGGCCGACGTGCGCGAGGCCGGCGTCGTCGAGGGCGAGTGGATCACCCGCGAGGACGACGCCCTCGTCGTCGACGTGGAGCTGGCGCCGGCAGACTGACGCGCATCCTCCCACGGAATCGGAGTCCGAGGCCTGTTCCGGGCCGAAAACTCCGACGGTGTGGGAGGATCGCGAATGGGGCGGTCGTCCTCGCGGTCGACCTGACCTCGTCCCAGAGGACGACGCCTCCGACCGGGCGCCGCCGGTACCGTCGGTCACATGCGGAAGCTGGCGCCGGTGCGGTGGCTGCGGGAGCACCCGTTCGGCGCCGACGCGCTGCTCGGCGTCCTGATCTTCGCCCTGGCCCTCCCGGGCATGTGGCTGCGTGACACCAACGTCGACATCAACTTCCGGGACCCCGACGCGCTCGGCGTCCTGCTCGTGATGGCGGCGACGCTGCCGCTGGCGTGGCGGCGCACGAACGCCGTCGCGGTGATGTGGGTCGTCGGCGTCAGCGCCACGCTGATCGAGGCGCTGGGGTACACGACGGGGGCGGGTGGCGTCGGCGCGATCATCGCCCTGTACACGATCGCCGCCCACTGCGACCGCCGGAAGTCGATCATCGCCCTCGGCCTCACCGGCGTCGCGCTCGCCGTCATCTTCCTCACGGCGCGGTGGGACGTCACCGTGCCGTCGATCGGCGGCAACGTCGTCATCTTCCTCACCGCGTGGGTGCTCGGTGACAACCTCCAGAACCGGCGCAGGTACCTGGCCAGCGTCGAGGAGCGGGCCGCCCGCCTGGAACGCGACCAACAGGACCTCGCCCGCCGCGCCCGCGAGGAGGAGCGATCGCGCATCGCTCGCGAGCTGCACGACGTCGTCGCCCACAACGTGAGCGTGATGGTGGTGCAGGCGGGCGCGGCGCGCCGCGTGCTCGGCCGCAACCCCGCGCAGGCGACCGAGTCGCTCGAGGCGATCGAGTCGACCGGCCGGCTCGCGCTCGACGAGCTCCGCCGGCTGCTCGGCGTCCTGCGGCCCGACGACGCCGCGTCCGACGCCAAGGCGCCGCAGCCGAGCGTCGCCCACATCGACGCGCTCGCGCGCCAGATGCGCGACGCGGGGCTCGACATCACGCTCGAGATCGAGGGCGACCCGCGCGCCCTCCCGCCGGCGCTCGACCTGTCGGCGTACCGCATCGTGCAGGAGGCGCTGACGAACACGCTCAAGCACGCCGGCCCGACGCCGCACGCCGTCGTCCGCGTCACCTACGGCGACGACGCCATCGACGTCGAGATCACCGACGACGGCCGCGGGCTCGCCCAGGCGCTCGCCATGGGCTCGTCCGTCAACGGCGGGCACGGTCTCGTCGGCATGCGCGAGCGCGTCGCGCTCTTCGGCGGCACCCTCGACGCCGGCGCCCGCACCGGGGGCGGCTACCGGGTCAGGGCGCACATCCCGCTCACCGGCATCCCGGTGGCGTGAGCGGCGGCGCCGTGATCCGCATCCTGATCGTCGACGACCAGGCGCTCGTGCGCACCGGTTTCCGCATGATCCTCGAGGCCGAGGACGACGTGACCGTCGTCGGCGAGGCCGGCGACGGCGAGGACGCGCTGCGGCTGGTCGAGTCGGCGCGCCCCGACGTCGTCCTCATGGACATCCGCATGCCGAAGCTGGATGGCGTCGAGGCGACCCGCCGGATCGTGAGCGATGGCGACGGTGACGCGCCGCGCGTCCTCATCCTCACGACGTTCGACCTCGACGAGTACGTCGTCGAGGCGCTGCGGGCCGGCGCCAGCGCGTTCCTGCTCAAGGACGCGCCGCCCGAGGAGCTGGTCGCTGCGATCCGCACGGTGCACGGCGGTGACGCGGTGGTCGCTCCGCGCGTCACGCGCCGCCTGCTCGACCGGTTCGCCGCCGCGCTCCCGGCGGCGTCGGAGCCCGACGAGCCGGCGGTACTGGCGAGCCTCACCGAGCGCGAACGCGAGGTCCTCACGCTCATCGCGCGCGGGCTGTCGAACGCCGAGATCGCGTCCGAGCTGTACGTAAGCGAGACGACCGTCAAGACCCACGTCGGCCACGTCCTCACCAAGCTGGGGCTGCGTGACCGGGTGCAGGCCGTCGTCCTCGCCTACGAGACGGGCCTCGTGCGGCCCGGATCTCCTACCTGAGGACGAGGCCGAACCGCCGAAAAGCTGATTCGGGCGGCGGGGGCGCGGCCGTACGTTCGTCACCATGACAGCGACGGCAACAACCACGCGACTGGCGGCGCACACCGAGGACCTCGTCAAGGTCTACGGCGAGGGCGACACGCAGGTGCGTGCGCTCGACGGCGTGACGGTCGGGTTCGACTCCGGGGTGTTCACCGCGATCATGGGTCCGTCGGGGTCGGGCAAGTCGACGCTGATGCACTGCGCCGCGGGGCTCGACACGATCACGTCGGGCCACGTCTACCTCGCCGACACCGACCTCACGGCGCTCAACGACAAGGACCTCACCCGCCTGCGCCGTGACCGCGTCGGGTTCATCTTCCAGGCGTTCAACCTGCTCCCGACGCTCACGGCGCTCGAGAACATCACGCTGCCCCTCGACATCGCCGGCCGAAAGCCCGACAAGGCATGGCTCGACTCGGTGATCGACACCGTGGGTCTGCGTGACCGCCTGAACCACCGGCCCACCGAGCTGTCCGGCGGACAGCAGCAGCGCGTCGCCGCGGCGCGCGCGCTGGCGAGCCGGCCCGAGATCATCTTCGCCGACGAGCCCACCGGGAACCTCGACTCGCGCAGTGGGTCCGAGGTGCTCTCGTTCATGCGCCGCTCGGTGAAGGAGATGGGCCAGACGATCGTCATGGTGACGCACGACCCGGTCGCGGCGTCGTACGCCGACCGCGTCGTGTTCCTCGCCGACGGCCGCATCGTCGACGAGATGCTCGATCCGACGGCCGAGCACGTCCTCGACCGCATGAAGAAGTTCGGACAGTAGGAGCGCACGACGATGTGGCGAGCAACCCGCAAGGGCCTCATGGCCCACAAGTTCCGGTTGGTGTCGACGTACATCGCCGTGCTCCTCGGCGTGGCGTTCGTCGCCGGCACCCTCGTGCTGAGCGACACGCTGCAGCACACGTTCGACAACCTCTTCACCGAGGTCACCAAGGGGACGGACGTGAGCGTCCGTTCGAAGGCGGCGTTCACGAGCAACGACGACAGCGGCAGCGGCGCCAGCGACCGCGAGGCCGTGCCCGCATCGCTCGTGTCGACGGTCGAGAAGGTCGACGGCGTCAAGGTCGTGACCGGAAACGTCCAGGGCTACGCCGCGCTGATCGACAAGGACGGCAAGGCGATCATCCCCCAGGGCCCGCCCACGATCGGCGTCAGCTACAGCGGCGTCGAGGAGATGGACCCGCTCACGTTCACCGCCGGCAACGGGCCACGGGCGCCGAACGAGATCGCCATCGACCGGCGCACCGCGACCGACCACCACTTCGCCGTCGGCGACCGCGTGTCGGTGCTCCTCCAGGACGGGACGAAGCAGTTCGACCTCGTCGGGATCTTCAAGTTCGGTGAGGCGGACAACCTCGCCGGTGCGACGCTCACCGCGTTCTACCCGTCGACCGCGCAGCAGGAGTTCAACAAGGTCGGCAAGTGGGACACCATCGACGTCGCCGCCGAGCCCGGCGTGTCGTCGACCGAGCTGCGCGACCGCATCGCCGGCGCGCTGCCGAAGCAGTACGAGGCCGTGACCGGTCAGACCGTCGCCGACGAGGCGTCGAACCAGGTGAAGCAGGGTCTCGGGTTCTTCACGACGCTGCTGCTCGTCTTCGCGGCGATCGCGCTGTTCACCGGCAGCTTCATCATCTTCAACACGTTCTCGATCATCGTCGCCCAGCGCATCCGTGAGATGGCGCTGCTGCGGGCGCTCGGCGCCAGTCGCCGGCAGGTGACCCGCTCCGTGCTGGCCGAAGCCGTCGCCGTCGGGCTCGTGGCAGCGGTGAGCGGGCTCGTGCTCGGGCTCGGCTTCGCGAAGGGCCTCACCGCACTGTTCGACGCCATCGGGATGGACATCCCCGGGGGCGGGCTCGTGCTGAAGACCCGCACGTGGGTCACGTCGATCGTGCTCGGCGTCGTCGTGACGACGGTCGCCGCGCTCATCCCCGCCCGCAAGGCGGGCCGGGTCCCGCCGGTGGCGGCGATGCGGGAGACGGACATCGAGCCGGCGTCGTCCATGCGTCGCCGACTCGTGAGCGGCGGGCTCGTGCTCGGCTTCGGCCTGCTGCTGCTCTTCACCGGCCTGTTCGGCAGCGTGAAGAACGGCATCTCGCTGGTCGGGCTCGGCTGCATGCTCGCCTTCATCGGCATCTCGATGCTCGCCCCGGTCGTCGCCCGTCCGCTGGCCGGTGCCATCGGGCGCCCGCTGCCCCGGCTGTTCGGCACGTCGGGCCGGTTGGCGCAGCAGAACGCCATGCGCAACCCGCGGCGCACCGCGTCGACGGCGTCGGCGCTCATCATCGGCCTCGGCCTGGTGGGCGCGGTCGCGGTGATGGCGGCGTCGATCAAGACGTCGGTCACCGACCTCGTCAACCGCAACATCAAGGCGGACTACGTGCTGGCGACGAAGTCGTTCGGCAACTTCAGCCCGAAGCTCGCCGAGTCGCTCAACGTCACGCCCGGCATCGACGCGGCGTCGGGCATCCGCATCGGCGAGGTCCAGATCGACGGCACGAAGAAGCAGCTCCAGGCCGTCGACCCGGCGACGATCGACAAGCTCATCCGCATCGACATGAAGTCGGGCGCGGTGTCGGCGCTCGGCAACAACCAGCTGCTCGTGTCCGAGAAGATCGCGAAGGACAAGGGCTGGAAGCGCGGTGACACGGTCACCATGAAGTTCGCCAAGACCGGCGACAAGACGTTCCTCGTCGGCGGCGTCTACGAGAACAACCAGTTCCTCGGCGACGTCACGACCGGCATCTCGACGTTCGAGGCGAACTTCTCCAACCCGCTCGACTTCGTCGTGGTCGTGAAGGGCGCGCCGGGCGTGTCGTCGTCCGAGCTGCGGTCAGCGCTCGACAAGGCGGTGAAGCCGTTCCCGAACATCGAGGTGCGGACCCGGGCCGAGTACGTCCAGTACACGCAGGACCAGGTCAACCAGATGCTGACGCTCGTGTACGCGCTGCTGATGCTGGCGATCGTCATCGCCCTCATCGGCATCATGAACACGATGGCACTGTCGGTGTTCGAGCGGACCCGTGAGATCGGGCTCGCCCGGGCGGTCGGCATGTCCCGCCGGCAGGTGCGGCGGATGATCCGGTGGGAGTCCGTCGTGGTCTCGCTGCTGGGCGCCGTCGTCGGCCTGGTCGTCGGCGTCGGGTTCGGCTGGGCGCTCGTGCGTGCGCTGGCCGACGAGGGCATCCAGTCGCTGACGATCCCCTTCGGGACGCTGGTCGGCTTCCTCGTGTTCGCCGGGGTGGCCGGCATGGGCGCGGCGATCTTCCCCGCCCGCCGCGCCGCCCGCCTCGACGTCCTCACCGCGATCGCCGCGGAGTAACGGCGGACCAACTCGAACTCGGCGTAGATCTGTACCTCTGCGGTACGGATCTACGCCGAGTTCGTCGCGTTCGGGCTACTCGTAGACGAGGACGCCGCGGACGTTCTTGCCGTCGCGCATGTCCTGGTAGCCGTCGTTGATGCCGTCGAGCTTGTAGGTGCGGGTGATCATCCCGTCGAGGTCGAGCTGGCCACGGGAGTAGAGCTCGAGCAGCTTCGGGATGTCACGGCGGGGGTTGGCCGACCCGAACAGCGAGCCGACGACCTGCTTCTCCATCAGCGTCAGGTCGAGCAGCGGCACGGTGTTCGACGTCTCGTGCCAGGGGTGGATGTTGGTGACGACGACCCGGCCCCGCTTGGCGACGAGCGCCATCACGGCGGCCATGCCCTCGCCGGAGCCGACCCCCATCGTCATGATCACCTTGTCGCACATCCGGCCCCACGTCTCCTGCTGCACGAGCTCGAACGCCTCCGCCGCCGTCGGCGCCGCGTGCGTGGCACCGAACTTCTGGGCCGACTCCCGCTTGAACTCGACGGGGTCGATGGCGAAGATCTGCTCGGCGCCGGCGAGCCGGGCTCCCTGCACGGCGGCGTGGCCGAGACCGCCGACCCCGATGACGGCGACGTTCTCACCGGGCCGCACCTCGGCGGCGTAGACAGCGGAGCCCCAGCCGGTCGTCACCCCGCACCCGACGAGGCACGCCTTGTCGAGCGGCACCTCGGCCGGGATCGGGACACACGACCACTCGTGGACGACGGTGTGGTGCGAGAACGTGCCGAGCAGCGCGAACGTCCGCAGGTCCTGGCCGCGGGCGTGATGGCGCGACGTGCCGTCGACCTGGATACCCGCCATCAGCACGGCGCCCTGGTCGCAGAGGTTCTGGTGACCGCTCGCGCACGAGGGGCAGTGGCCGCACGCGGGGACGAACGAGAAGACGACATGGTCACCCGGCTTCACGATCGTCACCTCGGGCCCGATCGCCTCGACGACGCCCGAGCCCTCGTGGCCGCAGATCAACGGGCGCGGGACCGGCAGGTCGCCGGTGATGGCGTGCTCGTCGGAGTGGCACATCCCCGACGCCGCCATCCGCACGAGCACCTCGTGCGCCTTCGGCGGGTCGAGCTCGATCGTCTCGACCGAGAACTCCGTCGCACCGTCCCACAGCACCGCAGCCGTCGTCTCCATGGGCGGGACAGTAGAACCGGTTCTACCTCGCGTGCACGAGGCGGTGGAGTGCGATCGCCGCCGCGGTCGCGACGTTGACGGAGTCGACGCCGGCGCGCATCGGGATGCGGACGCGCGTGTCGGCGCGTGCGAGCGCGACATCGGTGAGGCCGGGGCCCTCGGCGCCGACGAGGACGGCCGGGCGCGTGACCCGCACGCCGGCGACGTCGGCCGCGTCGGCCGCGGGCGTGAGCGCGACGACGGTGAACCCGGCGGCCCGGACGACGTCGTCGATGGCGGCGGGCCACGCGTCCACGCGGGCGAACGGGACGTGGAGAACGTGTCCCATCGACACGCGCACCGTGCGGCGGTACAGCGGGTCGCAGCACCGCGGTGACAGGAGCACGCCGTCGACGCCGAACGCGGCGGCGTTGCGGAACAGCGAGCCCATGTTCTCCGCGTCGCTCACGTCCTCGACGACGAGGAGCGCCCTTGCGCCACGGACGACCGTCGCCGCATCGGCCGCCGGCGACGGCCGGTCGGCGGCGGCGACCGCGCCCCGGTGGAGGTCGAACCCGACGACCGACTTGAGCAGCGGCCGGGACGCGACGTACACGGGGACGTCGCTCGGAAGGACGTCGGCGAGCGCGGCGAGCTTGCGCGGCGTGACGAGAACCGAGCGCACGCGGTATGACGACGACAGCAGCGACCGGACGACGAGCGCGCCCTCGGCGATGAACGCGCCGGGGAGGTCGGCGTCGCGCAGCGCGCGGTAGTCGGCGAGCCGCGGGTCGTCGGGGTCGCCGACCTCGACGATGTCGGCGCCGCCCTGGCCTAGTCGTCGCAGCCGTGGCACTCCAGCTCGAGCGTGGCGTGGGCGATGCCGAACCGGTCGGCGAGCAGCGTCCGGAGCCGGTCGCCCCGCTCCTGCGCGTCGTGCAGTGACGGCTCACCGTCGAGCACGACGTGCGCCGACAGCGCCGGCGTGTCCGACGCCAGCGACCACACGTGCAGGTGGTGCACGTCGACGACGCCGTCGGCGCGTGCGAGCGCCGAACGCACGTCGTCAGGGTCCAGTGCCTTCGGCGTGCCCTCGAGCAGGATGCGAGTTGCATCCCGCAGCAGTCCCCACGCGGCGCCGACGACGAGCAGCGCGATCACGATCGACGCGACCGGGTCGACCCACGTCGCGCCGGCGACGACGACCGCGACCCCGGCGAGCACGGCGGCGATCGACCCGACCGCGTCCGCAGCGAGGTGCACGACGGCGCCGTGCAGGTTCAGGCTGCCGTGCTCCACGCGGGCCAGCGCCAGCGCGCCGATCACGTTGGCGACGAGGCCGAGCAACGCGACGACGAGCATCCCGCCGCCGTCGACGTGGTGGCTGCTCGTGTCGCCGAGGCGGCGGACGGCGGCGACGACGATCCAACCCGACGTGGCGACGAGGATCACGCCGTTGGCCTGCGCGCCGAGCACTTCGGCCCGCTGGAGCCCGAACGAGTGACGCGTCGACGCCGGTCGCGTCAGCAGTCGGTGCGCGGCGAGCGCGATGGCGAGTCCCGCGACGTCGCTGAGCAGGTGGGCGGCGTCGGCGAGCAGCGCCAGGCTCCCGAACACCACGCCACCGACCACCTCGACGACGAGGAACACCGCGTTGATGGCCAGGACGATCGTGAGCACGCGCTGCTGGCGCTCGCGCACGGTCGTCGACGAGGTCACGCCGCTCGATGGTACGGCGGGTGCGGCGCTGGGTAGCGGGTGGCGATGACGGGCGAAGTCCGCCGGCGAGTGCTGGGGGTCGACATCGGCGGGACGTCGATCAAGGCCGCACCCGTCGACGTCGACGGCGGTCGGGTGCTGCTCGACGATCCCGAGGAGGTCGAGACCCCTTCGCCCGGTACCGCCGAGCAGCTCGCGGTCGCCGTCGCGTCGCTGCGAGCGACGCTGTCGTGGCCCGACGATCGGCCGGTCGGAGCGACGTTCCCGGGCGCGGTGCGGTTCGGCGTCGTGCACACGGCGGTCAACCTCGACGGGTCGAACGTCGGCGTCGACCTCGCGGCGCGCCTGGGCGCAACCGTCCTCAACGACGCGGATGCGGCCGGGCTCGCCGAGGCGCGCTTCGGCGCGGCGCGCGGCTGCCGCGGCACCGTCGTGCTCGTCACGCTCGGCACCGGGCTCGGGACGGCGTTGCTGCACGGCGGCCGGCTCGTGCCGAACTGCGAGCTCGGCGCCGTCGAGATCGGCGGGCGGCCGGCGTCGGAGACGGTGTCTCGCAAGGGCCGCGAGGACGAGGGTCTCGACTGGTCGACGTACGCGACCCACGTCGCCGCGTACGTGCGCCGCCTCGAGGTCCTCGTCGATCCCGAGCTCGTCGTCCTCGGCGGCGGCGGGAGCGAGGACGCCGGGCACTTCCTCCCGCAGGTGTGCGACGAGGTCGACGTCCGTGTCGCGCAGGCGGCGTACGAGAACGACGCCGGCATCCTCGGCGCCGCCCTCGCCGCCGCGTCGAACCAACGCCGTTTCGGTGACTTGGGTACGGCATAGCGAGCCGAACTCACCGAAACGGCGTGGGGTTGCGGTCAGCGGGAGGGGCGGCGGCGGCTCGACCGGCGCGGTGCGCGGGCGGCGGCCGTGGCGTGACGGTCGATCTCGTCGCGCAGCTGCTGCCAGCGCCTGACCCGCTCGGCCGACAGCGTGCCGGCGTTGATGGCGGCGTCGACGGCGCAGCCGGGCGCGGTCGAGTCGTGGTGGCAGTCGGCGAAGCGGCACGTGCGGGCCAGCTCCTCGACGTCCTCGTAGAGTCGCTCGACGCCCTCCTCGGCGGCGGCGAGCCCGAGGCTGCGGAGGCCGGGGATGTCGATCAGGCTCCCGCCGGCCGGCAGTAGCCACAGGCGCCGCGACGTCGTGGTGTGCCTGCCCTCGCCGTCGCTGCGCACCTCGCTCGTGGCGATGACGTCGCTGCCGAGCAGCGCGTTCGTGAGCGACGACTTGCCGCCGCCGCTGCGCCCGAGGAGCACCCCGGTCGCGTGCGGTTGCAGCTCGGCGGCGATGGCGGCGATGCCCTCGCCCGACGCCGCGCTCGTCACCAGCACGTCGACGTTCGGGAGCCGGTCGCGCACGCCGGTGATGACGGCGTCGTCGTCGTCGGCGATGAGGTCGGACTTCGTCAGCACGACCACGGGCCGCGCGCCGCTGGCGAACGCCAGCGCGGCCTCGCGCTCGAGCCGGTCGAGCGCGTCGTCGGCGTCCATCGGTGTCACGACGAGGACGACGTCGACGTTGGCGGCGAGCACCTGGCGGCGGCGGGCGTCGGCGCGCACGAGTTGCGATCGCCGCGGGAGGACGTCGACGACGCGGGTGCGGTCGGCGTCGAGGACGACCCAGTCGCCGACGGCGGGCAGCGTCGTGGCGTCGACCCGGCGCTCGCCGCCGTCGCTGCCGTCGTCGACGAGGCAGCTGTCGACGTCGACCCGCACGACCCGGGCGGGAACGCCGTCGCCGTCCCCGTGGCGGGCGAACGCGGCCGCCCAGGCGTCGTCCCACCCGAGCGCGGTCAGCGACATCGGTACACGATCGTCGTCCAGCCGTCGGCGGTGATGGTTCGCTCGGGTGCGAGACCGGCGATCGCCGGCGCGGGGCGGCCGTCGTCGAGCAGCCCACCGACGATGAGCGCGCGACCGGTGCGGGCGGCGAGGTGGCGGGCGACCTCGTCGACGACGAGGCGGCCGCCGAGGTTGGCGACGACGACGTCGAACGGCGGGCCGGGCACGTCGGCGACGGGCGTGGTCGACGCGTCGATCACCTGGGCGACGCCGTTGCGGTGCGCGTTGGCACGCGTGACCTCGGCCGCCTCCGGGTCGACGTCGACGGCGACGACCGCCGAGGCGCCGAGACGGGCGGCGGCGACAGCGAGGACGCCCGACCCGCAGCCGACGTCGAGCACCCGGTCGCCGGCGCGCACCTCGGACACGAGCGCGTCGAGCGCGGCCGTCGTCGTCGGGTGGTCGCCGTTGCCGAACACGCGGCCGGGGTCGATCTCGACGGTCACGTCGTCACGCACGCGAATGGTGCGGGCCGGGGAGCGCAGCACGTCCCGCCAGGCGGGGTCGAGCTCGACGATGCGCGCCGACCAACGACGGGCGAGCGCGTCGTGCGCAGCGCGGACCGCGCCGTCGTCGGCGAAACCGGCGACGAGGCGCGCCGGTTGCTGCTCGATCGCGGTCGCGCCGAGCTGCCAGAGCGCGTCCGCCGCCAGCTCGGCGTCGTCGGCGGCCGGGCCGACGTCGACGTGGAGGCACGTGCGCACGACCCATATGGTGGTCGCCCGTGCTGCCGCGGGCCGACGCGTACGTCGCACCGTCGCCCGTGCACGGCCGCGGCGTGTTCGCCGGGCGCCGGTTCGACGGGGGCGAGGAGATCGAGGCTGCGCCCGTGATCGTCGTGCCGTACGAGGCCAAGGACCACCTCGACTGGACGCCGCTGTGGGGCTACTACTTCGAGTGGCGAGATGCCGGCGCAGGCGTCGCCCTCGGGTTCGGCAGTCTCTACAACCACTCGTGGACGCCGAACGCCCGCTACGACCAGGACTTCGACGGCGAGGTCGTGCGCTTCACCGCGCTGCGCACGATCGAGCCGGGCGAGGAGATCACGATCAACTACACCGGTGAGCCCGGCGGGCGGGGCGAGCTGTGGTTCGACCCCGTCCCCGCCCCCGAGCGACCGTCGGGATCAGCGGCCACGCAGGATCAGTAGCCGCCAGCCGCGGTCCGGGAAGTTCGCGGCGTCGGCGACGTGCGCCGATGCCGTGTTCGCCGGGTCGTGCAGGTAGGTCGGCACCCTCCCCTCGTCGATGACGCGGCGGGCGGCGGTGACGACGAGGCGGCGGGCGAGTCCCTGGCCCTCGTGTGACGGTTCGGTCCCGACGCTGATCTCCCATCCGTGGTCGTCGTGCCGCTTGAGGCCGACGCCGGCGGCGTACCCGCCGGTTGCGGGATCGAAGTGGACGAGCACGTCGTGGCCGAACGGCTTCAACCACTGCGGCACCCGCTCGTCGGCGGCGGGCACCCACTCCCCGAGCGGGTCCACCGTCGACGGCGGTTCCTCGCACCAGCGGAAGACGGCTTCCGCGACCCGCCCGCTCTTGATCGCCTCGCCCGCGTCGTCGACGTGGTCGGGCGCGACGGACACGACCGTCCCGAGCGGCGAGCGGACACCGACGAACGGGAGGACGCGCCCGTCCCATCCGGGCTCGGTGCGCGCCGCGCTCGTCGTCACCACGACCTCGTCGGACGGCGGCCACTCACCCAGCCACGACGCGAGGTGCGCGTCGAGGCGGTCGCGCACGTCGGCAGGGTCCGCCCTCCTCATGGCCGACGAGTGTCGCACGGCGATGCCCCGCCCGGGTATGGCTCTCCACTCCCCGGGGAACGCCCCCGTCGACGTGTCCGACGATCGCAGGCGCGACGAGCTCGACGAAGCGCTCGACACCGCCGCGCTCCTGGATCAGGGCGAGCAGCTGCTCGCCGAGTCCGCCCGACTCCTGCGCCGCCTCGACGCCGCGCTGCGCAACCACGACGTCGACACGTCGACGTCACCCGTCGAGCGCGGCGAGTAGCTCGGGCGTGGCGTTCGCGTAGGACCCGCTGTCGAACGGCGGCTGCGGGTCGTACTCGATCGCCAGCTGGATCGCCCGGGCCGCCGTCTCGTCCGCCAGCAGCGACGTCAGCGTGAGCGCCATGTCGATGCCCGCCGACACGCCCGCCGCGGTGACGACCTTGCCGGCGCGCACGACGCGCTCGCGCACGGGGGTGGCGCCGTAGGTCGCGAGCGCGTCGACCAGTCGCCAGTGCGTCGTCGCCGGCAACCCGTCGAGGACACCGGCGGCGCCGAGCAGCAGCGCACCCGTGCACACCGATGTCGTCCACGTCGTCGCCGGGTGGACGTCGCCGATCCAGCGCACCAGGGCGTTGTCGGGCGACTTCGCCAGCGGCCGCGTCCCGAACCCGCCCGGCACGACGAGGACGTCGACGGACGCCGGCGCCACGTCGGCGAGCGACGCGTCGGCGGTGAGCCCGAGGAGCCCGGTGTCGGTGCGGTACTCGCCGGTCCGCTCGCCGACGAACACCACCTCGGCGCCCGGCACGCGTGACAGCACCTCGTACGGGCCGACGGCATCGAGCGCGGTGAACCGGTCGAAGAGCGGGATGGCGATGCGCACGGCGCGATCGTTGCACGGTGCCGACGCTCCTGATCGTCCATTACACGGTGTCGCCGAGCCTCCACACGATGTTCGAGGCCGTCCACGACGGTGCGACGAACGAGCAGCTGCGCGACGCCGGCATCGACGTCGCGGTCGAGCCGGCGCTCACGGCCACGGCGACGCACGTGCTCGACGCCGACGCGTACGTCCTCGGCACGCCCGCCAACCTCGGCTACATGAGCGGCGCGCTCAAGCACTTCTTCGACCAGATCTACTACCCGTGCCTCGACGCGACCGTCGGCCGCCCGTTCGGCCTCTACGTGCACGGCGGCAGCGACACGACCGGCGCGACCCGCGCGGTCGACACGATCACGACCGGCTTGAAGTGGCGGCGCGTCACCGACCACGTCGTCGTGACCGGCGGGCCGCCCGACCGCGCCGCCGTGGACGCGTGCTGGAACCTCGGCGCGACCGTCGCGGCGTCCATAGCAGCGTGATGAACGATGCTGCTACCCCAGTAGGGGCGCGAGCGCGTCGCGGAATGTCCGCAGCTCGCGCTCGATGTCCGGACCCGACGGCGCGTACAGCAGCTCGGTCGCGCCGGCGTCCTTCACCGCAGCCGCCCGCGTCCGCACCTCGTCCGCCGTGCCCGTCCAGGTGAACGACGGGATGAGCGACCCGTCGCCGAGCGCGGCGCGATCGCGATTCGTGAGCCCGACGAGGTGCCGGTCGTGGACGAGCAGGTGGCGGGCGTCGGGCGACTCCGCCTCCACCGCCGCCCGCCAGTCGGCGCCGCCGGGGAACCCGTCGACACCTTCGGCGGCCGACTCGTACACGCCGTGGTAGACGACGGCCGCCGCCGGCCCGGCCGCGTCCATCACCCGAGGTGACGACACCGCCTCCCCGTCGTCGAGCACCGTGCCGAAGGTGAGCAGCGCGCACCGGTCCCAGCCCGACTGCGGGCCGCCGACGCACATCACGCCGTCGCCCAGCTGCTCGGCGACCTTCAGCCCCTTCGGTCCGTTGGCGGCGACGACGACCGGCGTCGGCAGCGGCCGCGACGGCGCGTAGCCGTCGGGGTGGATCATCTGCACGGCCTTGCCGTCGATCGTCACCCGCTCGCCCCGCAGCAGCGCCCGCAGGTCCTCGACGTAGCGCTCGACGAAGGACCACGGAAGCGGCCGCTGTCCGAGCACCATGCGCCCGGTGAAGCCGGTGCCGACGGCGACGTGGACGCGGCCGGGGGCCAGCTCCTCGAGCGTGGCGATCGCCGAGGCGGTGACGAGCACGTGGCGCAGGTCGGGCACGAGCACGGCGGGCCCCAGACCGACACGTGCGGTGCGCTCGGCGGCGAGTGCCAGCACCATCCACACGTCCTCGTACAGCGCGGGTGAGTCGTAGAACCACACGTTCTCGTAGCCGAGTGCCTCGGCGGTCACCGCGTCGTCGAGGTGGCGGATGGCCGCGGGGAACGCGCACGAGAGCTTCATGGCAAGGCATCTTCGCGAATACCGTTCGCGCCCGGTGAAGCGGCGGCTCGCGAGGCGCCGGTACCCACCTCACCGCATCGGGTGGGCGCGCCTACGCGTCGCTCGTCGCCGCCGCGTCGTAACCGGCGAACATCCGCCGCACGGCGTCCGACGCGAACGGCGTCACGAGTGTCGCCGGCCCGTCGAGGATCGCGCTCGCGTGAGCGGCCACGGACTCGACGGTCGCGTCGCGGTCGATCCAGCCGTCGGTGAGCTCGATGACGACGCGGGCGAAGTGGCCGGCGCCGACCGAGAAGCACTCGCCGGTGACGTCGCACGACTCGTGTGCCAGCCACCCGACGAGCGGCGCGACGAGGCGCGGGTGCAGCCACTCGGCCAGGGCGTCGCTCCACGGGATCGGGCCGAAGCCGGTACCCGGCCGCGTCTTGGCGTACGGCGCGATCACGTTGGCGACGATGCCGGCGTCGCGGCCCTCGAACGCCATCGCCCGCGTCAGCCCGACGACGCCCAGCTTGGCCATCCCGTAGACCGCGCCGCCGGGCACGCCGCCGAACGCCGCGCCCGACGCGACGTTGACGAAGCGCCCGCCCGGTCCGCCGCCGGCCGCCCGCTCGGCCATGTGCCGCCACGCCGGGCGGCTGACGTTGAGCGCGCCGCGCAGCTGCGTGTCGAGCACGGTGGCGATGTGCTCGTCGAGGAACTCGGCGAACGGCGCCATGCGGACCTGACCGGCGTTGTTCACGACGACGTCGACCCGCCCGAACGCGTCGAGCGCCGTCCGCACGATGGCCGCGCCGCCCTCGGCCGTGGCGATCGTGTCGTGATTCGCGACGGCCTCGCCGCCGGCGGCGACGATCTCGGCGACGACCTCGTCGGCCGGGTTCGTCGCCGGCGCCTCGGCCACGCCGTCGGTGTCGCTGATGCCGACGCCGAGGTCGTTGACGACGACCCGCGCACCGCGAGCCGCCAGCAGCAGCGCGTATTCGCGGCCGAGGTTGCGGCCGGCGCCCGTCACGATGGCGACCCGGTCGTCGAAGCGGAGCTCGTCGGTCATGACGGAGGTTCTACCGGCACGCCGGCTCATCGGCCCTTCCGGACCGGCTGACTAGGTGACGCCTTCGACGATGAGCACGATGCCGAAGACGACGAACGCGACGGTCGCCCCGATGCGGATGGCGCGCTCGGGCAGGCGGTGACCGAGCTGCTGGCCCACGACGATGGCGAGCGCGTCGGCGGCGACCATGCCGAGCGTCGACCCCGCCCACGTCCCGAGCGCGCCCTCGTTGGTCGCCAGCGTGATCGTCGCCAGCATCGTCTTGTCGCCGAGCTCGGCGAGGAAGAACGCCACGCTGGCGGCGACGATCGCCGAGCGCGCCGTGCGTGACGCCCGCGCGGCCTCGTCCTCGTCGAGCTCGTCGCCCCGCAGCGTCCACGCCGCGAAGCCGAGGAACGCGACGCCGGCGATCACCGCGATGGCATCCGTCGGCAGCGACGCGCCCACGACGGCGCCGACGAGCACCGACACCGCGTGGACGACGGCCGTCGCCAGCGTGATGCCGATCAGCACCTCGATCGCCCGGTAGCGGGCGGCGAACGCCATCGCCATCAGCTGGCTCTTGTCACCGAGCTCGGCCACGAAGATCACGCCGAAGCTCAGGACCAGCGCGTGCACGGGGTCGGCAGGCTACCGATGGGTGGTAGGTAGAACCGCATGCCTGCGCCGATGACACGACCGGAAGCCGTGCTGCTCGACGTCGGTGGCGTGTTCCTGCTGCCGACCCACCACCGCGTCGTCGGAGCATTCGAGCGCGCCGGGTGCGCCGTGTCGCCGGACATCCTCGATCGCGCCCACTACGTCGCCGCGGCCGCGTTCACGACCGAGCTCGACGCCCTCGACGACTGGGCGGCGTGCTGGCGCCTCTACCTCGACGCGTACGTCGAGGCGTGCGGCGTCGACCCGGCCGTCACCCGCGACGAGATCCACCGCCACCTCGACAGCGAGTTCGCCGACGCCGCCCTGTGGCTCGAGCCCGTCGCCGGGTCGAAGCAGGGTGTCGCGGCGCTGGCCGCGACCGGCGTGAAGCTCGGCATCGTGTCGAACGCCGACGGCGTGATGGGCGAGCGGTTGCGCCAGCTCGAGATCGTGCAGGTGGGACCCGGCGTCGGCACCGAGGTCGGCTGCGTCATCGACTCCGGCGCGGTCGGGTTCCTCAAGCCCGACCCGCGCATCTTCAAGCTGGCGCTCGACGCGCTCGAGGTCGGCGACCCCGCGAGCGCGTGGTACGTCGGCGACATCCCCGGCATCGACATGGTCGGCGCGCAGCGGGCCGGCATGCGGGCGATCTGCATGGACCCGCTCGGCCTGCACCACGACGCCGGCTACGACCGGGTCGCGTCCCTCGCCGAGGTCGCCGAGTGGGTGCGGTCGACCGACGGCGGCAGCTCGGCGTCCTCGTCGTCGGACCACACGATGACCCACGCCGACGACTCGCCGGCCCGCAGCAGCGCCTCGTAGCGGTGGTTGCCGTCCTGGACGAGCAGCTCGCCGTCGCGTAGCTCGGCGAGCAGCGGGGGTGGCTCCCAGCCGCCCTCGACCTCGTCCTCCATCGACTCGACGTCGTCCTCCCACTCGTCGGGCTCGATCGGGCACTCGACGTCGTCCTCGGGACCGGCGAGGCGGACGAGGTCGTCGAGCGCGACCCGCAGCGGGCCCCACCACCGGTGGGGCTCCTGGGCCAGGCCGGCGGCGAGCGTGGCGTTGTCGCTGCCACGGCTGGCGAGGAAGTCGCCGACCCACTCGGCGAGGCGTCCCTCGGCGGCGGCGGCGCGGGCGGTGGCGAGCGTGTACCGGGTCGTCATCGTGCGCCCCGGCCTACCCCGGGGGTCGGGACCTTCGACCCTTGAGACGACCACCGTTTATTTCTAGTATTCGCTGTAGAAATGACGACGGCAACGGTGACCGAGCACGTGGTGAGGCGGGGCGCGCCCGACCGGGTGAAGGTCGCCCACGCCCACGCCGTACCCGCGCTGCGCCTGGCGCTCGGCTTCCTGGTCGCCGCCGTCGTGGCGATCCCGGTACGCCAGTCGACGGCGGAGTGGCTGCCGCTGCACCTGTTCCTCGCCGGGACCGTCGTGCTCGCCATCAGCGGTGCGTCGCTCCTGCTCACGATCACGTGGGCGGCGGCCCCGGCACCCGCGCCCGCCCCCGTCAGGGTCCAGCGGTGGTGCGTGGCCGTGGGCGCGGCGGCGATCGCGTTCGGGCGTGCGTCGTCAGCGCCCGACGCGGTCGTCGCTGCCGGCGGAACCGTGTTCCTCGCCGGGCTCGTGGTGCTCGGCGTGCTGCTCGTGACGACCGTGCGGCGCGGCGTCGAGCGTCGGTACGACGTGCCGGTGGCGTGGTACGTCGTCGCGCTCGGCGCCGGCGTCGCCGCCGGCGGGGTCGGCGTGGCGATGGCGACGTCACCGCACGCCCTCGGCGTGCGCGACGCCCACGTCACGCTGAACCTGCTCGGCCTCGTGGGGCTCGTGATCGGCGGGACGTTCCCGTTCTTCATCGCGACCGTGGGGCGCACGAAGATGGCCCGGCGGGCGACGGCCGGTCGCCACGGCCGGCTGCTCGCGTGGCAGACGCTCGCGCTGGCGACCGCGGTCGTCGGACTGCTGGGTTCGTGGGCGGCGGTGACGGCGATCGGGTTCGCCGCGTACGCGGTGGGTGTCGTCGCGCTGGCGACGCTCGCGCCGGTCCCCCGCGGGCGCTCGCTGCGCTGGGCCGGCCCACGACTCGTCGCCATGTACGCGGGGCTGGCGTGGTGGGCGGCCGCGGTCGTCGCATTCGCACTGTCCACGGGCGAGCACCTGCGGGGCGGTTGGCTGCTCGCCCTCGTCGTCGCCGGCTACGGGCAGATCCTGTGGGGGTCGCTCGCCTACCTCGTGCCGATGCTGCGGGGCGGCGGGCACCGCGCACTCTCGGCGGGGTTCGCCACGACCCGCTCGTGGGTGGGGCTCGTCGCCGTCAACGCCGCCGGCGCGCTGTTCGTCGCCGGTGTGCGCGGGACGACCGCCGGTGCGCTCGCCGCCGCCGCTGTCGTCGCCGACACCCTCGTCCGTTCCCTCCTCGCCTCCCGGAGCCCCGTCCATGTGTGACTACTGCGACTGCCGCCTGGTCCCGGCCATCGCCGACCTCACGGCCGACCACGAGCGGCTGCTCGACCTGACGACACAGCTGCGCGCCCTGCTCGCGCGTCACACCCGGCGCGAGGAGGAGGGGATCTTCTCCGCGCTGCGCGACGTCGGCGCAGGTGAGTACGTCGACCGGTTCGACCGCGACCACGCCGTCGTCGAGTCGCTGCTCGACGAGCTCGAGGGCCACATCGCCGTCGAGGAGTCCGACCTGTTCCCTGCCGCCCGCCAGCTGCTCGGCCCGCCCGAGTGGGACGAGGTCGAGCGCGCCCACCGAGAGAACCCCGCACCGATCGGAGCACCGACATGACCATCATCGACCGCACCCTCGGCGACCTCGTGGCCGAGCGCCCCGGCGTCGCCCCGACGCTCGACCGCCTCGGCCTCGACTACTGCTGCCACGGCGACCGCACCGTCGCGGAGGCGGCGGGCGTCGCCGGGCTCGACGTCGCCGCCGTGGCGGACGCGCTCGACGCGGCCGCGTCCGCGGCGTCGGGTGACGGCGGCGACGGCGGCACGGCGTGGACGGCGCTCGACCTCGCCGCGCTGGCGGACCACATCGAGTCGACCCACCACGCGTACCTGCACGCCGAGCTCCCCGACATCGTGGCGCTGGCCGACAAGGTGCGCACCGTGCACGGCTCGCGGCATCCGGAGCTCAGCGAGGTCGCCCACCTCGTCGACGCGATCGCCGCCGACCTCGAGCCGCACCTCGCCAAGGAGGAGCGCATCCTCTTCCCGGCGATCCGCGCGATCGCCGGCGGCCAGCGCGACTTCCCGTTCGGTTCGGTTTTGAACCCGATCCGCGTGATGTCCCAGGAGCACGACGCCGCCGGCGAGCTGCTCGCCCGGCTGCGTTCCGTCACCTCGGACTATGCCGTGCCGGCCGACGGGTGCGCCTCGTACCAGTCGCTGTACGAGCGGCTCGAGGCCCTCGAGCTCGACACCCACCTGCACATCCACAAGGAGAACCACTCGCTCTTCCCGCGGGCGATCGAGGCGTCCTCGTAGTCAGCGCACCTCACGCGCATCCTCCCACACAATCGCGTTTTTTCCGACAAGTCGGACACGGAAACGCGAGTATGTGGGAGGATGCGCGCGGCGGTCAGGCGCGGTCGCGGCGGACGTTCACCTTCTTGCCCTTCACCGAGCTCGCCTTGAGCGCGGCGATCACCTCGTTGGCGGCGTCGGCGGGCACCTCGACGAGCGAGAAGCGGTCGGCGATCTCGATCGCGCCGATGTCGCGGCCGCTGAGGCTCGTCTCGTTCGCGATCGCGCCGACGAGGTCGCGGGGGCGCACGCCCGCGGTGCGGCCGGCGTTGATGAACAGACGGGTGACACCGCCGCCGGGTCGAGGACGGGTTCCCCGTGCCGTCTTCGTGTCGCGCCCGCGCACCGGACGCCGTTCCTCGCTCACGTCGGGGATCTCGTCCTCGTCGCCGACGCCACCGCCCGACTCGTGGGCGAGCTTGACGGCGGCGAGCGCGATGTCGACGAGGTCGAACTCGTCGGTCAGCGTCTCGACGACGACACGGAAGTGCTCGAGGTCGTCGCCGTCGTCCACCAAGCTCTCCTGGAGCGCGGCGCGCGTGAGCTCGAGACGCCTGGCGCGGAGATCCGCGACCGTCGGGATCTTCTCGACCTCGATCTTCTGACGCGTGACGCGCTCGATCGTCTTGAGCATGCGGTGCTCGCGCGGCTCGGCGAGCGTGATGGCAACGCCCTCGCGCCCGGCGCGCCCGACGCGCCCGATTCGGTGCACGTACGACTCGGGTGCGGACGGCACGTCGTAGTTGACGACGTGCGTGAGCTGCTCGATGTCCAGACCGCGAGCAGCGACGTCCGTGGCGACGAGCAGGTCGGCGGTGCCGGCGCGCAGCCGTCCCATGACGCGGTCGCGCGCCTCCTGGTTCATGCCGCCGTGGAGCGCCTCGGCGCGATAGCCGCGCCCGTTGAGCGTCTCGGTGAGCTGATCGACCTCGTCGCGCGTGCGACAGAACACGAGCGCGGCGCCGGGCGACTCGACGTCCAGCACCCGCCCGAGCGCGGCCGGCTTGTGCGAGCGGGGGACGATGTAGGCCCGCTGGCGGACCTTCGGTGTCTCGCCGGGCGCGGTCGGCTCGCGGCCGATCTGGATCGTGACCGGGTCGGTGAGGTGCTGCTGGGCGATGCGGTCGATGCGCGGCGGCAGTGTCGCCGAGAACAGCAGCGTCTGGCGGTCGTCCGGAGTCGCCTCGAGGATCGCCTCGATGTCCTCGGCGAAGCCCATGTCGAGCATCTCGTCGGCCTCGTCGAGCACGACGATGGCGAGGCGGTCGAGGCTGAGCGTGCCCCGGCCGAGATGGTCGAGGGCGCGGCCGGGCGTGGCGACGACCACGTCGACGCCGCGCTCGAGGCTCTTGAGCTGGCGGCCGATCGGCTGGCCGCCGTAGATCGGCAGGACGCGGGCGCCGAGGTCGCGGCCGTAGCGGTGGATCGCCTCGGACACCTGGATGGCGAGCTCTCTCGTCGGGACGAGGACGAGTGCCATCGGGTCGCGGGCGTCGTCGCGGTCGCGGTCGCCGCCGAGGCGTTCGAGGATCGGCAACGCGAACGCCGCCGTCTTCCCGGTGCCGGTGGCGGCCTGGCCGAGGAGGTCGCGACCTTCCAGCAGCGGCGGGATCGCCTCGCGTTGTATCGGCGTCGGCTCCTCGTAGCCCAGTTGCGTGAGCGCGCGTTGGAGCTCATCGCGCAGCGCGAGATCGGCGAAGGTGGTCGTGACGTCGTCGTGTGGGATCCTTCGACGGTAGTGGTCACGGTCCCGACGCCCTTCACCGAGCTGGTCGGCTGCGACCTGCCCATCCAGCTCGCGGGCATGGGCGGGGTGTCGACACCGTCGCTGTGCGCCGCGGTGAGCGCAGCAGGCGGGCTCGGGATGCTGGGCGGCTCGGGAACCGGTGAGGTCGCGTCGGACATGTCGGCCGTCGCTGCGGCGACGGACCGCCCGTTCGGCGTGAACTTCCTGATGCCGTTCCTCGACGTCGGCGCGGTCGAGGTCGCCGCCGCCCGGTGCCGCGTCGTCGAGCTGTTCTACGGTCCGCCCGACGCCGCGCTGGTGTCGCGGGTGCGCGCTGTCGCGAACGGCGCGCTCGTGTCGTGGCAGGTCGGTTCGACCGACGAGGCCCGCGCCGCGCTCGACTGCGGCGTCGACCTCGTCGTCGCCCAGGGTGTCGAGGCCGGCGGCCACGTGCGGGGGACGACGCCGCTGCGGGCGCTGCTCGACGACGTCGTCGCCGTTGTCGACGGCGCGGTACCGGTCGTCGCCGCCGGCGGACTGTCGACGGCCGCCGATGTCGCCGCCGTGATCGCCGCGGGCGCGTCCGCGGCGCGTGTCGGGACGCGGTTCCTCGTGTGCGAGGAGGCCGACGTCCACCCCGACTACGCCGCCGCGCTGCTCGCCGCGACCGGCGACGACACCGTGCTCACGACGACGTTCGACGCCTTCTGGCCCGACGCGCCGCACCGCGTCCTGCGCTCGTCCGTCGACGCCGCGCTGGCACCGGGCGCGCCCGCGATGCGCTCACCGCTGCCGCCGACGCGCGCCGCCGCTGGGCCCGTCGGTCACATGGCGCTCTACGCGGGGACAGGTGTCGGCCGCGTGACCCGCACCGAGACCGCGGCCGAGGTCGTCCGCGACCTCACGCGGGATCTGCGCTGACGGCGTAGCCGTCGGCGTCATGGAGGTCGAGCAGGCGGGCGAGGTCGTCCTGCGCCGCCGACGACAGGCCGGTGAAGGCGACGTGCACCTCCGAGACGCTGTCGTGGTCGAGCCCGACGACCTGCACGACGAGGCCCTTGAACACGATGGCGTCGTCGTCGGTGAGCGCCGCCGTCACCAGGACGACGTCGCCGGTGTCGAGCCCGTGGCGGGCACGGAAGCGGACGCCGCCGGGCGACAGGTCGACGGCCTCGACGACCGAGTCGAACCCGCGCCGGCCGATGCGCCGGCACCGCAACGCGAACCGCACCGGCACCCGCCGGAACGCCCGGCGTCCCCGCAGGTCGTCGCACCGGTACCGCTCGAGACGGACGTGCCCCATTCGCCCCGACTCCCCTCCCCCAGCCCCCGTTCGTACAGAGGTTAGGCGGGTGTGACCCCGAGCGTCTCGCCGCACGCCGCGCACGAGAAGACGATGGCGTCGCGAACCGCGTCGCCGCGGCGCGACGTCGCCGTCAACGTCGACCACACGAGCGCCTCGTCGAGCGGCATGTCGCACGACGGGCACCGCGGCGCGACCGTCGACGCAACGTCAGCGGACTCCGCCGGCGGCTCGTCGCTCCCGACGGCGAACGCGTGCACGACGGCTCCGGCGGGCTCGCCCGCCAGCCGCGCTCGCAGGCGCTCGACGTCGACGCCGATGCCGCGGAGCACCTGGCCGGCCGTCCCCTCGACGTCGAGCACGCCCTCGAGCAGGTGCTCGCTCGTCACCGCCGGCGCCCGGCGGCTGTGCGAGAACCGAGCGGCCCGCCCGAGCGCGCGGGTGGCCCGCGCCGATGCCGACTGCGACTGCTCCTCGACGGTCACGCCCGAGCGCACGCCTACCGCCTCGCGCACCTTCGCCCGCGCCGCGGAGAGCGTCGCGCCCGCGTCACGCAGCGCAGCCGACGCCGAGCTCGTCTCGTCCGACAGCAACCCGAGCAGGAGGTGCTCGGTGCCGACGACCGCGTGCCCGAGCTCGCGCGCCTCGCGCTCGGCCGCGGCGATCGCACGGCGGGCGTCGAGCCCGAAACCGGTGAGGTCGGTCACCGGTGCACCATCGTCCCGATGTTGCACCGCTGACAACCGTGAGGTCCGGCTGCGCCGGACCACGCGTCGCTGTTTGATTCGCTCGCGAGCTCGCTCATCGGTAGTCCGGGTTGGGGAAGTCGAACCGGCAACCGGCGTCCCACTCCGAGCGCTGGTTGCCGTGCGCCGGGATGCCACCGGCGTCGGTGATCATGCGGGCGAGGTGGAGCAGGTTCCACGTCATGAACGTCGTGTTGCGATTGGTGAAGTCGTTCTGCGGCCCGCCCGACCCCGGGTCGAGGTAGGACGGTCCCGGCCCGGCCTCGCCGATCCATCCCGCGTCGGCCTGTGGCGGGATGACGTAGCCGAGGTGCTGCAGCGAGTAGAGGACGTTCATCGCGCAGTGCTTCACGCCGTCCTCGTTGCCGGTGACGAGGCAGCCGCCGACGCGGCCGTAGTACGCGTACTGGCCGGCGTCGTTGAGCAGGTGCGAGTTGCCGTAGAGCCGCTCGATGACCTTCGTGCAGATCGACGACTTCTCGCCGAGCCAGATCGGTGTGCAGATCACGAGGATGTGCGCGGCCTTCACCTGCTCGAACAGCGCCGGCCACTCGTCGGTCGCCCAGCCGTGCTCCGTCATGTCCGGCCACACACCGGTGGCGATGTCGTGGTCGACGGCGCGCACGACGTCGACGGTCACGCCCTGCGCGCGCATGATCGCGATCGACCTGTCGGCCAGCCCCTGCGTGTGCGACTGCTCCGGCGAGCGCTTCAGCGTGCAGTTGACGAACAGCGCCCGGAGGTCCGAGTACTGCGTCACAGGTCCACCATCGTGCCGATGTTGGACCAATGACCACCGTGAGGTCCGGCTGACGCCGCACCAAGCGTCGCTGTCCGGACCGACCTTCGGTCGGTCACTCGCCGCCGCCGCTGCCGTAGGGGCGGGTGATGACCTCGAGGAAGTGGCCGTCGGGGTCGGGGAAGTACACGCCGCGCCCGCCGTCGTTGTGGTTGATCTCGCCCGGCCTGCTCTGCATCGGGTCGGCCCAGTGGTCGAGCCCGCGCTCGACGATGCGCCCGTAGACCGCGTCGAACTCCGCCTCGGTGATGAGGAAGGCGTAGTGCATCGGCTGGATCTCGGTGGACTCGTCGACGTCGTGGAAGTCGATCGAGACCTCGTTGTCGAGCTCGACGATCTCGAACGGGCCCCACGAGGTCGCCGGCGGCAGCCCGAGCATCTCGGTGAGGAACGCGGCCGACCGCTGCTTGTCGTGCGACCACACGATGTGGTGGTTGAGCTTCGGTGCCATGGTCCCGCCCTTGTCAGTGGAGGTAGGTGGCGCCGTCCTCGACACGCCACGCCGGGTTGTGGGCGACCTCCCAGGGGTGGCCGTCCGGATCGAAGAACAAGCCCGAGTACCCGCCCCAGAACGTCGTCGCCGCGGGCCGACCGATCGTCGCCCCCGCCGCCTCGGCCTCGGCGAGCACCGCGTCGACCTCCTCCGGCGACGAGACGTCGTACGCGAGCGTGATGCCGCCCCATCCGCCGTTGTCGGTCACCACGCTGTCGGCGGCGAGCTTGTCGCGGCCCCACAGCGCCACGACGATCCCGCCGGCCTGGAAGAAGACGACATCGCCGTCGGGCGACTCGCCCTGCCACCCGAGCGCCTCGTAGAACGCCCGCGACCTCGCCGAGTCGGCGACGCCGAGCGTGATGAGCGACACGCGCTGTTCCATCGGGCCGAGCCTTGCCCCCGCAGGAATCACCGTCAACGGCACGAACCCTCCCGTGTGAAGACTCGGCTCGCGCTGCTCGTCGTCCTGCTCGCGATCGGCGGCGTGCTCCCGGCGCGCGCGCTCGGAACGAGCGGCCCGGCGGTGCCGACGCCGACGCTGACCGACCCGCCCGCCGGCGTACGCGGCTTCCCGCTGTGGGACAGCTACTACGACCTGAAGCCGTTCGGGTACACCGAGCACGAGTACCTCGTCAGCGGCACGGCGACGAACGCCGAGGGCGCGACCGCGCCGTACACCACGCGGATCATCGTGACGCGTCCGGCGTCGCCGTCGGCGTTCAACGGCACGGTCGTCCTCGACTGGGTGAACGTCACCGCGCAGTTCGAGAACGCCGTCGACACGATGGAAGCGCGCGAGATGCTCATGCGCGAAGGGTTCGCCTACGTGCACGTGAGCGCGCAACAGGCGGGCCTCTGCTGCACACCGCTCACCCCGCAGGTGTGGGACCCGGTCCGGTACGCCTCGCTGCACCATCCCGGCGACGACTGGTCGTTCGACCTCTTCAGCCAGGTCGCGCAGCTGTTCCGCAACGGGCCGCTGTCGTCGCGCGTGCGCCATGTGCTCGCGGTGGGTCAGTCGCAGTCGGGCAGCCGCCTCTACGACTACGTGAACACGTGGCTGCCGTCGCACCCGAACGCGGTCGGCCTCGTCGACGGGTTCCTCGTGCACGGCGCGGCGTCGTCGACGAAGACATTCGACCAGCCACTGCCGTCGGGGATCCGCGTGCTGCAGCTGCTGAGCGACCTCGAGGCCGACCCCAGCCCCGTGACGCCCCAGCCCGGCTACCGCGTCTGGGAGGTCGCCGGCACCGCGCACTCCGACTACTTCATCGGTTACCAGTCGGTGTTCGGCCACGGGCCGCGTGTGCTGACGGGCGCGGCGAAGGTCGACCGTGCGGCGTACGGCGCGATCATCGACGCCGCCGGGAACTACGGCGCGGAGATCACGCCGCTACTGGCGACGTGCACGGTTGCCGGCGCGACGATGCCGATGCACTACGCGACGTCGGCGGCGATCCACGACCTCGACCAGTGGGTCGCGGGGAAGCCGGCGCCGCCCGCGGGGCCGCGGTTCGAGTTCGACGCGTCGGGCGCGCTGGCGAAGGACCAGTACGGGAACGCGATGGGCGGCATCCGCCTGCCGCCCATCGACGTGCCGGTGGCCCGCTACGAGACGACGGTGTGCGGGCTCGGCGGCATCACCGTGCCGTTCACCGACCCGGAGATCCACGCGCTGTACCCGACGCACGCCGACTACGTCGCCCGGATGCAGGCGCGCACCGACGCTGCCGTCGCCGGCGGGTGGCTGCTCCCGCCGGACGCGACCGACCTCATGCGCCGGGTGTGCGACGCGAGCAACCGCTGGTCGACGCCGCCCGCCGCCGCATGCGCCGCCGCCTGATCGCCGGCGGCACGGCCGGCCTCGTCGCCGCCGCGCTTCTCGCCGTCGCGCCGGCGAACGCGAAGAAGCCGGACGTCGCGCCGCTGCCGCACGTGTCGGTGCGCGACGGCCGCATCGTCGACGACGTCGGCCGCACGGTCCTGCTGCGGGGCGTCAACGTCAACCAGCTCGGCGACTACTTCCAGGGCGCGGCGGGCGTGCCGCCGGTCCTGCCCTTCTCGCGCAGCGACCTCGAGCAGATCGCCGCGCTCGGGCTGAACTCGGTGCGCCTGCTCGTGCACTGGAGCGCGCTCGAACCGCGCCCGGGCGTCCACGACGTGGTGTACCTCGATCGCGTCCGCCAGGCCGTCACGTGGGCGCGCGAGCTGGGCCTCTACGTCGTGCTCGACATGCATCAGGACGCGTGGGGCAGGTACGTCAACACTGCCAGGACCGACTCGTGCCCGCCGCCGCTCGGCGCCGCCATCGGGTGGGACGGCGCACCCGAGTGGGCGACGTACACCGACGGCCTCACCCGCTGCCGCTTCCAGTTGCGGGAGGCGTCGCTCGCGGTCGCCGACGCGTGGCAGTCGTTCTGGGTCGACCGCGGCGCGATCCAGCAGCACCTCGTCGACACGTGGGCGTGGCTCGCCGGTGAGTTCAGGGACGACCCGACCGTCGCCGGCTACGACCTGCTGAACGAGCCGAACCCCGGCGTCGCCCTCGGCGGCACCGACGCCGTCTCGCTCGGCGAGTACCACCGCCGCGCGCTCGACGCCATCCGCGCCGCCGAGCGCGGCGGCCTCACGAAGATCGTGTTCTTCGAACCGCTGGCCACGTGGTCGGCGACCGGCGTTGGCATCCCGCGCCCGTGGACCGGCGACACGCAGATCGTCTACGCACCGCACATCTACCTCGGCTCGATCTCGGCCGACGTCAGCGTGACCGGCAAGGAGGTCGTGCCGCTGCGAACGGGCTTCGAGCAGGCCCGACGCGAGGCGACCGTGTACGGGACGACGTTCTGGGTCGGCGAGTGGGGCGAGTTCGGCGCCGACGGCGACTACACGCGCCGGTTCGCCGCCCTCGAGGACGAGTTCCAGGTCGGCTCGGCGTTCTGGCAGTGGAAGCAGGCGTGCGGCGACCCCCACGGGGTGTCGTGGCCCGACGGCGGCGTGCCGAAGGAGAGCGGCAACCTCGTGCGCGTCCGGTGCGGCGACGCGGCGGCGCCCGCCGGCGTGCCCATCGGCCTCGTCCGCAGCAACAGCGACGCGCTGTCCCGCCCGTACCCGCGGGCGTTCCCCGGCTCGGTCACGTTCACGTCCGACCCCGTGTCGCGCCGGCTCGCCGTCCACGGGACCGGTGGCATCGGCGCCGGCGACCTCGACGTCTGGGTCCCCGGCGCGTCGCCGCCGTCGCTCACGACCGTCGGTCTCCGCCGTGTCCGCACCCGGCAGGTCGCCGGCGGATGGCGGGTCGGCGCCGAACCGGCGGCGCCGACGTGGTCGCTAGCGTCGTCGTGAGTGGACGACCTCGACGCGACCGGGCTGGCTGACGCCATCCGCGCCGGCGACGTGTCGGCGCGAGAAGCGGTCGAGTGGTCGCTCGCACGCATCGACGAGCGCAACCCGGCGCTGAACGCCGTCACCGCGCTGCGCGCCGACGCCGCGCTCGCCGACGTCGAGCGGGGGCTGCCCGACGGTCCGCTCACCGGTGTGCCGTTCGTCGTGAAGGACCTCGGCGCGACCGTCGCCGGGATGCCGTCGACGAACGGGTCGCGCCTGTGGCGCGACAACGTCGCCGGCGACGACTCCGAGCTCGTCGCCCGCTACCGCCGCGCCGGCGCCGTCGTGGTCGGCATGACGAACTCGCCGGAGCTCGGTCGCAACGCCAGCACCGAGCCGGTTCTGCACGGCGCCACCCGCAACCCGCACGCGCCCACGCACTCGCCGGGCGGTTCCTCGGGCGGTACCGCCGCCGCGATCGCGTCGGGCATGGTGCCGGTCGGCCACGGCAACGACGGCGGAGGGTCGATCCGCATCCCGGCGTCGATGTGCGGGCTCGTCGGCCTGAAGCCGTCGCGCATGCGCACGCCGTCCCGCCCGCGCCTGGCGTCGTTCGCCTATCCCCTCGCGGTCAACCACGTGCTCGCCCGCACGGTGCGCGACTCGGCGCTGCTGCTCGACGTCGGGGCCGGACCGGTCGCTGGCGACCCGTACGTCGCGCCGCCGCCGGCGCGGCCGTACGTCGACGAAGTGGGCGCGCCCGTCGAGCGCCTCCGCGTCGCGCTGCAGACGGCGATGCCGAACGGTGATCGGTCCGACGACGCGTGCGTCGAAGCGGCGACGGCAACCGCCCGGCTCCTGTCGGAGCTCGGTCACGACGTCACCGACGATGCCGCGCCGGCGTACCCACTCGACGCCCTCACCGCGGTGATGAGTGTCTGCATGATCGCCCCGATGACGGCGGAGATCGACGCCCGCCTCGCCGAGCTCGGCCGGCCGCTCGCCGACGACGACCTCGAGGCGTTCACGCGCGTCCTCTACGACATCGGGAGGAGCCTCGACGCCGGCGCCGTCGTGCGAGCCCTGCAACAGCTCGAGCGGGCCGGTCAGGTCATCGGCGGGTTCTTCGTCGACCACGACCTGCTCGTCACGCCGACGGTCGCCCGCACGGTCCCGAGGCTCGGCGTGCTCGACACGACCGTCCCCGACTCGATGTACGCCAACGCGGCGGCGTACTCGGCGATGACGAGCCCGTTCAACGCCACCGGCCAGCCCGCCGTCTCGCTGCCGATGGCGGTCGACGGTGACGGCCTGCCCGTCGGTGTGCAACTCGTCGCCGCGTACGGTCGCGAGGACCTGCTGCTGCGCGTCGCCGCGCAGCTCGAGGCGGCGCGGCCGTGGCCCACCGCGCCCGTGTGGCGGCCGGACTGACGACGATGCGGGTGCTCGTGGTCGAGGACGAACCGAAGATGCGGTCACTGCTGCAGCGCGGGCTGCAGCGCGCCGGCTACGCCGTCGACACCGCCTCGAACGGTGAGGACGCGCTGTGGGCCGCGACCGAAACGGACTACGACGCGGTCGTCCTCGACGCCATGATCCCGCCGCCCGACGGGTTCGAGGTGACGCGGCGCCTGCGGGCCGCCGGGCGGTGGGCGCCGATCCTGCTGCTGACGGCGCGTGACGCCGTTGCAGATCGCGTCGCGGGACTCGACGCCGGCGCGGACGACTACCTCACCAAGCCGTTCGCGTTCGACGAACTGTTCGCCCGCCTGCGGGCGCTGACGCGGCGCGACCCGACGGAGCGCCCTGCCGCGCTCGTCGTCGGTGACCTCCGACTCGACCCGGCGACGCGTGAGGTGTCCCGCGCCGGCACCCAGGTCGAGCTCTCACCGAAGGAGTTCGCCCTCCTCGCCGAGCTCATGCGCCACCCCGGCGTCGTGCTCAGCCGCACGCACCTGCTCGAGCACGTGTGGGACTTCGCCTTCGCCGGCACGTCGAACGTCGTCGACGTCTACATCCGCTACCTGCGCGACAAGGTCGACCGACCGTTCGAGCGCGACTCCATCGAGACCGTCCGTGGCGCCGGCTACCGGCTGCGCGCCTGACGGCACGAAGAAGCGGCCGATCACCGGCAGTTCCCAGAACGACTCGGCGCGCGCCACCGCCAGCGCGGCGGCGAGCATGTGCTCGGGCGCCTCGTACACCGCGTGGCGCGGAACCCAGACCGGACCGAACTTCGCGTTGTACCGCCACAGCGATTCGATCTGCATCGAGTCGCCCAGCCTCTGGAGCAGCCGCTGCTCGACGCGCGTACCGAGACCACCGCCGGCCTCGCCCGCGAGCACCGCGCGCATCGTCGCGAAGTTGAGACCGAGGCCGCGATAGCCCTCGGCGCGCATCCAGTCGAGCGTGCGGACGACGACGAAGTCGGTCAGCCCGTTCGGATGGTCAGCGTCGCTGCGGCGCATCAGATCGAGCGACCAGCCGTCGATGCCCGGTGCCGGGACGTACTGGCAGAACGCCGCGGGAGTCCCGTCGGGTCCGAGCGCGACGGCGAGCAGTACGTCGGGGTCCGTCTCGGCGTCGAACGCACGGCCGAGCGTCATCGAGAAGCCGCGCTCGACGTCGCCCCGCCGACTCTCGACGAGGATCCGGGCGAGTCCTTCGCGAACGTGGTCGGGAAGCGTCGCCGGCGTGAAGAACACGACGCTGTAGCCAGCGCGTTCGACCCGGTTGACCGCCTGTCGCAGCGGCTTGCGGTCGCCGCCGTCGATGCGGAACGTCACACAGTCGACGACGGCCTCGTCACCGACGTAGAGGTCGCGCATGCCGCACGCCCGGTACACGGGCAGCCACTCGGCCGACGCGCCCATCACCGCCACCGTCCAGCCACGTTCGCCGGCGAACCCCCGGAACGCCCGCCACGCCTGGTCGCGCTCGGCGGCGGGCCCGATGGGGTCGGGTGACACGAGGGCGACGCCCCCCAGCACGGCGTACGCCACCAGCGTGTCGCCCGAGAAGAAAAGGTCCTTGTCGTCGCGGAGCGCGAAGTAGGCGAGCGTGTCGCGCCCGTGCCGGGCGACGATGTCGCGCGCACGCCGTGTCGACTCGCGGTCGCGGTCGCGCCGGTGTTGCACGACCGGCCGGAACGCCAACCACCCCAGGCTGGCGAGCAACCCGAACCCCGTCGCCGCCAGCGTCGGCGTGAGGAAGTCGTCGACGCGGTCGGTGAGGCCGACCGACGTGACGCCGACGAGTCGCTCGCCGGCGGCCCGCATGGCCGTCACGGCGTCGACGTGCCCGAACACGCGCGCCGCGACGGCACCGAGGGCGAACGCGATCGCGCTGCCGAGGGCAACGCCGAGCACCCCGCGGCGCAGCGATGGGCGGTCGACCGCGGCGCGAAAGTCGCGCCGGTGGCGCACGAGCCACACCGCGAGCGCCGCCGCGACCGCGGCCTCCTCGACGTCGCCGCCCTTGACGAGGTGCAGCGCGACCGTTCCTGCGAGGAGCGCGACCGCGGTCGCCCACGCGTGCCGCTGCCCCCGTCGCACGCCACGAGCGAGCGCGAGCAGTGACAGACCCGCGAGGGCGACCAGCGCGGCCGCCGCCTGCGGCACCGCCAGGGGCACGATGCCGACGACGAGGTGCAGCCGGCCGCGAAGAGGTGGCGTCAGTGCCGACGCCACATCGAGCAACCCGGCGATTCCGATCGCGGTCGCGGCCGCCCGTCGCACCCTGCGGTGATGGAGAGCGGGATCGACGACGGGCGGCCACGACCGGACCTGCTCCCCCGGGGGGCGGCCACACGAGAGCGCGGCGACGACGGCGGGACGGGCACCACCCGCCGCCGCCGCCGCCGCCACCACGCGCCGGTACCGGCGGCGCCGGGTGGCGAGCCGCTCGAGCACTGACGCGCCCGGGAGGTCGACCTCGGAGTGGAGGAGACGGACGTGGAGGTCGGCGCCGGCCTCGAGCTCGAGCCACGACAGGCGGCGGACCGGCGCGAACACGGGCGGAAGGCCGAGACGGGCGGGCGCGGCGTCGACGACGCGCGCGCCGCAGCCGGCGTTGGCGTAGAAGCCGTCACCGAGCGGCGTCAGCTCCGGCTCGTGGGTGTGGCCGGTGACGAACCCGGCATGACCCGAGGTGACCAGGGCGCGGGCCTCGTCGCGCGGGCGGTCGTTCTGCCCGCCCCCGGGCCGGCCGGCGAGGTCGGCGAGCGCGGCCCACGCGCGCCGCCCGACGAGCGCGAGCACAGCGGCGACCAGGACGAGGTCTGCGAGGAGCGCACCCGCCGCCAGCTCCCACGGCAGCGGCGCGCGCAAGAGCGCGGCGACGACGAGTGGGACGGCAAGCCACGCCAGTGGTCGCGCCAGCGTGCGGTAGGCGATCCGCGACGCGACGAACGCCGGAAGGGTCGACGGGTCGGCGAGCGCATCGACGTCGGCGAGCCACGGCTTGTCCGGGAGCGCTGGGAGCAGCTCGGTGACGACGTGCGCGCCGAGTGGCGTGTCCGACGGGTCGCGCGGGTCGTGGGGCGCGTTGACGGTGTCGAGACGGTGGCCGTGCTCGACGCGCACGGTGCGGATGCCGGCGCCGGTCTCGATGTCGAGGTCGACGGCGAGGGCGTGGACGAGTCGGTCCGGCGGCGGGTCGCCGAGGCGACAGTCGAGGTCGCGGCGGGCGCGGGCATCCCACGCCAGGCGGCCGTCGTGGTTGCCGGCGAGCACGACGACCGTGCGATCGGCAGCTGCACCGGCGAGGAAGCGCTCGAGCGCGCCGGCGAAGTCGCGGTGGGCGGTGAGCGCGGCGGCGACGTCGGGGGGTCCGGCGAGCAACTCGAACACGTCGCCGCCGAGAACGACCACCCCGGCACCGGTCCACGCGTCGAGGGTCCGGGCGACCTCTGCGCTCACCGCGGTCGACACGGCGTTCGGGCGGGCGCCGAGGTGGAGATCGCTGACGACGAGCGCGCGCGTCCCGGCGGCGACGCCGATCGTCGCGAGGTCGACGACGTCGAGGTTCCTCATCGACTTCTTCGCGGATTCCGCGCGCTCGCGGCGGAATCCGGCACAACAGTCGACGGCGCCTCCTCGGTGAGCGGGGCGAGCGCGTCCATGAGCAGCGTGACCACCTCGCCGACGGGCCACCGGTCGGGGTCGATCAACAGGTCGCGCACCTCGTCCTGGGTGTACTGGAGGTAATGGGCGCGGGCGGGGTCGAGACGGGCGAGACGGGGCTCGACCGTGCGCCACGTGTCGAGCACGGCCTTGAGCGTGTCGAGGCGCAGACGACCCGCGGTGGTGTCGCCCGCGGCGCGTGCGCGGTCCGCGGCCACGGCGAGCTCGGCGGGTGTCACGCTGCGATCGTGCGCCGCGCCACGTGAGACCACGATGAGACTCCTACCTTTGGCGGCGTGCCGGTCGGCCCGACGTCGCTCCGAGCGCGGCTGGCGGTCCTGTTCGCGGTCGGATCGACAGGCGTGTTGGTCCTCGCGTCGGCGGTGCTCTACCTCGATCTCTCGCACGAGCTCGACGCCAGCGTGAACAGCGGGCTGCGGGTTCGGGCGACCGACCTCGCCGCCGCGCTGCGCGAGCGGTCGGGGCGTCCCGACCTGCCGGCCGCCGACCCCTACGCGCAGCTGCTCGACGGGGACGGCGCCGTCGTCGACGCCGCCGGGGCCGCGCTCGGGTCCGGTCCGGTGCTGACGCCTGCCGAGGTGCGCGACGTGCACGGGCAGGGTCGGCTGTCCCTCGACCGTCACGTCCCCGGGCTGGAAGGGACGTCACGGGTGCTCGCCCGTGCGGTGTCGTTGCGCGGCGCTCGCGACGTCGTCGTCGTGGCGACGTCACGCCACTCGCTCGAGCGCGGCCAGCGCCGGCTCGCGATGGAGCTGGCGGTGGCGGCGCCGTTGCTGATCGGTGCGCTCGCCGCCGGCGGATGGCTGCTGGCCGGCGCCGCGCTGCGGCCGGTGGAGCGCCTGACGTCGGAGGCCGACCGCATCTCGTTGACCGAGCCGTCCCGTCGGTTGCCGTCGATCGCCGGCGACGACGAGATCGCCCGGCTGGGGCGGACGCTCAACGCGATGCTCGACCGGATCCAGGCGTCGTTCGAGCACGAGCAGTCGTTCGTGGACGACGCCAGCCACGAGCTGCGAACGCCGGTGTCGATCCTGCGGGCCGAGCTCGAGCTCGCGCTGGTCGAGGCGCGCGACGGCGCGTCCGTGGAGCCGTCGTTGCGGAGCGCGCTCGAGGAAGCCGAACGGCTCGGTCACCTCGCCGACGACCTGTTGGTGCTGGCGCGCGAGTCGGCCGGTCGGCTGCCGTTGCGGGTCGAGGAGGTCGACGTCGCCGCGCTCGTGCGGCGGGTCGCGTCGCGCCTGCCGACCGCGCCGGGCGTGCGCGTCACCGGGTCGTTGCCCGCGCTCGCTGCCGACCCCGCACGGCTCGAGCAGCTCGTCCAGAACGTGTTGGTGAACGCGCAGCGCCACGCGCGATCTCGTATCGACGTCGCACTGTCCCCGGATGCGATGACCGTCGCCGACGACGGCCCGGGGTTTCCCGTCGACGTGCTGCCCCGCGCGTTCGACCGCTTCACCCGTGGCGGGTCGGACCGGGGACGCTCGGGCGGTGGCGCCGGGCTCGGCCTCGCCATCGTCGCCGCTGTCGCGCGTGCGCACGGCTGGTCGGTGTCGGCGTCCAACGGGGGCCCGCTCGGCGGCGCGGTCGTCCGGGTCGACCTCGGGCATCACGTCGCGTAGGCGGCGTCGACGCGCGTCGCCACCCACGGGAACGCGTCGTGCAGGCAGTGCCGCCACACCCGCCACGTGTGATGCGCGTGCGGGATCAGCACGACGTGGGTGGCGATGTCGTGCGACCGCAACAGTGCGGCCACGTGTTCGACGGCGCGCGTCGTGCCGCCGTCGGCCGAGCCGACCTCGAGCCACGCAGCGACGCCGTCGCGGCGGGCGGCACCGTCGACGAGGAGATGCCTGAGCGAGTACCGCCGCATCCGCGCGCGCGACCCGCCGAACAGCCGCAGCGCGCCGCCAGAGTGCGTCGGCCGGTCGAGGCCGCCGAAGTCGAGCAGCGTCGAGTACCGGTCGGGGTGCCGCAATGCGAGCATCAACGCGCACCACCCGCCCTCGGACGAGCCGCCGATCGCCCAGCTGCGCGCGTCCGTCCGCGCACCGAGCGTCGACACTGCCCACGCCCGCACGTCGTCGACGACGTACGACTCGGACGCGCCCACGCACTCCGAGTCGCGGGTGAAGCCACCGTTCTCGTCGACGAGGACGAGGATCGGAGCGATGCCGCCGTGGTCGACCGCCCACGCGTCGGCGGTGAGGTCGGCGGCACCGGCGCGGGTCCAGTCCGTCGGCGACCCCGGTGTGCCGTGGAGGAGCTCGACGACCGGCAGCGCCGGGCGGGGCGACGAGAACCACGCCGGCGGCAGGTAGACCTGCGCGCGGCGGGTGCGGAAGCCCGACCGCACCGGCGGGATCGACACCAACTCGACGAGACCGCGGGTCGGGGGACGAGCAGCGTGGACGGCCGACAGCACCCGGCGGGGCGACGCCTGGTCGGCGGCGCGCTGCCCGAGCAGGGCACCGGTCGTCGGGATGTAGTCGAAGTACTCGTTGACGCCGGCCGCAGCGGTGAGCACGAGCAGCAGGACGGCGCCGAGCACGGCGAGGGGGCGGACGAGCGACCGGTGGCCGCACACGGCGATGACGACGCTGCCCGCAGTCAGCATCGCGAGCACACCGACGACGCGCGGGCTGACGAGGGACAGGTTCACGGCTGCGGTGCTCCCAGACCGACGACGAACGCGACGAGGTGCTCCGCGTCGGGCAGCTGGTGGTGCAGCACGAGGCCGTTGAGCGTCACGACGGCGACGGCGACGGCGAGCGGCACGGGAGCGCGCCGGGCGAGCGCGCCGGCCGCCCCCGCGGTAACCGCCGACGGACCGAAGTCGAGCGCGTGCGCCGTCGGCGAGCGCATCGCGACGAGTGCGACGTCGCACACGAGGGTCGCTGCCACGCTCCCGGCGAGACCGGCGACGAGCGCCGTGCGCCACCCGACGACGTGCTCGGCCAGGCCGAAGAGCGCGGCGATGACGACGGCCATCCCGGCCGTCATCCGCAACCCGCTCGTCAGCGGGATCGACGTCAGCACTCGCCACGGGCGCGAGGGCGCCGTCAGCGCCGTCGACGACCACCGCTCGAGCGCTGCCGGTGACGTCCGTCCGTCGCTGAGCGCACCGTCGACCGCGGCGACGGCGACGACGAGGGCCACGAACACGCACGTCACCAGCGGTACGCCGACAGCCACGCGACCGATGATCCGGTTCGGCGGATGAGAGCGCCGTGAGCGAGGGGCGCCTCTCATCGCCCTCTCATGTGCCGCGCCCGATGCTCGTGACCGCATCGACGAGTGAGGGGGAACTGCATGCGGGTTCGTCGGCTCCTGAGCGGCTGCGCGGTCACGGCAGCGACGGTCATCACCATCGCCGGTCCGGCCTCGGCGCACGACTGCTTCAACCCGAACAAGCCAGCCGGCGCCGGCGTCAACTACACGATCACCGGCTTCGACACCACGACGGGGGCGCCGATCTTCGAGCAGACCGGCCCGGGCCAGGGCATCGGAGGGTTCGTCACGATCGCGCCAGGCGTGTTCGGCGACAGCGCCGTCGAGGTCCACACGATCGGGAACAGCTCCGCGCTCGAAGAGGTCGGCGGGCCCGGCAGCATGACGCCGTCGCACGCGTGCGACGGCAAGGGCATCGATTACGTCGACGCCTGCTTCGGCGGGTAGCGCGACACCGGGCGCCGACTGCCGGCCCGGCGGGCGGGGCTACGTCGGGAGGCCGGTCGTCCCGTCGAGGGCCGGGAACTCCTCCAGCACCTCGTGGTGGTGCTTGAACAGCACCTCGTTGAAGACGATGAACTTCCCGACCCACAGGATGCCGAAGGCGCCCAGGGCGGCGATGTTGACCGCGATCGCCGAGCGGTCGAACGCCGTCTCCGCCCAGTCCGCGGCCCAGGTCGAGAACGCCAGGCCGAGGAAGGCGAGCGCCCAGAACGGGACGACTTCCTTCCAGAGGTGCGACTTGCCCCGCTTGCCCCAGGCCCAGCGGCGGTTGAGCACGTAGGACGGCACGGCGGAGATCGAGACGGCGGTGATGTTGGCCGACTTCGCCGTCCAGCCGAGCACGCCGAAGCAGAAGGCCAGGATGATCTGGCTGATCACGACCGAGATGACGGACGTGAGCGTGTAGCGGATCGCCTTCACGCCCTGCGGCGATCGTGCGCGCGCCAGAAGCGCCTCGGTCGTGCTCATGTCCACCTATCGGATCCTACGGGGGTCGTCCTGAGGGATCAGAACAGGCCAGAGCCGTTCCCACGGGCGAGGGCGCCCAACCACCGGGCGCTCGGCTTGGGCACCCGCTCCTGCGTCGTCCGGTCGACGGCGACGAGCCCGAACGTCGGCCGGTACCCCTCGGCCCATTCGAAGTTGTCCATCAGCGACCACTGCACGTAGCCGCGCACGTCGAGGCCGTCCTGCAGGCACGCCGCCACACCACGGAGCGCGCGTGCGAGGTACTCGACCCGGCGGGTGTCGTCGTCGGTCCCGATGCCGTTCTCGGTGACGACGATCGGCGTCCCGTCCGTGACCGCCCACGCCCGCCGGATGGTCGCCTCGAGGGCCTCGGGCCAGAACTCGTAGCCCATCAGCGTCGTCTCGACGCCGTCCTCCGGCGGCAGTTGCCCCTCCGGGCCGACGCGGGTGCGCGAGTACGTCTGCACGCCGACGAAGTCGTCGCCCCGCGCCGCCTCGAGGAAGACGTCCTCGTGCCCGCGCCGGTAGCGCTCGACGTTCGCCTCGGCACCGTCGCCGACCGGCGTCCACTCGCTCATCGACAGCGTCAACCCGACCGGCTTGTCGCCGACACCGGCACCCTTGATCACCGGCACCGCCCGCTGATGGGTCGAGACGAACCGCTCGTTGACGCGCCGCCGCGCGGCGACGTCCTGCACACCGGGCGGGAAGTACCCGACGAGGTAGCCGATGAGCGACACGATGTTCGGCTCGTTGAACGTACACACGGAGTGGACGAGGTCGCCGAGGCGGCGCGACACGGCGTCAGCGAAGCGCAGGTAGCGCTCGGACGTGACGTCGGCGTCCCACCCGCCCTGCGCCGCGAGCCAGCGGGGCGTCGTGAAGTGGTGGTACGTGACCATCGGGTGGACGCCGTGCTCGAGGCACGTCGCGCACATGCGGCGGTAGTGATCGAGCGCGACCGACGAGAACTCGCCGTCGGCCGGCTCGACGCGGCTCCACTCGATGCTGAAGCGGTACGTGTCGAACCCGAGCGCGGCGAGCAGCGCGATGTCGTCGCGATAGCGGTGCCAGTGGTCGACGGCGTCACCGCTCGGTTCGTGGCACGGCGAGCCGGCGGCGTGCTCCCAGTCCCACCAGTCGTTGTTCGTGTTGCCGCCCTCCACCTGGTGCGCGGCGGTCGCGGTGCCCCACAGGAACCCGTCGGGGAACGGAGACGTCGTCGTCGGCATCGACGTATCGTTGCCGCTGGCGAGAGGGGGGCGCATGGGGGATCGCCGGTACCGCAACTTCGTCCACGACAGCGCGCGCTGGGACGGCTTCGAGTTCCGAGACGACGACATCGTCATCAGCACGCCGGCGAAGTGCGGCACGACGTGGATGCAGATGATCTGCGCGCTGCTCGTCTTCCGCACCGCCGACCTGCCCGCGCCGCTCGCGCAGCTGACGCCGTGGCTCGACATGAACACGCGCCCGCTCGACGAGGTCGTGGCGCAGCTCGACGCGCAGACGCACCGGCGCTTCATCAAGACACACACACCGCTCGACGGGCTGCCGTTCGACCCGCGCGTCACGTACGTGCACGTGTGCCGCGACCCGCGTGATGCGGCGATGTCGTGGGACAACCACATGGCGAACATGGACATGGAGCGGTTCACGGCGATGCGCATCGAGGCGGTCGGCATCGACGACCTCGACGAGCTCGGCATCACCGGGCCGCCACCGCCGCCGCCCGACGACCCCGTCGAGCGGTTCTGGCGCTGGGTCGAGGGCGACCCCGCCACCGTCGGCACCAGCGGTCTGGATCAACTCGTGCACCACGCGGCGACGTTCTGGGACC
>DASSOZ010000116.1:0-12107 GCA_035700105.1 Acidimicrobiales bacterium
CCGGTCTCGAGTCCGACGTGTCCTCGGTCGCCGACCGCGTCGACTGGGTGGCGAAGCTGCGGTTGATCGACGGCTACCGCGAGCGGCACCAGCTGGCGTGGTCCGACTCGCGGCTGGCGGCGATGGACCTGCAGTACCACGACGTGCGCCCGGCGAAGTCGCTGGCGGCGCGGGTCGGCCTGCAGCGCCTGTTCCCGGACGACGAGGTGGCCGACGCGGTGACCGAACCGCCGCGCGAGACCCGGGCGTACTTCCGCGGGAAGTGCCTCCAGCGGTGGGCACCGTCGATCGTGGCGGCCAACTGGGACTCGCTGGTGTTCGATCTCGGTGGCGATCCGCTGCGGCGTGTGCCGATGATGGAACCGCTACGGGGTAGCGCCGAGCTGGTCGATACGTTGTTGGAGGGATGCCGGACGCCGGCTGAGCTGTTGGAACGGCTGGGTTCCTAGGGTCCCCAGCGGACTGGACTGGATGTTGCGAGATGGCTGAGCGAGAGCAGAAGAAGAAGCAAGCGCCTGCCCGACAGGACGAGGAGGTCGTCGAGGACGCCGCGCCCGCCAAGCAGGGCGAAGCGATCAAGGCCGAGCTCGACGAACTGTTGGACGAAATAGACGAAGTGCTCGAGACGAACGCAGAGGACTTCGTGCGCAATTACATTCAGAAGGGCGGTCAGTAACTACATCCTGTCACACCCTCTGCATAGGGTTTCGTGCGTGGAAGCCGTGCCCGAGAAGGTGTGTACGAAATGTGGGACGGCCAAGCCGCTTACTGACTTCCACCGCCAGTCGGGCGCCCGCGACGGGCATCGACCGGAGTGCAAGGCCTGCAATCTCGCCCTCCAACGGACGCGACGTGAGGCGAACCCCGAACTCAACCGGGCGAGGGTGCGAGCGTGGCGCGACGCGAACCCGGGTCGCGATCGCGATCGGATGGCACGGTTCGTCGAAGCGGGCAAGCGGCCGTTGTCGAACCGTCGATCGCACCTGAAGCGCAAGTACGGCATGACGCTCGAGCAGTACGACGAGATGCTCGAGCTCCAAGGCGGCGGGTGCGCCATATGCGGGCGGCAGCGGCGCGAGGACATCTCGCTTCACGTCGACCACTGCCACGAAACCGACGTCGTCCGCGGGATTCTGTGCTTCCGCTGCAACAACGGGATCGGCGACTTCGCGAACGACCCGGACCTGCTTCGAGCCGCGGCTGTGTACCTCGAACGAGGTGACGCGCTCACACCGCCGGCGTCGGCGTAGCGGCCGGCGACTCCTGCGCCCGCAGGCGGGCGGCGAGGGTCCGGGCCATGCGCGTCGCCATCGACGCGTCCGACAACACGGTGCCGAACGAGCGGGGGTCCATCACGAGCACGTGCATCGGCGACACCGCCGTCACCGTGGCCGTGCAGGGTTGACGCTCGAGCAGCGACATCTCACCGACGAACTGGCCGGGTCCGACGGTGGCGACGAGCTCGCCGGAGATCGTGACGGTCGCCTCGCCGTCGACGATGAGGAACGCCTCCCGGCCCGTCGTCCCCTCGCGGGTCAACACGTGCCCACTCTCGATCACCAACTCGTCGACGAGCGCGGCCAGGTCGGCCAGCTGCGCGTCGGAGTAGGCGGCGAGGGCGGGGACGCGGCGCAGCATCTCGATCTTCGGGTCCTTCCGCATGCGATCACCCTCACCCCGCGGCCGCGACGGCAGCATCCCTGACGTCAGGGATTTCGTCCGTTACGCCTTCTTCGTGCCGCACCGCCCGTCGTATCCTCGCCACCGTGGGGGCGCTGGCGGGGCGGGGCGATGAGCTGGCGACCCTGCGCGCCGGGCTGCGGGCAGCGGCCGATGGCCGCCTGTGGGCCGCGGTCGTCACCGGCGAGCCGGGGATCGGCAAGTCCGCGCTCGTGCAGGCGCTCGCCGACGACGCCCGAGCGGCCGGCTTCACGGTCGTGAGCGGCAGCGCGACCGAGCTCGGACGGGAGCGCCCGTTCGGGCCGCTCGTCGACGCGGTCGGGGCGCCCCCGGCAGCGGCCAGCATGACCGCGGTCGTCGACGTTCGCTTCGTCGTCGGCGACTCGCTCCTCGCCCGGATCGAGGAGCTGGCCACCGCGGCACCGACGCTGCTCGCCCTGGAGGATCTCCACTGGGCGGACGACGCGACGCCGGCGTTCGTGCGCGACCTCAGCCGTCGCCTGCCCGACGCCCGTCTCGCCGTCGTCGTCACGGCCCGCACCGGCGCACACACCGCCGCGCTCGACCGTGCCGTTGCCGACCTCGTTCGCCGCGGGGCGACGACCGTCGACCTCGGCCCGCTCGACGACGACGCGGTCGCCGCGATCGCCGCCGGCATCCTCGGCGGGCGCAGGCCCGGACCCAGACTGCGCGACGCGCTCGCGGCGTGCGGCGGCAACCCCCTGTTCGCCGCCGGCCTCGTCGCCGCGCTCGACGACGAAGCCGCGCTCGTCGCCGACGACGCTGGCGGCATCGACCTTGCGCCCGGAGCGCTCGTCGTCCCCGCCGGCATCCGCCAGACGCTGGGGCGACGTATCGCCGCCATGACGCCCGCCACCGTCGATGTCCTGCGCGTCGCGTCGGTGCTCGGCCGCGAGTTCCTCCCCGCCGAGCTCGCGCTGGTGCTCGGCCGGCCGGTGGTCTCACTCCTCTCCACGCTCCACGAGGCCATCGGCGGCGGGGTCGTCGACGACCGCGGCGGCGCACTCGCGTTCCGCCACGACCTCGTGCGCGATGCGCTCTACCTCGAGCTCGACGACGAGACGCGGGCCGCGCTCCACCGCGAGGTCCACCGGGTCCTCGACGTCGCCGGTGCCGCGCCCCACCGGCTCGTCCCGCACCTCCTGCGCGGGATCACGGACGCCACCGGCGCAGCGACGCTCGTCGACGTCGGTCGGGAACTGCGCGATCGCGCGCCCGGGCCCGCGACCGCTGTCCTCGAGCGCGCCCTCGAGTTGCTCCCCGAGGGTGACGCCCAGCGCGATCGCGCCATTGCCGCGATGCTCGTGCCGCTGGTGCTCCAGGGCCGGGCGAGCGAGGCGACCGACCTCGCCGCCGAGGTCCTCGCTCGCCCGCACGACACCGCCCTCGACGGCGAGCTCGTCGAAGGCCAGACCTTCGCTGTGCTCCGCAGTGACTCGCCGCTCGCGCACCGTGCCGAGGTGGAGACGTCGGTGGGGCTCGCCGGGCTCAGCGACGCCGCCCGAGCGCGCGTCCGCGCCTTCCTCGCCGAAGCCCGCCTCGCCACCGGCGACGCCCCCGGCGCGGCCGAGGCAGGTGAGGCGGTGCGCGAGTGGGCGATCGCCGCCGGCGACGAGGAGGTGCACGTCTACGCGCTCGGCACGCTGGCATGGGCGGCCGCCGGTGCCGGCTACGTCGACCGTGGGCTCGCGCTCGCGAAGGAGGCGGCGGCCCGTCGCGACGCGCTCGACGCGCCCCGATTCAACGTCGATCTGCACCTCGGCGTGCTGCACCTCGAGGCCGACGAGATCGACGACGCGACCGCGAGGTTGCGCGCCGGGCTGCGTCGTGACACGACGCGCGGTGACCGTGCGGCGATCGCCTACTACCACTTCGGCCTCGTCGGCACGGGGTACATCGGCGGGCGCTGGGACGACGCCCGTGCCGACGCCGAGGCCGGCCTCGCCCTCGTCGACGACGGCACCGCGCCCGGCAACGTCAGCCTGCTCGGGCGTGGCCTCCTCGCCCGCCTCGCGCTCCACGCCGGCGATCTCGACGGCGCGGACGAGCTGCTACGACGCGGCGAAACCGATCTCCTGACGAACGGGCCGCAGATCGGGGCTGACATCGTCCTCTGGACGCGGTCGCTCCTGCTCGAGGCGCACGGCGATGTCGGCGCGGCGACGACGGTCCTCGCGTTCGAGTGGGATGCCATCTCGGGCATGCGGTACTTCCTGTCGTGGCGGTCGGTGGCGCCGGATCTCGTGCGCCTGTGCCTGGCGAGCGGCGAGCGTTCGCGCGCCGAAGCGGTCACCGCCGAGGCGGAGGAGGGTGCCCGCCGCGCGCCGGGGATCCACAGCGCCGAGGCCGCCGCCCGGCGGTGTCGCGGGCTGGTCGACGCCGACCCCGACGCGCTCGTCGACGCCGTGCGCCTGTACCGGAAGTCGCCACGCGCGGTCGACACCGCGGCCGCCCTCGAGGACGCCGGCGCGGCCATGGGCCACGCTGGACGCCGCGACGACGCGGTCGCGCTGCTGCGCGACAGCCTCCACGCGTGGGAGGCGCTCGGCGCGACGTTCGACGCCCAGCGCGTCGCCGGCCGGCTGCGAGCGCTCGGCGTGCGCCAGCCGCGCCGCGTCCGCCGCCGCCCCGAGACGGGGTGGGACAGCCTCACGCCGACCGAGCGACGGGTCGTCGACCTCGTCGCCAGCGGGCTCACCAATCGCGAGATCGCCGACCAGCTGTTCGTGTCTCGCTACACCATCGAGACGCACGTGAAGCACGTGTTCGCAAAACTCGGGGTCTCCTCGCGGATCGAGCTCACCGCGAACGCGCTCCGAGAGGCGCGGTAGCCACGTGTCGGCGACCGACGCGGGCGGACGCCGGCGTCTGGTCGGGCGCGATGCGGAGGCCACGATTGTCCGTGACTGCGTCGCCGGCGCGCTACGGGCCGGCCGTGTGCGCGCCGTCGTGATCGAGGCGGTTCCGGGCATGGGCGCGACGGCGCTCGTCGACGTCGCCGTCACCACCGCTGCCGAGCTGGGCCTGTCCGTCGTCCGTCCGGTGGTCGATGCCGGTGACATTGCGATCGGCGACGCGCCCTCGCTCCTGGTCGTCGATCACATCGACGATCTCGACGCGGCCGCGGCTGCGGCGCTCCGCGCCCTCGTCGCCCACGGCCCGGAACGACCCGTTGCCCTGGTCGTCACCACCGTCGACGCCGACCGCTCACCGGCCCGCGACATCGTCGACGCCGGGGGCACACGTGTCCGACTGGCGCGCCTGTCGGGCGAGGAGTGCATCGAGCTCGCCGAGACGGATCTCGGCGGTGCGAGGTGCGGGCCGGTCCTCGGTCGCTGCGTCACGCGGTGCGCCGACGGGATCCCGGTGGTGGTCGTCGAGATCGTCGCCGGTCTCCGTCGCGAAGGCCGGATCGCCGTGAGCGACGGTGTCGCCGACATCGACCGCCCCGACCTCCCCGGGTCGTTCCGCGACGGGATCATCCGCTACGTCGGCGCACCACCGACCGCAATCGAGGCGCTGCAGGTCGGCGCCGCGCTTGCCGATGTCGGCGGCGACGTCGAGCTCGCGGAGCTCGCGCTCGTCCTCGGCCGCCCGGTGGCCGACGTCGCCGTCGACCTCGAGCCCGCAGTACAGCGACGGGTCGTGGCCGTGGACGGGTCGCGCCTTTCGTTCCGGCACCCGGCGGTCACGGCGGCGCTGCACGAGTCGCTGGTGCCGGCCGTACGTGCCGCGGTCCACGGCGAGATCGCCTCGGTCCTTCACGCCGCCGGCCACGCAGACGGCGGCGTGGTCGCCGCGCACATCGTCGCCGCCGAGGGCCTGGCACCGGCGGCGGTCGCCGCCGAAGTCGCGTGGGAGCGGCGGCGCACGGACCCGGTGCTCGCCCTCGACGTGTGCCGCGTGACGCTCGCCGCCGGCGGCGTCGACGACGCGACCCGCGATCGTCTCGAGACCGCGAGCGCGTGGCCGGCGATCACGCAAGGCCGGATCGCCGATGCCGCGAGCACCGTTCGCAACGTCCTCGGCCGCCGTCACGACCCGGCCCTCGATGTCGAGTTGCAGTGGTGCCTCGTGGCGGCGATGCAACGAGCCGGCGACGCCGAGGCGGCGCGCGACGCGCTGGTCCGCCTCGTGGCGACGCGCGACCTCGACGACGCAGACCGACGCTGGCTCATGCTGCGCCTCCCGGGCGCGCACCTCTTCGCCGGTGACGTCCGCGCCGCGGAGGACGCGGCGTTGGAGCTGACGTCGCAACGAGGTGCGAGCGACGACCCGGAGACGCTGCTGGCGACATCGACCGCGCTCGTGTTCGGCCGCCTCGCGCGCGGCGCCGTCGACAGTGCGGTCGCGCTCGCCGAGCGGGCGGCGATCCTGCGGCGCGACGCGCGGCTGCCCGAGGGTGTCGGGATCGTCCTCCCGATGGCGCTGATCGAGGCCGACCGCTTCGACGACGCCCGGGCGGCGCTGCACGACGCGTTGCGGCGCGAAGGCGACCCCAGCGGCGACGCGTCCCTGCTGACGATCTACGACATCTGGCTCGTCATCGTCGACGTCCTCGCCGGCAACTGGGACGACGCGGTCGCGGCCGCCGACGTGACGTGGCAGAGGACGACGACGAACGGATCCGCGGTGTCGGTCCCGTGGGCGCTCGCGTACCCGGCACTCGTCCACCTCCGCCGCGACGAGATCGATCGAGCGGACGAGCTCGTTCGCACGGCGGAGGGGGCGCTCGAGCGCCACGGCGCACAGAACGGCGCGGACGTCGTGCTGTGGGCGCGCTCGCTCATCGCGGAGGCCCGCGCATCGGTCACCGACGCCGCCTCGCTGCTGGCGACGGAGTGGGACCTGACAGCGTCCGTGCGCTACTTCCAGTCGTGGCGGGGCGTGGCGCCCGATCTCGTCCGGCTGGCGGTGGCGATCGGCGACCGGGACCGCGCTGCGGCGGTGACGGCGGATGCCGAGGACGGGGCGCGGCGCGCGCCGGACGTCGCGAGCGCGCGGGGCGCGGCGCTGCGATGCCGTGGTCTGTTGGACGGCGACGCCGATGCGCTCATCGGGGCGTGCGACGCCTTCCGCGCGAGTCCGCGGCGGCCCGACCTGATGATGACGGCCGAGGAGGCCGGCACCATGTTGACGACCGACGGTGCACGCGCCCGCCGTCGGACGGAAGGGATCACACTCCTCACCGAGGCGCGGTCGATCGCCGAGGCGTTGGGCGCCCGGCGCGTGCTGCGTCGCGTCGACAGCCGCCTGTCCTCGCTCGGCGCCGCACCCCGGCGGATCCGCCGTGACGCCGCCGCGTCCGGCTGGGAGTCGCTGACGGCCCGCGAGGCCGAGGTCGCCGCCCTCGTCGCCGAGGGGCTGACGAACCCGCAGATCGCCGAGCGGCTCGTCGTCTCGCGGCACACCGTCGAGAGCCACCTCAAGCGCATCTTCGTCAAGCTGGGCGCGACGTCTCGCGCCCAGTTGGCGTCGGAAGCGCTCCGTCGGCCGAATACCTGACCTCAGGGATGCCGGGTGTGGCCCGATCGGGCCACAGTGTCAACCAGAGAGGGCGGGTCCGGTGGCCCGTCGGGAGCAGTCCCCGCATCCGGGGCGAGGCACGACAGCGAGAACCGTGGTTGGGGGCCGCCCGCGTGGCGGAACGACACCGGGGAACGCCAAGGGTGCCTCGGCGGCGCACACCGTGCTCGGGTGCGGGGACTGCTCCCGGCGGTCAGCCGGTTCCGGCTGCAACGCATCCGGGGAGGCATCTTGAGGTTCCATCGACGTCGATGGCGCGCGACGTATCTGCAGACGACGGCATGCCGCCGCACGGCGGCCTTTCGGCGCGCCCGGCCCCGGATCGCCTCGGTCGTCGCGACGGTTGCGATGGTGACCGGCGCCGTGGCGGTCGCCGGCGCGGGTGTCGCGTCCGCCGGTGCCGCGTGCACGACGACGGCCCTCGTCCCGACCCAGCGCGACTTCATCGTCGGCCAGGGCCTGCCCGGCGACACGCTCGTGCGCGGGAAGGAGACGCTCGTCCGCGCGCTCCTCAGCCTGCCCGACTGCGCGACGGCGAAGCAGACGCTGACGATCACGTCGGCGTCGCTCCAGGTCCTGAACGGGACGACCCCCGTCGGCACGGGGACGCTCGTGTCGCCGACGGACGCGACCCAGGGCGCCCTCAGCCCGTGGGCGAGCGGTCCGAAGCCGAGCGACCCGTTCTTCGCGGTGCCCGGCAATCTGATGACGTCGTCGACCGACGCGGCGTTCTCGCTGACCTTCCAGGTGTCGGTGTCGTACACCGGCTCGTCGTCGGGCACGCCCGTCGCCGGCACGAAGGTCTTCAGCCAGACGGCGACGGTCGCGAAGAAGTCGAACGCGCTACGCGTCCTCGTCGTCCCGATGGGCGACGGCTCGGCGGCACGCAACACGCAATACACGGCGAACGCCGACGGCGCCGTCCAGCGGGCGTTCGAGACCGTGTCGCGCCTCTATCCCGTGCCGTGCGCAGCGACGGCCCAGGGCGGGCCGTGCGTGGTGAACGACCTGCGCGCCACGTCCGGAGGCCTGCGCTACGCCGTCGACCCCGGCCTGCTCGACGTCGCGTCGATCGCCGGCGCGTACGGCACGAACGGCAAGTACTGCGGTGGCTCGGCGAGCTTCGAGGCGATCAAGAGCGCGCTGAGCCAGTACCTCCAGTCGTGGAACACGGTCAACCCGTCGACGCCCGCTGACCGGGTCGTCGGCGTCGTCGACGAGGCGATCAGTGACGGCGTCGTGTCCTCCGGCGGCGCCTGCGTCGAGGGCATGGCCGCTCCGAACTCGCTCGTCGGCTGGTTCCGGGCGTCGTACACCTCGCCGAACGCCGTCGCCGGCAGCGTCCTCGGCATGGAGCTGGCGCACACGTTCGGCGCCGTGCCCGTCTCCCGCTCGGGCGGGTCCTACCACTCGCCCAACATCCTCGCCGACGGGACCGCGACGGGTCGCGGCCACAACATCACGGCGCGCACGATGCTGACCGGGCCTCGCTCGGCGATGCGCTACGCCAGCGACGCGACAGCGTGGAACGACAGCACGACGCTTCTCGAGCCGCTCGACCAGCAGTACCTGCTGTGCCAGTTCGGCGGACCGACGACGAGCGACTGCACCGGCGGCGCGGTCGGGACGACGAACGGCGTCGGCGCCGGCCTGACGACGTGGGTGATGTCCGGCGTCACCGGTGGCACCGCGGCCACGACGAAGGTCCTCGAGTCCTACTTCAGCGCGGACGTGAACCAGCCGCTGGCCCCGGATCCGGCATCGCCCGATCCGACGAGCGACTACCGGCTCGTGAACCTCGACGCCCTCGGCGGTCTCGCCCGGAACTACGGCGTGCGGGTGACGTTCGAGTCCTCCGAGCACCACCACGACGGCGACGGCGACGGCGACGCGCCGGCGGGCCTGTTCTCCACCGCGTTCGACGGCTTCACCGGCGCGACGCAGGTCCGGTTCTACCGCTGCGCGGCGGGCGACCTCACGTGCCGCGCCAACCCCGTCACCGGAGGCGGGACGCTCCTGTACTCGGTGACGAAGCCGGCATCGAAGCCCATCGTCACGTCGACGTCGTCGACGGGCGCGAGCCACCTCCGCAACTACACGCAGGACCCCACCCGCGACGACACCAACGCCGCCGTGTCGTCGTCGTCGGTCGCGTGGGTGGCGAAGTGCGCGTCCTGCTCGGCCGGTGTCACGACGATCCACGTGGCGCCGATCGCCAACCGCACCAAGGTCGCCGAGCTCGGATGGGCGAACGACTCGAGCAAGAACCTGGCGCAGACCGACCCGGCGTTCCGGCCCGACGGCACCGCACTGGTGTACGCGCTCAACGGCAACCTGTACACCGCGACGGTGAACCCGACCACGGCGCCGCCGACGCTGGGTGCACCGACGCTCATCTACGCCAAGGGCGGCGCCAACCCCGCCGCTGACACGCCGACGGTGTCGGCCGACGGGACGACCGTCTTCTTCCACTCGGCTGCCGGCGGCATCCTGAAGGTGCCGTTCGCCGGCGGGAAGTCGTCGCCGCTCGTGTCGACGCCGGCAAAGGAGATGGCGCCGAGCGCGTCGCACGTCGCCGGCGACGCCCGGGTGGCGTACGCCAAGGGCACCGACATCTGGGTGGTCGACAGCCGCGACCCGTCCAAGACGAAGGTCGTCGTCACGAACGGATCCTCGCCGGCCTTCCTCGCCGACGGGCGCATCGCGTTCGTGCGGGCGGGCGCCATCTGGTCGGTCAACGCCGACGGGACCGGTGCGCAGCAGCTGACCACCGGAACGAGCGACGCCAATCCCTACGGTGAGAACGGCACGCTCGCGTTCGACCGCCCGGCAACGGGCGGGAGGGACGTGTTCCTCGCGTCGACGACGGGGTCGTCGGTGACGGCCACCGTGACGAGCCCCGTCGCCGGCCAGCTCGTCGGCGAGCTGCTGCTGACGTGCCCGAGCGGCGCGGTGTACCCGCTGGCGGTCGGCGTCTCGCCCGTCTCCGTCAGCGGCAACACGGCGACGTTCGCCGTGGACTACGACGAGACGATCGCCTGCGGCGGGAACGGCACGCTGACGTTCGTCGCCATCGACGGTTGGTCACGCAGCGACCCCACGGCCGCATCGAGGGTGCCCGTCACGAACACCCCGAAGCTGCCCGTCGCCGCCATCGCCAACCCGGTCGACTCGACGACGATCCGTCCGACGGGCGTCCTGAGCCTCAGCGGCACGGCGACGAGCCCGCAGGAGGGCAGCCTGTCGGGCGCGCAGCTGCGCTGGACCGTCAACGGCCAACTCGTCGGTACGGGCAACCGCCTCGACCTCCGCGCGCCGAACGGCGTGTGGCCGTCGGGCACGCTCACGGTCACGCTCACAGGGACGGACAGCGGCGGTCGCACGGCGACCGACGTCCGCCACGTGACCGTCGACGGCAGCGGACCGTCCGCGACGATCGGCTCGAAGCCGTCCGATCCCGGGCCGTCGACCGCGACCTTCACCTTCACGGCCGCGGATCCGACCGATCCCGCGTCGGACGTCACCGTGCTGTGCGGCCTCGACGGCGGCCCGCTCACCGCGTGCACGTCACCGGTCGCGTTCACCGGCCTCCCCGACGGCGAGCACTCGTTCTGGGTCGTGGCGTTCGACGACGCCGGCAACCAGTCCATCGCCACCTACGGCTGGGTCTCCGACGGCACCGGCCCGGGCACGGCGGCGTCGACGTCGCCCACGCTCAACTCGGCCGGGTGGACGACGGCGCCGGACGTCGCCGTCACGCTGACCGCGGATGACGGGAGTGGGTCGGGCGTCAACCGCATCGTCTACTCGCTCTCGGGCGCGCAGACCGGCGGGGCGACGGTCCCCGGGTCGACGACGACCTTCCACGTCACGACGCAGGGCAGGACGACGATCACGTATCACGCCGTCGACAACGTCGGGAACGTCGAACCCGACCAGACGCTCGTCGTGGGCCTCGACTCGTCGAACCCGCTCATCGATGTCAACCCCGGGACGCTCTACATCCTCGGCCAGAAGCTCACCGGCTGCGCCGGTGACGCGGTCTCGGGCGTGAACCCGGTCAAGGTCACCTACACGCCGCAGCTCGTCGGCATCGCCAGCGAGGTCACCGCGACCTACACCGGGCCCGCGCCGGCGAACTCGCCCTGCGGCCCCAACGCCCGCCTGTGGCAGGCGGACCTGCCCATCGTCGGCATCTACCAGGCGACGGCGACGGTCACCGACCTCGCCGGCAACAGCGCCTCGAAGACCGTGTCGCTCCAGGTGAGCGTCGGCGGCTGACCCAACCAACCACCGAAGGAGAACCTCTGATGCGACTTCGACGACTACTGGCGGCACTGTTCGCCACGTGCGCGTTCACCGGCGTCCTCGCTGGCCCCGCTCTCGCCGGCAAGCCGTTTACGGACAGCGACGGCTCGTGCGCCGACTACACCGATGGCTCCGTCACGTACCTGGCCGATGGCACGATCGGCGGGAATGGCCAGCTCGCCACGACGGCGTGCAAGAACCTGTCGTACACCCTGAACGTGTATCCGGCGGGAACAGAGCTTGCGCCGGGCAGCACCGTCCCGATCGCACGGTTCCCAGCGACGTCGATCACCAACGAGGACCTCAGCGGTGATGGCGTGCCCGACACCGGCAATCTTCTCTGGGCGAACCTTTCGGTTCCGGGCGCACCGGCCGGCGTGTGTGTCACGCTCACCTCGAATCAGAACCGCAACACGACGCTTGACGTCGTGCCGGACTTCACCGACGCGGGATGCGGTGTGGGCGCGTACATCGCGAAGGGCGGCTCCGGCGCAGGGAGCTGGCACTAGCCCGCTAGCCGCCGGCGAGCACTCTTTCGGCTTCGTCCTCGAGGGCCCGGGCCACGGCGACGT
>DASSOZ010000117.1:0-3139 GCA_035700105.1 Acidimicrobiales bacterium
CGGCTCGTCGAGCTCGAAGTCCTCCTCCCAGACGGCGCGGTCGCGCAGGTGCTTCGGGAGGCGGGTGCGGAAGAGGTCGGTCGGCTCGAGCAGATGACCGTCACCGGAGACGACGAAGTCCTTCGGCGTCATTGGCCGCACCGTAATGGACCGATCGGTACAGTGCAACGGCGTGACGACGCGCTGGACGCACCGCCCCGACCGTTCGACGTGGGGCGACTGGGGCGACGACGACGAGCTCGGCCGCATCAACCTCCTCACCCCGGCGAAGGTGCTCGAGGGCGTGCGCGAGGTCGAGCACGGCGTCAGCTTCTGCCTGAGCCTTCCGCTCGACTTCCCCGGCGGGACGCTGCTGAACCAGCGCCGCCATCCGCCCCGGCTCGCGCCGACGGAGGACATGGACGGGAATCCGGCGTGCTTCTACAACGTCCGGATGAGCGGGATGAAGGACTTCGGCGACCCGAAGTACGTCGACGTCTGGGCCGACGACACCGTCACGCTGTCGCTGCAGTACTCGACGCAGTGGGACTCGCTGGCACACGTCGGCGCCGAGTTCGACGCCGACGGCGACGGCGTCGAGGAGCCCGTGTACTACAACGGCTACCGCGCCGGGACCGACCTCGTCGGTCCGACCGACGACGGCGCGTGCGTCGCCCGCCACCTCGGGCTCGAGCACATGGCGTTCCACGGCGTCCAGGGCCGCGGCGTGCTCGTCGACCTCCGGCACCATCTCGGTGACGAGTGGCGGCCCGTCGACCTCGCCACGTTGCAGTCGATCATGGACGCCGACGGCGTCGTGGTGGAGCCGGGTGACGTGCTGCTGCTGCACACCGGGTACGCCACGAAGCTCCTCGAGTGGGACAAGCGGGCGGAGTCGCGCGCGCTGTTCACGACGTCGTGCTACCTCGACGCCAAGGACGACGCGCTCCTGCAGTGGATCGCCGACTCGCAGATCGCCGCGCTCGTCGCCGACAACTACGCCGTCGAGGGACTCCTCGGCAAGGACCGCGACCCGGGCCGGCACTCGTTCCTGCCGATCCACCACCTGTGCCTGTTCCGGCTCGGCGTCCCCCTCGGCGAGCTGTGGTACCTCGACGAGCTGGCCGGCTGGTTGCGGTCGCACGGACGCAGCCGCTTCCTCCTCACCGCGCCACCGCTGCGCCTTCCGGGTGCGGTGGGGTCCCCGGTCACGCCGATCGCGACCGTCTGATCCTCGCAGGGTGATGCCGTAAACCCACCTCAACGGTGGGTTACGGCATCAGCCTCGACGCTGCGTGACATCGTGAACGCGGCGTAGTCGGTGTCGACGACCTCGGCGATCATCTCGAACAGCTTCGGGCGTCCGGCGGCGTTGAGGAGGTAGCGGCGGGGCTTGCCCGGGATGTTGCCGCCGACGTACTGGCCGATCGTGCCGAACGGCGTGCGGGACGCGGCCTTGTCGATCATGCGCGTCCACCGCTCCTCGGCCTCGACGGTCGGCTCGATGACGTCGAAGCCGCACGAGCGGGCGTGGACGAGCGTGGCGGTGACGAAGTCGACCTGGTCGCCGTTGTAGCGGGGGTTGTTGCCGGCCGCTGCGTGCGGACCGCCGGGAAAGAACAGGTTCGGGAAGCCGTGCGTCTGCACGCCGAGGAAGGTCGTCGGACCGTCGGCCCAGTGGTCTGTCAGTGCGACACCGTCGCGGCCGCGGATCCCCATGCGCAGCATCGCCCCGGTGCCGAAGTCGAAGCCGGTGGCCCAGACGATGACGTCGTGCTCGCGGTGCCGCCCGTCGCCCGTTTCGATGCCCGACGGGCTGACACGCACGATCGGCGCGTCGCGCAGGTCGACGAGCTCGACGTGCGGCCGGTTGAACGCCTCGAAGTAGCCGGCGACGTACGGCGGGCGCTTCTCGCCGTAGCGGTGGTCACGGGGGATGAGCCGCTCGGCCGTGTCCGGATCGCGGACGATCGAACGGATCTTGCCGGCGATGAACTCGCACCACTCGGCGTTGGCGTCGGGGTTCGTGAGGATGTCGACGTAGTTGCTCGTGAACTTCATGAACCCCGGGCTCGCCCACATGCGCTCGAAGAACGCCCGCCGCTCCTCGGCGCTGTCGTCGAACGTGGAGCGCGGGTTCAGCGGGTGGTGGAAGCCGTGGATCGACGTGTTCAGCGTCTCCCGCAGCTGCTCGAAGTCGGCGCGGAGCTGCGCCTGCTCCTCGGGCGTGATCGGCCGGTTGTTGAGCGGCGTGCACCAGTTGGCGCTGCGCTGGTACACGGTGAGGTCGGCGACCTCGTCGACGACGGCGGCGACCACCTGCACGCCGCTCGACGACGTCCCCACGACCGCGACGCGCTTGTCACGCAGGTCGACCGGCTCGCTCGGCCACCGGCCGGTGTGGTGCTGGACGCCGCCGAACTCGTCACGCCCCGCGAAGTCCGGGATGTACGGCACCGACAGCACGCCCGTGCACGACACGAGGAACCGGGCGACGATCGTCTCTCGGTCGTCGAGCGTCACGCGCCACGTGCCGGTCGTCTCGTCGAAGACGGCGGACGTGACGGGCGCGCCGAAGCGCATGTGACGGCGCAGGTCGAAGCGGTCGACGACGTGGTTGAGATAGCGCTCGACCTCGGGCTGGCCGGCGAAGTGCTCCTGCCACTCCCACTCGTCGAACAGCTCCCTCGAGAACAGGTAGCCGTACGTGTAGCTCTCCGAGTCGAAGCGGGCGCCCGGGTACCGGTTCCAGAACCACGTGCCGCCGACGCCGTCGCCAGCCTCGACGAGCTGCGCCGAGAAGCCGGCGTCGAGCGCCCGGTACAGCTGGTAGACGCCGGTGATGCCCGCACCGACGACGAGCACGTCCACCACGGGCCAAGATTGTACCGATCGGTCTACGATTGGCCGCCGTGGCCGTACCGTTCGCGATCGAGCTCCCTGACCGGATCCCGAAGCAGCGGTACTACGACCCGGAGTTCTTCGCGCTCGAGGCGGAGCGGTTGTGGCCCCGCGTGTGGCAGATGGCGTGCCGGCTCGAGGAGATCCCGAACCCGGGTGACTTCGCCGAGTACGAGATCCTCGACCAGTCGGTGGTCGTGGTCCGCCAGGCCGACCTGTCCGTACGCGCCTTCGAGAACGCGTGCCGGCACCGCGGCGT